>JAHDGF010000038.1 GCA_020627785.1 Saprospiraceae bacterium
GACCCGCTGATTACAAATCAGCTGCTCTGGCCAACTGAGCTACATCGGCATCACTATAGTTCCAAGCACTTTCTTTAAAAGCGAATGCAAAAATATAAATTTTTCTGCAAAATAGAAACCCACTTTTAAAAAAATATTACAATGGTTTTTAAACCCTTGATTTACAGTTTCCTATACAAAAAATTAATTTGAAAATCCGTCAATTAATCTACTTAGAAGCCTTGGGATGTGAATTTTTATAGACTTCTTTAAGCTTACTAATGCTATTATGAGTATAAATTTGCGTTGCTGCGAGATTTGAATGACCTAATAACTCCTTAATTGCATTTATATCTGCCCCATTATTGGTCAAATGTGTAGCAAAACTATGCCGCAATATATGTGGGCTCTTTTTATCTGAAGTTGTAACTGTTTTTAATAATCTAACCACTATGTTATAGACAAACTTAGGGTAAATGGGCTTCCCTTTATCAGTTACAAATAAATGGGAGGTCTTCAATTGCGGGAATTCAGTCTCTCTCAATTCGATTAGTTTTTTAAGCTTACTCAAAAAGTGTTCATTTAAGGGTATAATACGCTCCTTTCCTCCCTTGCCTAAAACCTTTAGATATTTATCAGAAAAACTTAAACTCCTATCCTCCAGAGAAATTAATTCTGCTCGACGAAGACCTGCGGTGTACAACAATTCAACAATCAGCCGATTTCTAAATTCAAAATAATTTACATCTTCATTCAAATTGTCAAACAAAGCTTTTATTTCTTGCTCCTTAATAAATGAGGGAAGTCGTTTTGGAATTTTAGGAGCAACAATTTTCAGCATGGGGTTCGTTACTATTAATTTTCTTCGTTTCAAAAAATTATAGAATGTTCTGAGACTAGATATCTTTCTATTAATAGATTTACTGGTTATATTTTTTTCAAGTAATGAAACAATCCAACTTCTGACTATTGGGTGCTTGATCTTTACAAAACTCCATAAATTGAGAAAGATCAGTTCGGTATGAATTGATTGTATGAATTGAGTACCTTCTTTCATGTTCAAGGTAATTTGTGAAAACATCTAGCAAATTAAACATATTGCAAATATATGTAATATGTTCTTTATGTGCTAAGAGTCATGATTTGATAAATTTAAATAACAAACGGAAACTGCAACATAATTGCTTGTTCTCAAATTAATATTTAAGTGCTGTAATTAATATTGAATGAGGTACTATAATCTATGAATAAGTCCAAACCAATGAAAAATATCTTCTTGCTTATCTTTTTCCTCTTCGGCACATATACTTGGGCACAAGAATTCAGATTGGTAAACGAATCTGCTGGAATTGATCATGTGTATATCCACAGCAGTTTCACAGGAGGTGGTGCCGTATTCTTTGATAGCAACAATGATGGGTTTGATGATTTATACATCACTTCAGGGCAAGCAATTGATCAATTTTATGTCAATCAACAGGATGGTACTTTCAAAGAGCAAGCAATCGATGCCGGTTTTGGATTGACCTCGACCCATTATACAACAGGAGCTTTTGCAGGAGATATAAATAATGATGGCCATATTGATTTGTATGTCACTGTAAGAGGAGATTTATATACACCTTTTACTAAAAACTTCCTTTACATCAATCTTGGGGATGGAACTTTTGTTGATATATGGCCGCACGCTGGCATACAAGATGCTGTTTACTCGATTGGTGGAACATTTATAGATTATAATCAAGATGGATTACTCGATATATATGTGACCAATTATGTTGATAAAACTGGATTTCTATTATCAGATGATGGTGAGATTATTGGATATGACCATGAATGTTTCCAAAATCAATTATATAAAAATAAAGGAAACTTAAGTTTTGAAAGAATTGACGTAGGTGTAACTAATGATGGATGTAGTCTTAGTGCAATTGCTTCCGATTTAAATAATGATGATCGATTAGATTTAATGATTGCTAATGACTTCGGAGAGGATATTCAAGAAAACACCTCTTATTTAAACTTGTACCCTGAAGCCGCTTTCGCAAATGTAGGTGCTCAAATAGGGACAGATCAGGCTATTTACGGTATGGGAATAGCAGCTGGTGATTTTGACAACGACCAAGACATCGATTATTACATGACGAATTTCGGAGCCAATATTTTACTTGAAAATAATAATGGCAGCTTTTCTGATGTGGCCATCGAAAAAGGTTGTGAAGATGAATGGTATTTCTCAGAGGATAGAACTGCAATTGGATGGGGGTGTTTCTTTGCAGATTTAGATAATGATACATATCAAGATCTCTACATCGGAAATGGCTTTGTCCCAAGTCCAGATTTTTTAAATTCTACTTATGGCCAACCTGATAAACTTTATCGTAACATCGATGGCCAAGGATTTACAGAAATCACTTTCCAAGCAGGAATTGAAAATATGGATGAATCAAGAGGAGTTATTTATAGTGACTACGATAATGATGGTGATCTTGACATCTTCGTAGTCGTGCAAAACATACCACAAATAGGTGGTTCATGGGCCAGTAGGCTTTATCAAAATATTTCCCCTCAGAAAAATTATTTACAAGTAAATTTGAAAGGAAATAATATCAATAAAAGTGCATTTGGGAGCAGAGTTACTCTTCATTGTGGAGAAAAAAAATACTTGCAAGAAAAATTAAATGGTTCCAGCCACGCTTCTCAAAATACTGAAATACTACATTTTGGATTGGACACAATTTCAATGATCGATAGTATCATAGTTGATTGGCCAGGTCTTTCTATTAATGACACCATTTATAATATTATGTCTAACCAAAGAATAACCATTGAAGAAAATATAGTAATTACTGATACCATGTCAATAGACACTATGACTATGGATACAATGATGATGGACACGATGGCCATAGACACTATGAAGGTAGACACAATGGCAATGGATACGACAATCCTAAATAGCATCGAATTTGAATTGAATCGGTCTTCTTCAATACTAAACCCAAATCCATGTGTAGATAAAATAAAGTTATCAAGTAAATCGGGTTTTGAATTCAACTATAAAATCATATCAATCTCTGGTGAAATTATGGCTGATGGTGTAACTACTACTAATCAGAACATAGAAGTTTCAAGCATACCTCCTGGAATTTATCTTTTCCAAATAAATGATCAAAATAGAAGATTTACTTACAAATTTTTAAAACTCTAAGAAAAGTAAAAGGATCCCTTAGCATTAAGTATTATAAAATGAATACATTAAAATGTGCAGAGTACAATCATATGTAATTTATCTTTGCAATAAATTACTAAAAGTAACATCTGGACATAATAAATTAATGAAAATTTTAATCTCAAGAACTTTACATTTATTCCTCGTCATTAGCACTTGCATTTTCATCCATTCTTGTGCTAGTTCTTCTGACTCACCAAGCAATTCAGAACAAGCCAGTTCTTATGAACTATTCGAAAGGATTCCTTCGGCTAGCTCAGGAATCAAATTTAACAACCACCTCAAGGAAGACTTAGAAAAAGGTTATAATATTTTCGATTTTGATTTTTTCTTTAACGGCTCAGGAGTAGGCATTGCAGACTTTGACAATGATGGTTTGAAGGATGTAGTTTTTGCTGCAAACCAAGGAGAAAATAGAATCTTCAAGAATAAAGGGAATTTTGAATTTGAAGATAAAACCCGTGTCAGTAAAATTAATAATGGAAAAAAATGGTCGACTGGTGTAAGTATTGCGGATGTTAATTCGGACGGTCTACTCGATATTTATATTTCTCAAGGGGGACCCTATGGACCAGAAGAAAGACAGAATTTATTATTCATTAATAAAGGAAACTTTGCATTCGAAGAACAAGCGAAAGAATATGGATTAAATGATTCAGGGATTAGTTCTCAGGCTGTATTTTTTGATTATGATAAGGATAACGATCTTGATTGTTTTGTATTAAATGAAAGTCCACTTTTTGGGTTTGACCCAATTAAGTTCTATAGCTTATTACAAAACCATAGAAAAAGTTTATGGTCAGGTAGCACCTCTCATCTGCTTCGGAATGACAATGGAAAATTTACGGACATTACCAAAAACACTGACATTGATAAACCTTCATTTGGCTTAGGAGTTTGCGTTAGTGACTTGAACAATGATGGTTGGTTGGATATTTATGTTGCCAACGACTATTATGTTCCAGACGCCATTTACATCAACGATAAACAAGGTAGCTTTGCGGATCAAACCAAAGAGATGGTTAAACAACAATCGTTCTTTGGAATGGGTGTGGATATTGCTGATATAAATAATGATGGTCTAAAAGACATTTATGTTTTAGATATGGCTAGTGATGATCATATTCGGGCTAAAACTTTAATGGAGTCTATGGATGTTGATAATTTTAGGCTACTAACTGATCAATTGAATTTCCCGTATCAGTACATGTTTAATTCCATGCAATTAGGAAATAAGGCAGGGACATTCGACAATGCCTCCCAAGCTTTAAACCTTGCTAAAACTGATTGGAGCTGGGCTGGATTAATGGCAGATTTCGATCTTGATGGGGATAAGGATATTTTTGTAACCAATGGTTATCGAAAATATGCCAAAGACAACGACCTGAGAAATAAGGTTATGGCTATCCAACAAAAGTATAAAGGTGAAGTGCCTTTGTCAGAAAAAGAAAAGTTGTACAATGAAATTCCTTCTGAAAAACTACCAAACATATATTTCGAAAATGAAGGCACCGGACCAATGGTTAAGATCAAAAATGGAACTGGTTTAGAGGACCCAAGTTTTTCTAATGGAGCGGCATATGCAGACTTAGATAATGATGGTGATTTAGACTTAGTCATCAACAATATCGATGAAGAGGCATTTGTCTATAAAAATAAATCAATTGAAAAAAGTGGTAGAAATTTTATTAAAATATTTTCAACCGATTTTTCTAATAACGAACATTTCTCAGCCGAATTAAAATTCAAAGAAGGTATTCAACTTTACGAATCAAAAGTCGTTAGAGGATATTTATCTTCTTGCAGTCCAGAAATAAATATTGGATTGGATAACTTGAAAAAGGTTGGTCAAGTTAAAATCACAAACTCCAAAGGTAAATCAATAACCCTGACGGATGTTGAAGCCAATTCCTTTGTCGACATTGCTAAACTCAATTTTCAAGAAAGCAATACAGAGACCAAAGAGGAAATTAAATTTATTAAGAAAGATCCAAAGGAATTGGGAATTACATTCATACATCAAGAAAACGAATATGATGACTTTAGAAAAGAAATTTTGCTTCCTTACAAACAATCGACCCTAGGACCATTTATAACTGTTGCTGACGTTAATGGAGATCTTAATTCTGACCTTTACCTCTCAGGAGCTTCAGGTCAAAAAGGTCAATTATTGATTTCCAATGGAACGACATACATCAATAAAAAGTTAGAAGGCCAAGATGAAAGCTTAGAAGAAATGACCGCGTGCTTTTTTAATTTAAACAATGATAAAGATTTAGATCTTTACATTCCATCGGGAGGTAACTCAACTAAAAATTCAGAAAGATATATCGATCAGTTGTTTGTTTCTCAAAATGAAAGTCTTTCAAATAAATCAACTGGTTTAAATACTCAAACTTATTCAGGTAAAAAAACAGTTGCCATAGATTTTGATGGAGATGGGGATGATGACTTGTTTGTGGCTAATAGAATGGAAATCCAATCCTTTCCCATTCCGGCTAAATCTTTTCTTTATGAAAATGTAAATGGACAACTAAAAGATGTCACTGAGAAAATCTTTAACCAAACTTCTTTTGGAGTGGTCAACGATGTAGCAGTATCCGATTTCAATAATGATGGCAGACATGATTTGATTCTCTTAGGAGAATGGAATGATATACAATTTTGGGAAAATCAAACCTCTGGTTTTAAAAATATAAGCCAATCGTTATTACCCAATCGATTGGTCGGTTGGTGGAATACGATTCATGAGCTTGACGTGAATAAGGATGGATTAAAAGACTATGTAGTTGGAAACCTTGGGCTTAACTCAAAATACAAAGCCAACACGGATAACCCTTTAAATGTTTACATCAATGACTTTGATAATAATGGGAGTCTGGACTTTGTATTAAGTAAGGATTATAAAGGTAAAGAAGTGCCATTCCGAGGCCGAGAATGTTCAAGTGAACAGATGCCCTTCATTTCAGAAAAATTTAAAAGCTACAATGCATTTGCAAACGCAAGTATGACGGATATTTTTGGAGAGAAACTTCAAGATTGTACGGCTGAAAGTTGCAATGAATTTAGATCCTTGATCCTAATTCAAAATGAAGATGGAACCTTTAATCCATCACCCCTACCCTTTGAAGCTCAATTAAGGCCAATTTTAGATGTTGTTTCTTTGGACTTAAATCAAGATGGTTTTGACGACCTAGTTTCAATAGGAAACATTTATAATACTGAACCAGAAACTCCAAGATTAGATTATCATAATGCAACAGTTCTCATTAATGAAGCGGGTTCAGGTTTTATATACAACAGTTCACTTTCTGCCCAATTACAAATAAATGATAATTCGAAATCAATGGATAAAATCAAAATCGGTGGAAAAGAATTCTTGATAATTGGAATTAATAATAATTCCCCCATAATCTTTGAAATCAAAATTTGAAGATTAAATGAAAGATTTTATTGCAGAAAATTTAATACTTAATAAATTAAATCCATCGAATATTAATTGAACTCAATTCAATCTGCGCTAAAAGTTAAGCAAGCAGAAATGATCATTGGTAAAACTTAAAATATACTTTTGTATTTGTAAACTCAAGTAAATTTTCCTTCAAGGTTAGTTCTTTTGATTCCGCTTATTAGTAAATACACTTTTACACACCAGATAGCCGAATAATTTATTCTTCGTTGGGCATTATATAATTTATAAGTGCTGCATTCAAGATTATTAATAGTAACAATAAATAGAATAACACTAGTAATCTAGAGTTATAATTTAAGTAAGTAGTGGAGAGATCTAAAACCTAATCCAGAGGCGACAATAAAAAAAGAGATCGCCTCAATGAGACAATCTCCTTTTATATCTAACAATAATTTCTAAAAGAAATTATAAATTATCAGCACAATAATCTAACAATTCTACACCTGCAGAAGGAGAAGGTCCACCGCTTGCAACTACATTTCCGTTAGCTGAAGTTACTGTGTACATAATCTCTCCATCCCAATCACCACTGTTGAAAATAATTGAAATTGTTGATGCCCCAGTAGGAACCTCTAATTCAAAAACCTCCGGATCAGTGCCTGTTGCACCAGAATTTACGATGCTACCAGCATCAGCTCCATCAATAACAACTGCAAGAGAAGCTCCATTCCATCCGTCACCATAAGTATCAATTGTTTCGAAAATCCATGTTCCAGCTGTTGGCTTAGAAGGAGAACAAACAACATTAATACTAGTCAAGAATGGCGAGTTAAAGTATGATCCAGTAATTGTTCCAGAATTATTTTCAGCAGAAAATGTTCTACCATCTGTTAATACTACTTCAAATCTTACAGCGAAATTATCTCCACCCAACCCGATTTGATCATTACTCAATCCAGTTGCACCTTGCATTTCTTGAGCTGAGATTGCATAAGTTATAACGGGTAGTCCTCTATCTCCTGTTGAAAATGCAGAAGCAGGAACTGTTTCGTATAAAGATTCTCCAACACTGTTATCTGCACCATCATCTGTATTATCTACAAATGAAACATATACATTCATGTCTTGAAGAAGAGCACCATCTTCAGTATCTTGATATTCAAGTGTTACCGCAAATTGCTCACCATCTACTAGAGTATTACTTGCTGCATCAATGGCAACAGAGTTAGCTATTACTTCTAACTGACGTAAGACAGCTCCTCTTGTTACATCTCCAGTAATTTGATCAATTACCTTGTCGCTGTCAGAACAAGCTGTAGCTAACAAAGCAAAAAACCCAATGATTAATAAATATTTTGATTTAATAAGTTTCATAGTCTAAGTTTTTAATTAGCTGGTGGAAAAGCAGGACTCGGAGGATTTGTATCCCAGAATACCTGTGTTGTCAAATCAGATCTTTGCGTAAGATTAGGATTATTAATAACCTCAGTCTGAGGAATTAACAATGTCCTAGGGAATGGCCCTGGATCTGGTTCCCAATTTGGTGCAACAGTTGTCGGATATCCGGTCAACCTATAATAATTATAAGCTTCAGAACATCCACCATAAAGTGTTACAAAATATTGCTCAGCAAATAAGTTTTCTTGGGCATCTCCAGAAGCTGCATCATAGGCGGCAACTATCCCATCAATAAATGCAGTTACTGCTGCAGCATCAGCACCAACAGATAAATCTGCACCACCATCTAAAGCGCCAAATGATTGAACTTTAGAGATAGACTTTTCAAGTCCAGATCTTAAGAATCCAGATCTATCTCCTCCAGATCCAGCCATGATTCCTTGCCAAAAATCAACGTATGATGAAAGGATAATTGGCTCGATACCAGCTCCGCCGCCACCTACACCAAGACCAACAACTCCAAAGCTGTCATCATCAAATCTTCCGGCAGCTGGGTATACCCCTGAAGCTGTTCTTTGGAAACCATCTGGAGGTGTTCCTTCATCGTTTCCATGTGAACGTCCCCAATATCCATCATCTACACTACAAAATACAAATCCATCATAGTGTGGTGGTGGTACTACTAATGAACAAGCGAGTTGCTCTTCATTAGGATCTGCTTCTGTTCCGTCTACGCAAGTTGCACCCGGAGTACAATCCTGTTGTCTGTAGAAGTAATATCTACGTCTAGGGTCATCGGTACCTAACATCAAGTTCATCAACCAATTTGATTGATAAATATCAGCTCCGTCAGATTTGTAGTCATTAGCATAATCTGGGTGACGGTTATCAGGTTGTAACTCACTTGTGCCAAATTGCAATTGAAAATCATCAGCAGCGCTTGTGATATAATTTCCACCAGAAATTATAGCATTAAAAGCAGCAGAATCGCCAGTCAATACATAAGATCTTAATCTAATTGTATTTATTAACTTGATCCATTGAGCAGAGTTTCCTCCGTAAAAGAAATCAGTTGCATTTCCTGCAGGAGGATTAGCCGCTAAAAGAGCTTCTGCCTCATCTAAAAGAGTGAATGCAGCATCATAAACAGATGAACCACCATCTAATAATGGTGCAGGGAAATCTGGATTTCCAGCTTGGCTAAACGCGGCTTCTCCAACATAATCTACCAATTGGAATAATGAATGAGCGTATAACGTTTTACCTACACCTACATGAAAACCTAAATCTAAATCTGTATCTGCATTGATTTGCTCCAATGTCTGTAGATTTGTTTGAATCCCAACTTCTACGCCATTAACGCCCGAATCACCAATGCCTGCAGTTGCAGAACTGTAAGTTCTTCTCCAAACAAAATCCATGGTACTACCTGGTAAGGCGTTGAAATAATCTCTGCCACTGAAATATTCAATTCTTGTCATTCGCCCTCCGATACCATTCAAAGTTAATTGATTGGCACTGTAAGCAATTTGGATTGAATTCAATAATAGATTTGGATCAGAAGCATCCGCAGCTAAATCGTTTGGACTTACTGTAAGATCTAAATCTGTTTGATCACAGCTACTAACTATAAAACATAGTAAGATCGCTGGTAATATATGTTTAATAATATTTTTCATAAATAGTTAATTATCAGTTTTGGTTAAAATGATGTTTTAAGACTAAATCCATATCTTCTAGAACTCGGTCCATTTAAGAAGTCAAAACCTCTACCATTACCAATTCCAACACCTGCTACGTTTGGATCGAAATTCGCTCCATCTGGCGTGTTGTACGCATCATACCATAGGTTGAAACCTTGCAAGCTTATTGATAAATTTCCAAATGGAGTTCTTTCCAATAATCTTGTCGGTACAGCAAATGACAATGATACTTCTTGTAATCTAACTACTGATGCATCATAAATTCTCGTTTCTGTTGGCCCAAATAATAGGTTACTAAAGAAATAAGTCGAGTTATTTATTTGTGTAGTATTCGGTGCTCCATCTGCAGTTACTCCAGGAAGAATATAAGTTGCTAATCTATCTTCAGTTTCTACAATCAAACCTCTACCTAATAAAGTAGCAATTGTACTAGATAAAATATCTCCACCTTTTGTGTGATTTACTTGGACTCCTAGTGATAATCCTTTCCATGAAAGGTTATTAATAAAGTTCATTGTATAATCAGGTACAGCATCTCCAATGATTGGCACATTTCCATCTGCATCTTGCTCAGCAACTACATAATTACCTGCAGCATTTACAACGAAATTTCCATTATCATCTCTTTGGATCATTGTACCTACAATAGTTCCTAATGACTCACCTTCAATCGCGGCGTTAGAACCTCTAAATAGTCCACCACCTACAGCTAATGACCCTGCGTAAGCTATAAAATCTTCTTCAAGTTCAGTAACGATCTCTTCGTTTGTAAAGAAGTTAACTGATGAATTCCACAAGAAATCTCCTTTTTTAACAATGTCAAATCCAAGAGTTGCCTCTATACCAGTATTCTGAATTTCACCTACGTTATTCTGTGTAAATGAAAACCCAGTAGAAGCTGGCAATGGTTGAGTTACAATTAAGTTATTTGTAGTTCTGTTGAAAAATGTAAAATCAAAAAATCCTCTATACTTGAAGAATCTTGCTTCTAGTCCAACCTCAAATTCAGCTAATAACTCTGGCTTTAAGTCAGGGTTTGCTCTAAAGTTATCTATCTGATTAGTTGTAATTGGAGTACCATTAGGTCCAGTGAATACATTTGTATTCTGCTGTACAACACCAACTGTTGGATATGGATTCTCAGAATCGAAGTTCGCTGATGTTCCGTAACTGGCTCTCAACTTCAAAAAGTTTAACCCATTTTCTGATTGAAGGTTATCAATAACACCCATAGGCAAGAAAGATAAACTAACACCCGGATATGTAATTGAATTGTTTCCATCTGCAAAGTTTGAAACCCAATCTTTTCTCGCAGAAAGGTTCATATATAGGAAGTCTTTATAATCTAGCGTTGCTTGACCAAAAAGACCTAGAATGTTTCTCTCTACTGAATATTGCAGTGGGGACTGATTTTCATAGTTAAAGTGTCTTTTTACACCGTAAACAATTTGTCCAGTACTAGCTACACCACTTTGATCAAATTTATCACTTCTTGCTGTACCACCAGCAATGAATGATAATCCTAAATCATCTGATAATCTGAAATCTCCTTCAAGTGTAGCAAGGTGATCCCAAATAGCATTGTTGTTATCATATGTATCTAAGAATCCAAATACAGCATTAGTAAATCGAATTCCACCTTTATTTGAGCTATTTACATTTCTTTCATTGTAAAAATCCAATCCAGTTCTCCATTTAACGGCTAAATTGTCAGTTAAATCATAACCCAGTCCAATGTTCCAGTTAAATCTATTTGTTAACTGTTGGTATGTTACGTTTTTAGCAGTCCATCTTGGATTAATAATATCATTACCATTTCTGTAGTAAATACTACCTTTCGTTACAGGATCTTCAAATGGCAATCCTAGTAAATCTACACTTCTTGGAGTAAAAAATACATTTCCATAGATTGAAAGACCATCCGTACCATTTCCTCTACTTGAAGAGATTGGTGGAGATAGATAATCAGTCTTAGCATAATTCATTGTACCTGAAATGGTAAATTTATTTGTCAACTTTGACCTTCCACCTACTGATGCATTAAATCTTTGCAAAGTATTTCCAGGTGTAAATCCGATATCATTTAAAAATCCAACATTACCGTTATATACAGTGTTTCCTTCGGCATTACTTCCTGAAATATTTACAGAAGTATTAGACACAGTTCCAGGAGAGAAAAACTCTTCCACAGAATCATAAGGTCTCCACTCATATCTTTGGTTAGCAAACTGCTGAGCTAATTCACTAGTACCAGTATTTGGTCCATTAGGATTTAAGAATGCTGATTGTGCATATGGATGCAATAATGTACCATTTTCATCAATCGCTGGTTGAGCTCCCCATCCAGCAGTTCCGCCTTCTTCAAAACTTGGACCCCAGTTACTAAAGAACCAACCAAAGCTTTGATCAAAACCATTACCAAAGCTATTTTGATAGTCTGGCAATGAAGCTATTTCATTTCTGAATAAAGATTGTGAAACTGAAATTTCAGTCTTTTTAGGACCTACCTCAGCAGCACCTGCCTTAGTTGTAATTAAAATAACACCATTTCTACCCTGCGTACCATAAAGTGTAGCCGCAGATAATCCTTTAAGAATTTCAATACTTTCAATGTTGTTAGGGTCTAAATCTAAAAATCTTGAACCTTGTACTGAACCATTGATAAAGCTACCATCTTGACCATTTACACCAGAGTTAGTATCATTACTAAATGGAACACCGTCAATAATGAACAATGCTTGGTTTGAACCACTGAATGAACTTAATCCCCTAATGGTTACGTTAGTACCCGATCCAGAGGCTCCACCAGCAGAAGTAATTTGAACTCCTGCAGCTTTACCAGACAGAATCCTTGCTACGTCTCCTTCAGCTCTCTGCCCTACTTGATCACCATCAACTGAGGAAACGGCGTAACCTAAGGCCTTTTTCTCTTTTTTGATACCTAACCCGGTAACAACAATTTCTTCAATTAATTCTGAATCAGCAGCCATTGTGACATTGACTTCTCCAGGTCCATTAATTGAAATTTCTTGGTCTGCATAACCGAGGTAACTAACGACAATGTTAGTAACTCCTTCAGGAAGTGTAATCGAGTATCTTCCATCCACATCTGTGATGGTCCCGACTGAAGTTCCTTTTGCAATTACATTAGCACCAATTAACGGTTCTCCCGACTCATCGGTCAAAACCCCGCTAACCGTGGTTTGTGCCATCATGCCTCCTACCATTAGGAACATAAACGACAACAGAAATGCTAGTTTCTTCATACTGTGTTTTTTAGTTATAAAATGAATTAGTTTTTTCTTGCATACGTAGAATAGCCATGGGAGTAGCTGTGATTTCGTTTTATCCTACGCAGTAAATTTATTAAAATATTCTTAACATTCTAGTAACATACCAGAGCAATTATCTTGATTTTAATAAGATTACTATAACAAAAGACGAGCAATAAGCTGTTAGGGTTGGTCTTAATGGAGTAATTAATTTATTTTCTTTAACAACCTTGAATACATTCCAATAGTATTCTGTAATCCGTAATAAAGAGCATCAGAAATCAAAGCATGGCCAATACTAACCTCCTGTAAATCAATAAGTTGATTAGCGTAAAATCGTAAGTTGTCTAAATTTAAATCATGCCCCGCATTAAGTCCTAAACCTAGTTTCTGGGCTAATTTTGAGCAAATTATATGCGATTCTATCGCCTTTTCCTTATCTGACTCGTAAGAATGAGCATAATCGCCTGTATAAAGTTCGATTCTATCGGTTCCAACATCCTTTGCCCATTTAACCAAATCGGGATTTGCATCCAAGAACAAAGAAGTCCTTACCCCTTCGTTTTTAAATCTTTTCAACAATTCCTTTAAAAATTCAAAGTTATTGGGAATATCCCACCCTTCTGAAGAAGTTAGCACGCCTGGTGGGTCAGGAACCAAGGTCACTTGATGTGGTTTATTTTTAATTATTAAGTCTATAAATTTTTCATTCGGGTATCCTTCAATGTTAAATTCTGTTTTGACTACTTCTTTCAAGACTGGAATATCTGAATATCGGATGTGTCTCTCATCTGGTCTTGGATGTACGGTTATACCTTCTGCGCCAAATTCTTCACAATCAATGGCCACCTGTCTCAAATTAGGTAGATTTCCACCCCTTGCATTACGGATGAGCGCAACTTTGTTAATATTGACACTTAATCTTGTCATATTTGACTTTCTTTGTTTGAAAATTCATCATAAAGTTAATTAGTCTTGAAACAAAGAATCATAACCGGTATTCTTTTTGGAATTGTTGTCATCCTTTTACTATTCTTAAATGGTTGGACGAGATTAACCCTAATTGCTTTAATTCCTCTTTTATCATCTATCGAATATCTGAAGATGACAAAGGGTAATATCCTTCAATACATTTTAATATTGCTTACTACCTGCGGCATCTATTTTTTAGGCGCTTTCGCAAATGCAGATTTACTATTAATCCTAGCGTTTTGTTTCATAAATTCTATTCTCATAATAAATCTTTTTGTTAAACGCCCTTTCATCAGTCATCAAATATTATCAGGCTTAATAGGAGGGATTTATATTGTTGGTCCATTTATATTTGCCTTGAGCAAAAATATACATTTCAATAATAAAGAAATTTTAATCTCTTCCGTATTGCTAATATGGGTTGCAGACTCTTCAGCATATTTCGTAGGCTCACAAATCGGTAAAAGAAAATTATTTGAAAAAATTTCTCCTAAAAAAACATGGGAAGGTTTTTTTGGAGCTGGGATGTGTACTCTTATTGCAGCCTATATTTTAGGAAGTATTTGGAACCTTTATGACCTTCAATTTTGGGTTTGGTTTGGGCTCATTGTTTGGATATTAGGTGCATTAGGTGATTTAATTGCATCCCATGTGAAAAGACTAAACAACACCAAAGACTCAGGGTCAATTCTGCCAGGGCATGGTGGATTCTATGATCGTTTTGATGCGTTGATTTTTATTTTACCTTTCATACTTTTGCTTTTGCAAATCAATCAAGCCATTTAAGAAAAAATCTGTAACATTTACGCATTGACCGTAGGTGTCTATTTCTGCCTCTCCTTTTTAATTTTTTCACTTACGCATTAATCTTTAAACACTTTCACTTTTGTAAAGATCAGCACATTATTGAATATTTATAACTTATCGACCGTATGCGCAATTTTTATAATTCAATTTAGCAGCGATTGAAAAAACTAGAATATCGAATCTTGATTGAGCGACTCAACCTTTCATCTTCAAGACTAATTCTTGGACACTCCTTTAAAATCTCCCCCCTGACCAATAATTATAAATCTTGTCAATAATACAATCCTAATAAAGGTGAAAATTACACATTAAAAATTTCTATATATATAGAAAATCGTTATATTTGTGTACTAAATCCAATGAAACGGATTTAATAACTAAAACTACAATATGGGTCTCAACAGTAAAAGAGCTCACTTACTCTTGTGTGTAAGTGTATTACTTTCAAGTATTTCGCTTGTTGCTCAAAATTCATGCAATGTTATTGTTCCTTTTGAACCTGAGATTGTCCAAGCCTCTCGAGCAGTTCACAATGTCGCGCAGACTGACCATTTTTTAGCTACTGCTGAATGGGAAGGCTTAGATAACGGACTTATTTTTGACCAAGATCACATCAGCCTTTTATTGGAACCATATGATCGTTCAAATACCTTATCACTCACAGATTTCAATTTTAATGTACCTGCTAATTCTGTTATACATGGACTTAGGGTATCATTCATCGGAAGAACAGAAGGGGAAGGAAAAATTAGTGAAATGCAATTGCAATTCACAACCAGTGCAGGAGCCGTTGGAATTGATAAGGCTAATCAACCAGCTCTCTTAGGTACTGAATGGGCCGTAGATACTCTCGAATATGATCGATGGTGGAAATATGGATACCAGTCAGATCTATGGGGAAGAGACTGGACTGTTGATGAAATAAATTCTGACCAGTTTGGAGTAATTCTACAAATAGAAAACCAAACCGATGATGAAATCATAGCACTTTTAAATCAGGTTAAAATTACGGTCTACTATACCCCGCCTTACAATACTTGTGTTCATGATTGTATCGTTTTTAGTACGGAGTCAATAGATGGAATAGAGAATTACAATTGGGAATTCCCAAGTAATTTTGAAATGATTGAATCGCCAGTGAATCAACATATTTTAAACCTTGTTGCAGAAAATAATGAACAAGGAACTTATCAAGTATGTGTTACTCCGGAAGGTCAAAATAGATGCTGTAGAGACTTTATAGTTGGGAGTTGTGAATTGGGATCAATTGGAAATCTTGTTTGGAAAGATTCAAATTTAAACGGACAATTTGATAATGGAGAACAGGGCATTCCAAATGTCAGAGTGGCTCTTTACAATGAAAGTGGAATGTGGTTGGAAGACCAACTGACAAATGCTTCAGGTAATTATCTTTTTAGCAATTTGGTGGCTGGAAACTATTTAATAAAAACAGATCAGCCTTTTGAGGATTGTGAAATTTCAATTGCGGAAGATATATCTGGCGATAATAATAGTAACTATTATCCAGCAAACGGAGAAACAAGTTCCGATTACATAAGTTTAGCCGAAGGAGAAAATGTAACTGATGTAGATTTTGGTTGGGCACCTAAAGCAGGTAGTATTAAAGGATATGTTTGGAGAGATAGCAATGGCGATTCCCAATTAAGTAATGAGCAAGGTATTCAATCCATTGAGGTAAATTTATATAATTGTGAAGGCACTTTAGTTGAAACTACACTCACCGATGCAGCTGGAAACTATTGCTTTGAAGATGTGGATTTAGGGAGTTATTATTTAGGTATTTATTTCTTTGCCTCATCCACAGCCTCTATAGGATTAGACAGTGATATTGTTGGCAACAATCCTACGGACGGTTGGATAACGGATTGCGTAGATGTTATCCCTGGTGATTCTGTATTTGTTGATTTTGGATTTATCCCTTTTGGTAGTATCGGAGATTATGTTTTCAATGATGAAAACAGAGATGGATTGCAAGATAATTCAGACTGGCCATTGCAAGGTGTTGTTGTAAGTTTAAATGATGGTTCAGGCGCCGTAATTTCTTCTACGGTAACGAATGCAGATGGTTATTACTTATTTGATCAACTACCAGCAGGTACGTATTCATTAACCGTTAATTATCCCGATGATACATTTATGCCATCAATTTTGAATGCTGGTTCTGATGATTCCATAGATTCAGATGGTACTGATATTGGAAATAATCAAGTAAGATCAGAAACTATAAATCTATTTGATGGCGCAGCACTTACAAATTATGATTTTGGTTTTATAAAAAGATATGCAACGGTTACCGGTAGATATGTTTTAGATTCAAATGGAGATGGAGTATTACTAGGTGAACCAGGTGTACCAAGCGCACAAGTATTCTTTTATGATTGTGTTGGCCCTACCTTAGTGACAACTAGAAATGTAGATTCAAATGGAGAATTTACTTTCACTGGTTTCATGGGACAAAGTTATTTTATTGTTTTTGATACAAATGTCACTGGCGTACAAGTTACGGCAAGTCCAAGTGATATTAATAATTCAAATGGGCCTGGTTCTACAGAGTGCTTCCCTATTCTTGATGAAACAACTTTGAATTATTTTGGTGTTGTTGTTCCTACATCCATGGTTGGGAACAGAGTGTGGGAAGATCAGAATAGGAATGGAATTCAAGATGCAGGTGAGCCTGGAATCCCGAATATAGATGTAAGACTATTTAATCAAGCAAACGATCTGCTAGACATGACTATAACCAATGCTGATGGTCTGTACACTTTTACGGAAATTATGCCAGACCCAGCATGTCATCTTGAAGTAATCGTGCCTACAGGTTTTGTATCTGCACCTGTAGATCAAGGAACAAATGATGAAGTTGATTCAGATGGAATTGAAACGAGTGGTATGTCAAGATCCGCCACCTTTGCCTTGAGCAATGGTTTTTCTACCATGGATATGGACTTTGGGTTTACAAGAATGGGAGGTAGCATCGCTGGAGAAATCTGGATTGATGGGAATGGAAATCTTTCACAAGAAGCAGAAATCTCAGCTGAAGGATTTATGGTACAATTAAAATCTTGCGATGGTAATATGATTGCCACAACTCCTACCAATGCAGATGGCATTTATATATTCAATGACATCGCCCCTGGAAGTTATTATGTCCAAGTAGATGTTCCAAGTAATTATTCCCATTCCATCGGCGGAGATTCACAGACAACAAGTGTGATTGAGATTGGAGCGACTGACTGCTTCACAATGAACGATCAAGATCAAATCAATCTATTACAAGGAATTATCCCGCACTCAAATATTGGTGATTTTGTCTGGAATGATTTAAATAAAAATGGAATCCAAGACACTGGGGAACCTGGTTTTGCTGACGTTGAAATTAGCTTAATCTCACCTAATAACACACTACTACAATCAACAATAACTTCTGTGGATGGCTTATACCAATTCACGAATATTCCTGCAGGAGATTATACCATAGAATTAAACATTCCGGATGGTTTTGATCCTACTCAAGCCAACTCATCTTCTTTTGACCTAGACTCAGATGGGATTGATCTTGGAACAATTGTCAATAGTTCAACAATAACATTAAGAGATGGAGTAAATAATAGTGATGTTGATTTTGGATTCTTTGAAGAAGAAATCATTGTTCTCCCAACAGCTTCAATATTTGGAATGATCTGGATTGATGGAAATGGGAATAATGTAAAAGATTTTGAAGATGGTAATAGTAATGTACAGGTTAGTTTATTTGATTGTAATTCGCAGTCTATAATCTCAACCACTACAAGCAGCTTTGATGGAACATATTTATTCAATGATTTACTGGCTGGTGAATACGCAATTCTAGTAGATATAACAAACAATCAAGAATTTTCTATCGGGGGTGATAGTTTTATCACCAATGCCAATGGTCAAGGCAGCACGGATTGTATCACATTAATTGATGGAGGTACAGCAGAATTGAATGCAGGTATTATTCCATTGTCAAGCATAAGCGGTAGAGTCTGGGTAGATGATAATTCAGATGGAATTGAAGATGCCACGGAGATCGGCTTTGAAGGAATTGAATTAAATCTTTTTTCTCAAGCCGGGAATATAGTTGCTACTATTTTCAGTGACAACTCAGGGTCATACAATTTTAATTCTCTCAGACCTGGATCTTATTATGCACAATTGAGTTTCCCGGATGGAGCCTATGGCCTGACTACTTCAAACACAACAACCGCAGATGTAGATTCAGAGGGATCAGTGATCAACGGATTCATTATAAGTGACCCTATGATACTAGCCGATGGAAATATTCTTCAAGACCGAGACTTTGGTTTAATTACCATAACTCCTGAAGCAAACATTACAGGAAACTTCCTAAGAGATCAAAACGGAGATGGAAACATTTCTACTGATCCAGGTATTGAGGGTGCATTAATTTCCCTTTACAACTGTGTTGATGGTTCACTCGTTGAAACAACACTTACAGATAATAATGGCGCATATATTTTCACAAGCGTCCTACCTGGAGAATACTATATTGTATTCCCAGAAATGGAAGAATTCGATCTTTTGGAAGAAGGTCAGTCAGATATCACTAGTATACTTGCTGCAGGGGCTACCGACTGTTTCAGTGTTTTAGATGACCTTGGAGCAAATTTAATAGGTGGAGCTGTTCCGCTCTCAATAGTAGGAGATTTTGTATGGGAGGATTCCAATGAAGATGGTATTCAAGATAATGGCGAAATAGGAATTGCAGGCATTGAAATATTCCTGTATGATCAAGCAATGTCATTAATAGGTCAAACCATTACGTCAACGGACGGGAGTTACAACTTTGAAGATGTACCACCTGGAAATTATTACGCTGAAGTTGATGTAAAAGACTTTGAAATTTCACCATTTGATGCTTCTGCAAATGATGAGGAAAATTCAGACTTATCTTTGATTAATGGAGTTCCTACTTCGAAACCAGTCTTGTTATTCGATGGTGCAGATTATCTTGATTTAGACTTTGGATTATATGCCACTGAAATTGATACCTCAGGAAATGATACAAATAACTCTATCACTGGAATTGCGTTTGAAGACCTAGATGGAAATGGTATTAATGATGGAGCAGATGTACTTACCGATGGAATTCTCGTTTCCCTTTATAACTTAAACGGCAATCTAGAGGCAACGACTAGTACGATTGATGGAGCCTACGAGTTTACGGGATTCCCAGACGGAGTATATTATGTACAATTCGACTTTCCAAGTGAAACTTCTGCAACTATAAATGGAAGTGGGACTGATCCTTTAAATGATTCAGATATTTCAAACTTAACTGATCTTCAAACAGATAATTTAGACTTCCAGTTTGGTGGTTCAATGGTAGGTGTTAACGGTGGTTTCTTTTATTATGCAGCCGTCGGAAACTTTATATGGTTCGACACCAACGAGGATGGGATTCAAGACAATGATGAAGAAGGTGCTAATAATTTTGTTATAAGACTTTGGAATGAAGCAGGTGAGCCACTAGGTATACAAACTTCGAGTATAAATCCTTTGAGTGATGAACCTGGATTTTACTTTTTTGACAATTTACCACCAGGAAATTATTACATTTCAACCACCATAAATTTTGGTACTTCTTTCACTCAGCCTAATCAAGGAAATGAAAGTTTAGATTCTAATATTGATGGATCTAATGGACCGGGAACTTCAGAACTTTTCACATTGACTTCTGGAGAACAAAAGAATGATATTGACATTGGATTATTGACCACTCCTGGTTCCGTTGGAGATTTAGTATGGATAGATGATAATGGCGATGGGATTTATAATGATGGTGAAGAAGGCATCAACAACGTAAACATTGACTTGTATACTGAAGGCGGAAATCTTGTCGCGTCAACCTCTACAGGTGATGATGCGGGCGGTAATCCTGGGTATTATGAATTTACAAATGTAGCTGTAGGTAATTACTACATCGTAGTAGAAATGCCTGATAACTTTACTGCGACTGAACCATTTAAAGGAGGAAACTCGTCTGAAGATTCTGACATTACAAATAATATTGTGGAAGGCTCTTCAAATATCTTTTCGATTGGTTCTGGTGTGTTCTCAGATGACATAGATTGCGGAATATTTGAACCAAGTTCAATAGGGGATTACGTATGGGAGGATGAAGACATGGATGGCACTCAAGAATTTGGTGAGTTTGGAATAGCAGATGCTGAAGTTACATTGGTTAAGGTTGGAGAAGGTCCAGTGGAAACTCAAGTTACCGAAAATGATGGTCGCTATAAATTTGAGGACGTACGACCAGGTTCTTACTATATTGAAGTTACTCCACCAGATGGGTTTCAACTGACACAAGCAAATGCAGGAACTATAGAAGCAGTGGACAGCGATGCAGATATAACAGGTTTAACGACACAATTTGATGTTACGCAAGGTTCTAGTACCACCGAAATTGATTTCGGATTAGTCCCTGCCAATGCAAGTATCTTAGGAAGAGCTTGGTTAGATGATGGCAATGGACTTCAAGATACGGATGAGTCAAGTTTGCAATTCATAGAAGTACGGCTACTAGATGCCTCAATGAATGAGGTAGATAATATGTTGACCAATGCACTGGGAGATTATGCATTCACTAATCTGCCGCCAGGAGTATATCACATAAAATTTGAACCAACACCACAGCATATCTTCACCCTACAGGATGCAACTTTTAATGATGCGGAAGATAGCGATGCGGATGAAAATGGTATTACAGATATGTTAGATATTGCAACTGGAACTACCCAAATAAGAAATGTTGATGTAGGTTATGTTTTCACAGGTGGACCGATCATTCAACCTACAAGTTTCCCTCAATTTCAAGTCAACTATTTTCCTAGTCCGGCTAGAAATTATGTAAATGTTGAATTTACTAAATACGACAACGCGGATGTTGAAATTCAAGTGTATGACATGAAAGGAAACTTTATTTCTAGCAGAAGCTATGGTAATTTTCCGACAGGTGATCAGATTTTAAATTACCCAATGGAAGGCTTAGCCAATGGAAATTATCTCATGTTAATAGATTTAGGAAAAAGTAGACAATCCAAGGTTATTACAATATTCAACTAATAATATAGGTTAACTATTCTAAAGGGTTTCAGTCATCTGGAACCCTTTATTTTTAATTAGAAATGAATAAAGACAAATCCAGTGTCGCATCAGCAACTGGCTTAATGGTTGCCCTCAACTTTTTGAAACCAGCCATAGGAATATTTTTGCTGCCATTGTATTTAAACGTACTTACCGGAGAGGAGTATGGTTTATATACATTGATGGTTGCATTCAGCGGAATCCTAAACATTGTAGGTACACTTCGAGTCAATTCTGCTATGATACCTTTTTATTTTGACTTTAATCATGACAGGTCAGCTTTGAGGGAATATTTGCGACAGCTCTTTTCTTTCTCTACTCTACTAGGTACTTTTTGTTTTCTATTCGTCTTTTTACTAGGACCCAATCTTTTCGATCTTCTATTCAAAGATGAAAGCATCACCTTTTTACCTTATGGAGCCATCGTTAGTGCATCTGGGCTTTTGAATGCTATAAATTCAGTATACTATATCTACCTAAAAAATGAAAAGAATTTCAAGCATCTCAGTTGGATTATTTTCCTTCAGATTATTGGTGCTGTCGTAATTCAAGTTGTTTTAATTTTAGGATATAAGCTCGGAGTTTATGGATTACTTCTTGGAATTATGGTTCCTTATCTTTTAACTTTTTTCTATATTATTTTTAAGGAAAAGGACATTCTAACTCTTCGTCTTAATTCTAAGTTACTGACTCCTTCTTTAAAATATTCAATCGCTTTAATTCCTTTCCTTTTGATTTATTGGTTGAGCTCAACTGGAGATCGAATAGTTCTAGAACAGTTTATTGATTTAAAATCAGTGGGTCAATATGCATTACTAATGGTTATCGCAGGAGTGATGTTTCTTGTTGCAGATTCTATTATGAACGGCATACGACCTTTTCTTTATGAAGCCTTTCAACAAGGTGTTGAAGCCAAAAGGGCTTATATTTTAAAAATGATTAAATTCTATTTGGCCGCAAACATAATTACTGTAGGCGGCATCTTATTCATTGGTCATAATTTAAACCTGATCACCTCTGAACCAAGCTTTCTCGAAGTTATACCTTACTTTACTATGGGTGCAACCATTGTTTTTCTGCGCAGTTATCTTCTATTATTTAACATGCAATTAAATTACAATAAGAACTCAAGAGAGATTAGCTTATTAAGCATGCTCTCGCTATTAGTCCTTTTAGGACTCTATTATTTCTGGTCACAAAGATGGGGATTAGAGGGAGTTTTATACGCAGGCTTAGTGGCTGGACTTTTTACTGCAATCATATTTTTTATTCTCGCTCAAGGCAAATTTAAAATCAAATATAACTTGATTGATCTTTGGCTAATACCAATAATTGTATTCGTGATTAATTTTTGCTTGGCTTACTTATCTGGGTTAAGTAATTTTTGGATAGGAGGGTTACAACTTTTAACCTGTTTAGTAGCAAGTTATTTTATACTAAAAGGCAACTTTATGGACATATTTGCATTAGTTAAGAACAAAGAATTTACTATTGGAAAAAAAGGCACTTAAAAAACAAGCAGAAGCTCTTATACCCACAGACTGGGGACGTTTTATAATGAAGGCCTATGCTGGATCTGAAGAGAATAGCATGCCTCATATAGTCATGGAAAGCATGAACTTAGATAGATCTAAGCCAGTAATATTAAGAATACATTCGGAATGCATGACCGGAGACCTTTTTCATTCTAATAAATGTGATTGTGGAGAACAACTCAACAGAAGCATGCAAAGGATAGAAAAAGAAGGTGGTATGCTTATCTATCTGCGTCAAGAAGGCAGAGGCATTGGACTCATCAATAAACTAAAGGCTTATCAAAAACAAGCGGAAGGATTCAATACAATAGAAGCAAATGTACTTTTAGGTTTTGAAGCTGATTCTAGAGATTTTGGACTTGCCTTAGAAATATTGAAGGAAGAAGGGATTCAACAGATCAGGCTCTTAACCAATAACCCAGAGAAAATTGAAATTTTCAAGGATTCAGATATTGAACTGCTAGAACGTCTAGAACTGGAAATTCCACCTGAACCAGATAACCGGTCTTATTTAAAGACTAAGAAATATGATCTTGGTCATCTGCTAAAGTCTTTATGATAATCAACGCAGAATTAATTTCCTCCAAACTTAATCAACTTAGTTCCTAAGTTTACCTTTTTAGATTTAAGTACTACATAATACATGCCTGCATCCAATGGTGTATGGATTTGTAACGTCATTGAGTTTTTAGCTTCATATACACTCAATTGACTACTAAAAATCATTTCTACCACAGAACCCTCTGCATCTCTAACTTCTATTTCAAAAGGATCTACTTCTGAGTAACTGAAGTCAAGCACAAATTCCTGGTTTTTTTTCAAGACATGTGGATAAATAGAAATTGAATTTGAGACCTCGGGTGCAGAATAACTTGCTTCCAGAGCTACTTCTTCCATTGAAATCGGATCATTTGATACCAAATTTTTGACGCCATCTTGCCCAAGCAAGTGGAGTGGAAGTAGACATATGATTAAAAGTTTTTTCATTCTAAAGAATAACACCTTTATCTAATAGATGACATATCCTTTAAAAACGTTGCTTAGGGGAGGCCAATTTATTTTATTTAAAACCTTGGAGGTTTGACCTACCCCCATAAAAAAAGGGAGTCTAAAGACTCCCTTGGGGTAATTATTTATTTCCGATTGAGTTACTATTCTTCTTCAGAAGATGCTTTAGCAGCTACAGCTGTTGCAGCGGCAGCAGCAGTTCCTTTACCTTTTCCTCCTCTTCTTCTTCTAGTCTTCTTCTTCGCACCTTTGTTAGCCAACATCAGTTCATTGAAATCGACCAATTCTATCATAGCCATTTCTGCAGCATCACCAGCTCTTGTTCCAGTCTTGATAATTCGGCAATATCCTCCTGGTCTGTCTCCTATTTTAGCTGCAACAGGGCCAAATAGTTCAGTAACAGCCTCTTTATTCTGCAGATAAGAAAATACTACACGTCTATTGTGCTGATCTCCTTTCTTAGCTTTGGTAATTAAAGGTTCCACATGTACTCTTAAGGCTTTAGCCTTTGCAAGTGTGGTATTGATTCTTTTGTGAGTAATAAGCGCAATAGATAAATTCTTAAGAAGCGCTTTTCTATGGCCCTTTTTACGACCAAGATGATTAAATTTCTTTCCGTGTCTCATGACGAAATCTTTTGACGCACACTTTGGAAAGTTCAAGTACCCAGCCTTTTGAACTAGATTTCCGCAGTTATGAATCGATTTTTAAATATCCGGTTTACACCGAGCTGGATCGATTAACTTGACTTTCTACTCTTCGTCAAGTTTATACTTAGAAAGGTCCATACCAAAAGTAAGGCCTTTGTTCTGTAATAATTCTTCTATTTCTACCAATGATTTTTTTCCAAAGTTTCTAAACTTCAAAAGTTCATGGGTATCATATTTAACCATTTCACCTAGAGAATTAATCTTAGCAGCCTTTAAACAATTATAAGCTCTCACAGAAAGATCTAAATCCTCTAAAGAAGTCTTTAACAATTTACGCATGTGTAAGATATGCTCATCAACGATATTTTCTTCTCGTTTAGAAGCATCTTCAAAAGTTATGTTCTCATCAGTGATCAACATTAAATGTTGTATCAATATTCTTGAAGCTTCTTTTACAGCTTCCTCAGGATGGATTGTCCCATCTGTCTGAATGCTAATTAAAAGCTTTTCATAATCTGTTCTTTGACCTACCCTTGTGTTTTCAATGTTGTAGGCCACTTTCTTAATTGGAGTGTAGATGGCGTCCACCGGAATAACTCCAATTGGTGCATCTTTAGGCATGTTTTCTTGAGAAGGAACATATCCTCTTCCAAAAGTAATGGTAAACTCAATTTCTAAGTTTACAGATGGGTCCATTCTACAAATCAAGTGATCAGGATTCATCACCTTAAATACGTTTGTATTTTTTTCGATGTCTCCAGCTACAAATTGATCTTGACCTGAAATAGTCAAGTATATCTTTTCCTCTTCAATTGTATCTTCTTCAACAACAGGCTTAATCCTTACTTGTTTAAGGTTTAGGATTATGTCAACCATGTCTTCGACCACACCTTTAATAGTGGCAAATTCATGATCTACACCGGCTATTCTTACAGCTGATATCGCATATCCTTCTAGCGAGGATAACAAAACTCTTCTTAAGGAGTTTCCAACTGTTTGTCCAAATCCTGGTTCAAGAGGTTTGAATTCAAAGGTACCTTCAAAGTCGGTAGCCTTTTGTAACAATATCTTATCAGGCTTTTGAAAAGTTAGAATGCTCATTTAATAATTTTAAAGTTTTCGAAAGAATAAAGATTAATGGGGTGCACCAAGTATGATTACTTAGAGTACAATTCAACAATCAATTGTTCATTGATGTTTTCTGGAATGCTTGACCTTTCAGGATATTCCAACATCTTTCCTTCCATTCTATCTGAATTCCATTCTAACCAAGCCCACTTACTAATCTTTGAGTTGTTACTTATGGAGTCGTTGATAACTTCCATATGTCTAGATTTATTTCTTACTGAAACTACATCTCCTGGCTTTAATCTAGCAGAGGGGATATTTGTAAGAATACCGTTGACCAAAATATGCTTGTGACTAACTAATTGTCTAGCACCTCTTCTAGTTGGAGCGATTCCTAGTCTGTATACAGTATTATCCAATCTAGCTTCCAAGTATTGTAATAAGATTTCACCAGTTACACCAGATTTTCTCGAAGCCTTTTCGAATAAATTTCTAAATTGCTTTTCAAGAATTCCGTAAGTGTATTTAGCCTTCTGCTTCTCTTTTAACTGGATAGCATAGTTAGACTTCTGCTTTCTTCTTCGAGAAGGACCGTGTTGGCCAGGAGGATATTTTCTTTTATCGAAACTCCTATCTGGGCCATAAATTGCCTCTCCGAATGATCTTGCTTTTTTGGTCTTAGGACCGGTATATCGTGCCATTTCTGTATTCCTTGGAAAATAAAATTAAACTCTTCGTCTTTTAGGTGGTCTGCAACCATTGTGTGGCATAGGGGTAACGTCTCTAATTTTAGTTACTTTAATACCTAAACCATCAATAGCTCTAATTGCAGCTTCTCTTCCTGAACCTGGACCTTTGACATATACTTCTGCGGATCTCATTCCTGCATCGTATGCTTTCTGTCCTGCATCAGTTGCTGCAACTTGGGCAGCGTATGGGGTATTTTTCTTTGAGCCCCTAAATCCTGACTTACCAGCTGAAGACCATGAAATCACATTTCCAGCCTTATTGGTCATAGAAATAATGATGTTGTTGAAACTTGCTTTAATATAAACAAGACCTTCAGGATCTGTGGTAATCTTCTTTTTCTTTCTAGATTGTGCCATTCCTAGTTATTATTTAGTTGCTTTCTTCTTATTAGCTACAGTCTTCTTCTTCCCCTTTCTTGTTCTTGCGTTTGTTTTAGTTCTTTGACCATTCACAGGCAAACCTTTTCTATGCCTTAATCCTCTATAACAAGCAATATCCATTAATCTCTTAATGTTCATTTGAACCTCAGATCTTAATTCCCCTTCAACTGTATAATTATTTTGAATCTCTAGAGTAATTTCTCGAATGTTATCATCCGTCCATTCTCTAACTTTAGTATGCTCAGAAACGTTAACTTTTTCAAGAATTTCTACTGCTTTACTACTACCGATTCCGTAAATATAAGTTAGGCCAATTACACCTCTCTTATCTTTTGGTAAATCTACTCCTGATATCCTTGCCATAATTAACCTTGTCTTTGTTTGAACCTAGGGTTCTTTTTGTTAATCACATACAACCGACCTTTTCTTCTAACGATCTTGCAGTCAGCTGATCTTTTTTTAATTGAAGCTCTAACTTTCATCTTATTTATATCTATAGGTTATTCTTCCTCTTGATAAATCGTACGGTGACATTTCCACTGATACCTTATCTCCTGGTAGAATTCTTATATAATGCATTCTCATTTTTCCAGAAATCGTAGCCACTATTAAATGGTCGTTTTCTAGCCTTACACGGAACATCGCATTTGACAATGCTTCGTCAATAACCCCGTCTTGTTTTATTAATTCTTGTTTCGCCATATTAAATCGGAGTGCAAATATCGGTTTTTTTATTCAATTTCGCTTAAATATTCATTATTTTTTACCGCCTCCTCTACATACTCATGGGTTGATAAAATATCCGGACCATCTTCTTTTACTGCAATCGTATGCTCATAATGACCCGATTGCTTCTTGTCTTGTGTCAAAATTGTCCACCCATCATCACTCTGTGCTACTCGCTTTGTTCCTAAATTAACCATCGGTTCAATAGCTATAACTAATCCCGACTGCAATTTAGTTCCTCTTCCTTTACTCCCGTAGTTTGGAACTTCAGGAGACTCATGCAGATTTCGTCCAATCCCATGTCCTACCAATTCTCGAACAATGCCATATCCATGCTCTTTTTCTGCAAATTCTTGAATCGCATATCCTATATCTCCTACCCTGTTTCCTGGAACTGCTTGAGCTATACCTTTATACAGTGATTCTTTGGTGACCTTCAATAACTTCTTCACTTGGTCTGAAATACCATTGAAAGCAAAAGTATAGGCTGCATCACCATAAAATTCATTCCAATAAACACCACAGTCTACTGATACAATGTCTGTTTCTGTGAATGGAACATCGTTCGGTATTCCATGTACAACAACTTCATTTTTTGAAATACACAAGGTTGCAGGAAAATCATGATAACCTTTAAAACCAGGGATTGCACCTTCGTGATCCCTTATAAATTGCTCTGCTTCAGCATCTATTTGTAAACCAGTCACCCCTGGTTTTAGAATTGATCCTACATGAGCTAAGGTTTTACTAACTAGTAAACAACTCTGCCTAATCAATTCTATCTCTTCATCCGTTTTGTGATATATCATTCCTTTGGCCATGAATGCTATTTACATTCCTGCACCGATGGTCTGCATACCACTAGCTCTTCCTTTAACTTTTCCTGACTTTACTAACCCGTCATACTTTCTCATCAATAGATAAGATTCAATATGCTGCAAAGTATCAAGTACAACACCAACCAGAATCAATAAAGAAGTCCCTCCAAAGAAAATGGCAAATGCGTCGTTTACACCAAATCGAGCTACAATAGCTGGAAATATGGCGATCAATCCTAAGAAAAAAGAACCTGGTAATGTAACTCTTGTCGTAAGAGTATCAATATATTCTTGTGTCTGCTGTCCAGGCTTAATTCCTGGAATGAAAGCATTTTGTCTTTTCAAATATTCCGCATATTGTTGAGGATTTACCAAAAGTGCAGTGTACACATAGGTAAATAAAACAACAAGCGTAAAAAATATAACATTGTATGGGATCGATTTCCAATCACTTAAGCTTAATAACCAAGAGCTTGGAGTTGAATTAGAACCTGTAAAAAATTGTTGCGCTGACATAGGTAAGAACATAATCGCTTGCGCAAATATGATAGGCATAACCCCTGAAGCATTAATCTTTAATGGAATATAATCTCTAATACCAGCCATTGGCATACTGTTAGCGTTCCTTCCAACAGCCCTTTTGGCAAACTGAATTGGGATTCTTCTAACTCCCTGAACAATTAGTATTGTCACAAGAATCGTCATAAATAAGAGAGCTATTTCAGCGATAAAAGTGAATGGACTATTAGCTAGTTGTGTTTGTAATTCTGCAAAGAATGCTACTGGTAAGGTTGCAATAATACCAATCATGATTAAGATTGAAATACCATTACCAATACCTTTGTCTGTAATCTTTTCCCCTAGCCACATCGCGAAGATGGTTCCAGTCGAGAGTATTATAATATTACTTATCCAAAATATTGAGGGATCAATTTGTGCCGATACTGCACCTTCTTGTCCTCTAATATATGTTAAGTATGCACCACCTTGAACCAAAGTGATAAATACCGTTAATATTCTTGTAATCTGAGTAATCTTTTTTCTTCCTGATTCTCCTTCTGTCTGCTGCAGTCGTTGGAAATACGGAACAGCAAATCCCAATAATTGAATAATAATTGAGGCCGTAATGTAAGGCATGATTCCTAATGCAAAAATAGCGGCATTGTTAAAAGCCCCTCCTGTAAATGCATTAATTAAACCCAAGATATCTGTTGCACTCTGATTGGCAGTTGCTGCCTCTAGGGCTTGAGCATTTATACCTGGCAATACAATAAAAGACCCTAGTCTATAAATAGCTAGTAGTCCTAAGGTATAAAGAATACGTTCACGCAATTCTTTAATACTCCAAATGTTCTTTAGGGTTTCTATAAATTTGTTCATAAGTAAAACTTATACAATTGTTACTGATCCTCCTTTACCTTCAATAGCAGCTTTTGCAGCTTCAGAAGCAGCATGAGCACTAACTTGAACAGCAGCAGAGATTTCTCCTTTTGCCAAAACTTTGACTTTATCCGTCTTTCTTATTATGCCTAAGTCGATCAGTTTTTCAAGACTTAAATCCTTAGATCCATATTTGTCTGAGATTTCCTGAAGTGTCTTAAGGTTCATTGCAACGTATGAAACTCTGTTGATGTTCTTAAAACCTCTTTTTGGTAATCTCATTTGAAGTGGCATCTGACCACCTTCAAATCCCCTTTTTGATTTATACCCAGATCTTGATTTAGCACCTTTATGACCTCTAGTTGAGGTTCCTCCTCGTCCACTACCCTGTCCACGACCAACTCTCTTATTTTTTCTTACGGAACCCTTTGCAGGTTTTAATGAATGTAACTCCATTTTTATTACTCTAAAGTGTTATTAAATGTTTTCCACCTTTACAAGGTGTGCAACTTTAGCAATCATACCTTCTACTTGTGGATTCAAAGTATGCTCAACTGATTGATGCATTCTTCTTAAACCTAAAGCTTCTAATGTTGCTTTTTGTTTTTTCGATCTATCGATCTTACTTTTTACCTGTGTTACTTTAACTCTTCCCATTATTGGAGCGTTGTGTTAACCTTGAAATAATTTTTGCATTGAAATCCCTCTTTGTCTCGCGATGGTTCTAGCATCTCTTAACTTTGAAAGAGCATCTATGGTTGCTTTCACAACATTGTGAGGATTTGATGATCCTTGTGATTTTGCAAGTACATTTTGAACTCCAGCCATTTCTAAAACAGCTCTCATAGCACCTCCTGCAATTACACCAGTTCCATCTGCAGCTGGTTTGATAAATACTTTACCTGCACCGTACTTTCCTAATTGCTCATGAGGTATTGTACCATTAAGAATTGGCACATTAACCATATTCTTTTTTGCATCATCTACTGCTTTCGCAATACACTCTTGCACATCTCTAGCCTTTCCTAAACCTTGGCCTACTCTTCCTTTCCCATCACCTACTACCACCAATGCGGCAAAACTAAATGTTCTACCCCCCTTGGTTACTTTAGCAACCCTATTAAGATTTACTAACTTTTCCTTAATTTCAGAAGCGTCAGCTGCTTTTACCTTTTTTGAATTTCTATTATCTTTTCTCATCGCTTAATTAAAATTTAAGACCAGACTCTCTGGCAGCATCAGCTAATGCTTTGATTCTTCCGTGAAAAATAAAACCTGCTCTGTCAAAAACTACGTTTTCAATATTCATTGATCCAGCTTTCTCAGCAATTGTTTTACCAACTTCTTTTGCCTGATCTATACCTTTTGCGTTAGATTTAGCAGAAGAAGACGATGCAATTGTTACACCATTTAAATCGTCTATTAATTGGCAATAAATGTTTTTATTACTTTTGAATACCGCTAATCTTGGTTTGTTAGGTGTTCCTTTAACCTTTTTTCTAATACGGTATTGTACCTTTTTTCTTTTACTAATTTTCTGAGCCATCTCTTTATAGATTATGCAGTTGTCTTACCTGCTTTTCTTCTAATTTCTTCGCCAGTGAATTTGATACCTTTTCCTTTGTATGGTTCAACTTTTCTAAACGTTCTAATCTTCGCAGCAATCTGCCCAATCAGTTGTTTGTCATGGCTTTCAAGAATAATTTTTGGGTTATTTCCTTTTTCAGTTAGAGTTGAAAGTTTCACCTCTTCTGGAACATAGAAATAAATAGGGTGAGAATACCCTAAAGTCAACTCTAGAAAATTACCAGTATTCGTGCACTTATATCCTACCCCTACTAATTCTAATTGCTTAGTGTATCCTTCAGAAACACCAATAACCATGTTATTAATTAATGATCTAGACAAACCATGCAAAGACTTATGCCTTTTCTGCTCTGTTGGTCTATCAACCGTAAGGACACCATCATCAATCTTTACAATTAAATCTGGATCAATTTGCTGGGTTAACTCACCTTTAGGTCCTTTCACTGTGACTACGTTAGATTTAGAAATCTCTAACGTTACTCCTGCAGGAACCTCAATTGGTGCTTTTCCTATTCTTGACATTTTATTCTGTTTCTTCTAGTGTACGTAACAAATTAATTCACCTCCCAAGTTTGCAGCTCTTGCCTGCTTACCTGTCATAACTCCAGTAGAGGTAGAAACAATGCATATTCCCAAACCATTTATGATTCTCGGAATTTCACTTGAGCCTACATATCTTCTATAACCAGGCTTACTAATTCTGCCAATCTTTTGTATTGTTGGTACTTTAGTTACTGGATTATACTTTAATGCTATGTTAATCATTCCTTGATGACCTTGATCATCAAATTTATATTTATGAATGAAACCTTGATCATAAAGGATCTCAGTTATCGCTTTTCGCATTTTGGATGCAGGTATACTTACGATTCTATGATTTGCCATTTGGGCATTTCTAATCCTTGTTAAGTATTCCGCAATTGTATCTGTCTGTGCCATAATTATTTATTCTTAAGCTTACCAACTCGCTTTTGTAATTCCAGGAATCTTTCCTTCGTTAGCCATCTTTCTAAATGTAACTCTATTGATTCCAAATTTTCTCATATAACCTTTAGGTCTTCCTGTCAATCTACATCTGTTATGTAATCTAACAGGACTTGCATTTTTTGGCAACTTATCTAATGCTTCATAATCACCAGCCTCCTTAAGCTTCTTTCTTAAGTCTGCATATTTAGCTACCATTCTTTGTCTTTTTGCCTCTCTGGCAATTAGCGATTTTCTAGCCATCTGTATTTTGCTTGTTCTGGTTCTTAAATGGTAATCCTAGCGCCTTTAATAGAGCTAGTGATTCGTGATCTGTTTTGGCAGATGTAACAAAAGTTATATCCATACCAGTAATCTTGCTTATTTTATCTAAGTCAATTTCGGGAAAAATGATTTGTTCCTGAACTCCCATAGAATAGTTACCTCTTCCATCAAAACTCTTATCATTAATACCTCTAAAATCTCTTACCCGTGGTAGTGCAACTGTCACAAGTCTTTCTAAGAATTCATACATGGTATTTCCTCTTAAAGTCACTTTTGCTCCAATCACCATTCCATCTCGCAACTTAAAATTGGATATAGATTTTCTTGCTTTGGTTGGAACCGCTTTTTGACCTGAAATTGTTGTAAGCTCCTTAAGAGCTATGTCTGCCAATTTTTTGTCTTGTGTAGCTTGCCCAACACCCTGATTGATGCTGATTTTTTTCAGCTTAGGAACTTGCATGATGGTTTTGTAACCCATTTCTTCCATAAGCTTGGGTACAATTACCTCTTTGTATTTCGTTCTTAAGTTTGGTATATAACTCATTACTTAATTATTTCTCCTGATTTCTTAGCATATCTTACCAATTTACCATCAACTTCTTTCCTTCCAACCTTCGTAGGGTTTCCAGATTTTGGATCAATAAGCATAAGGTTTGATAAATGAATAGGTGATTCGATATCATTGATACCACCTGGGTTATCTTGAGTAGGCTTTGTATGTTTCTTCACCATATTTACGCCTTCAACTATTGCTCTATATTTAAGAGGAAACATTTCTTTAATTTCTCCCTTTTGCCCTTTACTTGCACCAGCAATAACTATTACGTTATCCCCTTTTTTTAGGTGCAGTTTTCGTGGAGCATCGATTTTTTTCTTGTACGCCATTGTATTAAATGTTTATAGTACCTCCGGTGCTAGTGAAACAATACGCATATATTGCTTATCTCTTAATTCTCTTGCTACAGGACCGAAAATCCTTGTTCCTCTTGGTTCATCATTTGGTGTTAATAACACAACTGCATTATCATCAAACCTAATGTATGAGCCATCTTTTCTTCTTATCTCTTTTTTAGTTCTCACAACTACAGCAGGAGAAACCAAACCTTTTTTTACTCCTTCAGGAGAAGCCTCTTTTACAGTGACAATAATTTTATCACCTACAGAAGCATATCTTCTTTTAGATCCACCAAGTACTCGAATACAAAGAGCTGTTTTTGCTCCTGAATTATCCGCTACTTTTAATCTGCTTTCCTGTTGTATCATTACTTGTTATTTTGCTTTTTCAACTATTTCTACCAACTTCCATCTCTTTCTTTTACTCAAAGGTCGAGACTCTTCAATTTTAACCAAATCACCTTCAGTACACTCATTGGCTGCATCATGCGCTAAGAACTTCTTACTTTTCTTTACGAACTTACCATAGATTGGGTGCTTAATTTTTCTTTCTACTTTTACAGTAATGGATTTATCCATCTTTGTACTAGTAACCATCCCAACTAGCTGCTTTCGATATTTTTCTGTTACCTCTGTCATGGAGATTATTTTCTGTTTCTGATTTTGGTTCTTTTTGCTAATTGTTCAGGAGTCATCGATGCTATCTCTCTTCTTCTAACCTCATTCTTCATTCTAGCGATGTCTCTTCGAACAGATCTTATGGCTAGTGGATTTTCTAATCCTTTTAGCGCATGATCGAATCTTATCTTTCTGTATTGAGTGATTGTTTCACCCAACTCATTAGCTAATTGCTCGTCTGAGAATTCTTGTAATTCTATAAAACTCTTTGTTGCCATGTCTATTTATTCTACGTAGTCAGGCCTTACGACCGTTTTAGTTTTTACAGGTAATTTTTGTGCTGCAAGTCTTAATGCTTCGATAGCAACCGCTTTAGGTACACCATCCATTTCAAACATAATTCTGCCAGGCTTAACAGTTGCTACCCAATGATCAACTGCTCCCTTACCCTTACCCATCCTTACCTCTAGAGGCTTGGCAGTAATTGGCTTGTCAGGGAATATTCTAATCCATACTTGCCCTTGTCTCTGCATATATCTAGTCATTGCAATCCTTGCTGCCTCAATCTGTCGATTGGTAATAAATGCAGTATCCATAGACTTCAATGCAAATGAACCGAAATCAATGGTACTACCTTTATAGGCCAGTCCTTTGATTTTTCCCTTCTGGGTTTTTCTGTATTTAGTTCTTTTTGGTTGTAACATATCTGTTCTTTTACTTGCTCAAAAAGTTTAGCAAAAGTATTTTTAATTAATTTCTACCTCTTCCTCTTCCGCCGCCTCTATTGTTTCCTCCACGACCTCTGTTTCCTCCTCTATTACCTCCTCGGTTGCCGCCTTTTTGTTTCTTATCTACTCCTACATTAGGTGATAAATCTCTTTTTCCTAGAACCTCTCCTTTACAAATCCACACCTTAACTCCTATTTTTCCATAAACCGTTAAAGCTTCTTGTAAAGAATAATCAATATCAGCTCTGAATGTATGTAATGGGGTTCTTCCATCTTTATACTCTTCAGACCTTGCCATCTCTGCACCATTCAATCTTCCACTAATTCTCACTTTAATACCTTCTGCTCCTGCTCTCATCGTGGCTTGAATAGCCATTTTAATTGCTCTTCTATAGTTAACTCTTGATTCAATTTGCTTTGCAATTGATTCGCCGACGATTGCAGAATCCAGTTCAGGCTTTCTAATCTCAACAATATTGATTTGAACGTCTTGCCCACTTAATTTCTTTAACTCCTCTCTTATCTTATCAACTTCAGCACCACCTTTTCCGATAATGATACCAGGTCTAGATGTATTTATTGTTACTGTGATTCTCTTCAAAGTTCTCTCAATGATAATCTTTGAAACTCCTCCTTTGTTGATTCTGGCATGCAGGTAAGTTCTGATCTTTTCATCTTGAACTACTTTATCTGCAAAGTCTTTACCACCAAACCAGCTAGAATCCCAGCCTTTGATGATTCCTAACCTATTACCAATTGGATTTGTCTTTTGACCCATAAACTTTATTCGTTTTCAGTTTCTGAATTATCACTATCAAGCTCTTTACGATTCTCGACAATCAAAGTCAGGTGATTTTGTCTCTTTCTAATTCTATGTGCTCTTCCGTGAGGAACTGGTCTAAATCTCTTTAGAATACTTCCTTCATCTACCAAAGCAGTTTTTACGTATAAATCATAGTCTTCTGCACTATGAGCCATATCTAATTTATTCTCCCAATTGGCAATTGCTGAAATCAATACTTTTTCAGCCCAATCTGAAGCTTCTCTTTTTGTGAACCTTAGAATGTTCAAAGCTTCTTCAACATTTTTGCCTCTTATATTGTCAATCACAATTCTCATCTTTCGAGCGGAGAGAGGACAATTTTTAAGTTTTGCTTTTGCTTCCATTTTAATTTATTTTCCTACGAAAGATTACTTACGATTTCCTCCGTGTCCTTTATAGGTTCTAGTCAAAGCAAATTCACCAAGTTTGTGACCAACCATGTTTTCTGTAACATAAACAGGTACAAATGATTTACCATTGTGAACTGCGATTGTTAGACCAACCATATCTGGAAAGATCATTGAAGATCTAGCCCAAGTTTTAATTACTCCTTTCTTCTTTGATTCACCTGCTTTCTCTACTTTCTTCAAAAGCTTATGGAATACGTACGGACCTTTTTTTACTGATCTGGCCATTATTTAGTTATTTCTTTCTTTTTTGAATGATCAATGCACTTGACTTTTTCTTAGGGTTCCTAGTTTTTTGTCCCTTTGCCATTACACCAGTTCTTGATCTAGGATGACCACCTGATGATTTACCTTCACCACCTCCCATTGGGTGATCAACTGGGTTCATCGCTACCCCTCTTACTCTAGGCCTTCTTCCTAACCATCTTTTTCTTCCTGCCTTTCCAAGTACTTGTTTATTGTGATCTCCATTGGAAGTTGTACCAATAGTAACTCTACATGTAAGAAGTATCTTTCTTACTTCACCTGATGGCAACTTAACAATGGCATACTTACCTTCTTTTCCGATAAACGTCGCTGCAGTCCCTGCAGATCTCACAAGTACGGCTCCTCTTCCAGGATCCAGCTCAATGGCGTGGATTGAACTACCAGTTGGCACCTTCGAAAGAGGCACACAATTACCGATATTTGGTTCAGCTGCCTCACCTGACACAACTTCATCCCCTACTTGAATCTTATTAGGAGCAAGCATGTATCTTTTCTCACCATCAGCATATTCAATCAATGCGATGTAAGCTGTTCTGTTTGGATCATATTCAATGGTCTTAACAACAGCAGGCATGCCGTCCTTAGTCCTTTTGAAATCAATGATTCTGTACTTCTTCTTGTGACCTCCACCTCTGTTTCTAACAGTCATTTTACCAGAGTTATTTCTACCACCTGATCTTGACTTACCTGAAGTCAAGGTCTTTTCAGGAATATTGGTAGTAACTTCAGCGTAGGTGTTTCCTACTCGAGTTCTGGTACCTGGTGTTACTGGATTGTATTTTCTTACTGACATTTTATGTCAAAATTTTTACTATTAAATATCGCCGAAGTAATCTATTTCTTCGCCTTTTTCTACGGTTACAATTGCTTTCTTATATCCCGAAACTCTTCCTTTTAAAACTCCTGATCTGGTGTTTCTAGATTTTGCTTTTGAAGGAACAATAATGGTATTTATTGAAGCCACTTTTACATTATACAGTTTCTGGATGGCCTTTTTTATCTCAGTTTTGTTAGCACCTTTTGCTACAACAAAACTATACTGTCCTAAACTTTCTGAAAGGAATTCCGACTTTTCAGAAATGATTGGTTTGATTAAAATTTCTTTCGACATCGTTTATTGATTTAGGAATTCGATTTTAATTTTTCAACAGCTGATTCAGAAAGAATTACTGTATTTGCGTACATAATATCATAGGTATTCAACTCATTCACATTGATGACTTTAGCGCCTTGGATATTCCTGCTTGATAACAGTACATTTTTATCTGATTCCCCTAATACGAAAACACTTTTAGAGGTACTCAATTCAAGATTTGAAAGTACTTTTTGGAATGAACTTGTTTTCGGTTCATCAAAACTGAAATTTTCAATAACTCGGATATTGTTGTCTGCTGCTTTTGAAGCAAAGGCTGAATTTCTTGCAAGCACTTTAACCTTCTTGTTCAACTTAACTTTATAAGTTCTTGGTCTCGGACCAAACATTCTACCTCCACCTCTAAAAACACCTGACTTCAAAGAACCTGCTCTTGCAGTACCTGTTCCTTTTTGTTTTTTGATCTTTTTAGTAGAGGCTTTAATTTCACCCTTTTCTTTTGCTTTATGTGTTCCTTGCCTTTGTGCAGCATTGTACGATTTTACAGCAAGGTAAACTGCATGCTCATTTGGTTCTATTCCAAATATTGAGTCTGGCAAATCTACTGACCTTCCAGTGCTCTTTCCGTCTGTATTTATTACGTCTATCTTCATGAGCTTACTTTTCAATAATTACAAATGAACCTTTGTGACCAGGAATAGCACCTTTAACAAGCATTAGATTTTTCTCAGAGAATATTCTAACAACCTTAAGGTTTTTAGTTTTAATTCTTTTACCACCGGTTCTTCCTCCCATCTTCATTCCTTTGATAACCTTTGATGGTGTTGATGCAGCACCCACTGACCCGGGAGCTCTCAACCTATTGTGCTGACCGTGTGTTGCATCTCCAACCCCTCTAAATCCCCATCTCTTTACAACCCCTTGAAAACCTTTACCTTTTGAGATTCCAATGGCATGAACAGTATCTCCCTCAGCAAAAACATCATCAATGCTTACACTGTCTCCAGCTTTTTTATCTAAGGTTGAATTTCTCAACTCTACTAGTTTCCTTTTTGGAGAAGAACCACTTTTGGCAAAGTGACCCGCCATAGCTTTTGAAACTCGCTTATCTGTTTTATCACCATACCCTATCTGCAAAGCATTATAGCCATCGCTATCCTCTGACTTTACTTGGGTAACTACATTAGGAGCTGCGTCTATGATGGTACAAGCAACTTGGTTGCCTTTTTCATCAAAAACACTAGTCATACCTAACTTACGTCCGATTAGTCCATTCATTGCTGAATTAATTTATATAACATTGCTCCAGGCATTAAAGCCTGGACCAATGAATTATTTTTCTAAAATTTATTTATGTGAGCTTGACCTGAATATCAACACCGCTCGGTAACTCAAGTTTAGACAAGGAGTCTACAGTTTTTTGAGTTGGAGTGAAGATTTCGATCAATCTTTTGTGGGTACGTAACTGGAACTGCTCCCGAGATTTTTTGTTTACGTGCGGAGACCGCAAAACCGTAAATACTTCTTTCTCAGTTGGCAGAGGAATCGGTCCAGATATAACGGCACCACTGTTTCTCACAGTTTTCACAATTTTCTCCGTCGACTTGTCCACTAGATTGTGGTCATAACTACGAAGCTTAATTCTGATTTTTTGATTCATTACCTTTTCTTTAACAAGCCGCAAATATACAGCTTTAATTGTTTAATACAAATTTATACGTTTACAGTGCCATTTGCTTTCTCAATTATCTCCTTAGCAACACCTTTTGGTGCTTCTGCAAAGTGAGAAAATTCCATGGTACTTGTTGCTCTTCCTGATGTTATGGTTCTTAGTTGTGTAACATAACCAAACATTTGCGAAAGCGGCACATCTGCCTTTATAGAGATGGCTCCACCTGATCTCTGCTCTTGAGACTTAGGCAATCCTCTTCTTCTATTTAAATCACCAATCACAGAACCAGTATACTCTTCAGGAGTTACTACCTCTAATTTCATAATTGGCTCTAGTAATACCGGAGAACATGATTTAGCCGCAGCTTTAAAACCTTCCTTCGCTGCTAATTCAAAGGCAATAGGCTTAGAATCCACTGCGTGAGTCTTACCATCATAAACTTTCACCTTCATTGTATCAATGCCGTATCCTGCAAGAACTCCATTATCCATCATCTGATTGAAACCCTTGATAATAGATGGAATAAATTCCTTTGGAATTGCTCCTCCAAAAATGGCATTCTCAAACTGTAGTCTCTTCTTACCACTCTTATAGTCATCAGACTCTAAAAATTCAGGATCAACAGGCCCCAACTCAAATGACATCTCTGCGAATAAACCAGATCCACCAGATTGCTTTTTCAATCTTTCGGTGTGGTCAGTCATTGAGGTTAATGCCTCTTTATATGTTACTTGAGGCTCTCCTTGATTACAATCAACTTTGAACTCTCTTTTCAATCTATCAATAATGATTTCAAGGTGCAACTCTCCCATTCCTGAGATAATCGTCTGGTTTGTATCCTCATCAAATCTTACTTTGAATGTTGGATCCTCTTCAGCCAATTTAGCTAAAGCCATACCTAGTTTGTCTAAATCTTTCTGAGACTTAGGCTCTACAGCAACACCGATTACCGGATCTGGGAATACCATTGATTCAAAAACAATAGGTGCATCTTCTGATGATAATGTATCCCCTGTTCTTAGATCTTTAAATCCTACGCCTGCGGCGATATCTCCAGCTTCAACCCGATCAATTGGGTTTTGCTTGTTAGAGTGCATTTGGTATAATCTTGAAATTCTTTCCTTCTTTCCTGTTCTGTTATTAAGAATATAAGAACCTGCATCTAGTGCACCAGAATAAACTCTAAAGAATGCTAATCTTCCTACGTAAGGATCGGTAGCGATTTTAAAAGCTAATGCAGAAAATGGCTCATCAACAGAAGGTTTTCTTGAAACTTCCTCGTCTGTCTTAGGATTAATTCCTTCTACTGCATTCTTATCTAAAGGAGATGGTAAAAATGCACATACCGCATCCAATACTGCCTGTACTCCTTTATTTTTAAACGCAGACCCACACATCATTGGAACAAACTTCATATCAAGTACAGCTTGTCTCACTGCATTGATCATTTCTTGTTCTGTGATAGAATCTGGATCCTCAAAATACTTTTCCATTAAGGCATCATCATATTCTGAAATGGTCTCTAATAATTTCTCTCTCCATTCAGAAACTACATCTTGAATATCTTCAGGAATAGGCACCTCCTCGAAAGTCATACCCATATCTGCTTCATTCCAAATCATTGCCTTGTTTGTGATTAAGTCTACCACACCTTTAAATGATTCTTCTGCGCCAATTGGAATTTGAAGAGGTATAGCTAAAGATCCTAATTTATCTTTTACATCATTTACAACGTTCAAGAAATCCGCACCAGATCTATCCATCTTGTTTACGAATCCAATACGCGGTACATGGTAGTTATCAGCTAATCTCCAGTTGGTCTCAGACTGAGGCTCAACACCGGATACTGCACAGAAAAGGAATACCAATCCGTCCAATACTCTTAAAGATCTGTTTACTTCCACTGTAAAATCAACGTGACCAGGAGTATCAATGATGTTCATATCATACTTCGTGTCCTTCCAGTTCCAAGTAGTCTTAGTAGCAGCTGAAGTAATTGTGATACCTCTCTCCTGCTCTTGCTCCATCCAATCCATGGTCGCTGCACCATCGTGCACTTCCCCGATTTTGTGGCTCATACCTGTATAGTAAAGAACTCTCTCGGTAGTGGTGGTCTTACCAGCATCAATGTGTGCGGCAATTCCAATGTTTCTAGTAAACGTTAAATCTCGTGACATGATTAACTAATTAAGCAATTAATGTTTGTTTGTTTGTATTTATAAGTACTACGCCTTAAAGTGTGCAAAAGCTCTATTGGCTTCAGCCATTCTGTGCGTATCTTCTCTTTTCTTTACTGCAGCGCCTTCTCCCTTGCTTGCTGCGAGTACTTCTGCCGCTAACTTCTCAGCCATTCCTTTACCAGATCTCAATCTTGAGTATTTGATCATCCATTTCATTCCGATAGAAATCTTTCTATTGGCTCTGATTTCAGTAGGAATTTGAAAAGTAGCTCCACCGATTCTTTTTGATCTTACTTCGACTGCTGGCATTACATTCTTCAATGCAGCTTTCCATACATCATGTGGACTTTCTTCAGATTTCTCAGCAATTTTATCCATTGCATCGTAGAATAAATCAAAGGAAGTGGTCTTCTTACCGTCCAACATCATCATGTTGACAAACTGAGTTACCATTGAATCTCCAAAACGTGGATCTGGATTTATTATCCTCTTTTTCGGCTTTCTTTTTCGCATTTATCTATTGTCTTAGTGTTGGCAAATTATTTTTTAGGTCGTTTTGTTCCGTACTGGGATCTTGATTGAAGTCTTCCTTCAACACCAGCTGTATCCAGGGCTCCTCTTACGATGGTATATCTAACCCCTGGTAAATCTTTAACTCTTCCTCCCCTCAACAACACAATAGAGTGTTCTTGAAGATTGTGACCTTCTCCTGGAATGTAGGCAATCACCTCGATTCCATTGGTTAACCTCACCTTCGCTACTTTTCTTAGTGCTGAGTTTGGTTTCTTTGGTGTTGTAGTATATACTCTGGTACACACGCCTCTCTTCTGAGGAGAACCCTCAAGCGCTCTAGATTTACTCTTAGTAATGATCTTTTTTCTTCCTTTTCTTACCAGTTGGTTTATTGTAGGCATATCAAGTTATTTCTATTTATCTTCTACCCTCTTAAAAAGAGACTGCAAAATTACTATTAATTTCGACAATATCAAGGGCTTTTACTTAGATTTTCTAAGGTTTTTTGCAAGTCGTGTTTTTGTTAGTAGAACTGGACTTCTTAAGGATTATCTTAACACCTTTCTCGCTTTCGCAAATGAAGCTTTTTAATATGTGATATTATTACATACATATTACCTCTAAGTATAGCGCTTACGCAAATATGGTTATAATTCCATATGAATAAAGTCTTGATTGTGATTAACTAGGGTCGAATACAATAGCATGAGACAAATTATGCCCAAATCCTTTAATCCAGGATAAAAATTTTGTTAACTCATAATGTCTCCCTAATTAAAAGTAAAGTAACCGACATTCCCCTATTGAACCTATCTACTTATATTTCTGATTTTAAGAATTATGCTCTAAATTAATGCAAGAATGACTCAAATCCGAAAAGCCCAATACCGTGACCTGGACCAGATTCTGGACCTCGTCAAAGAACTTGCCCTCTTCGAAAAAGAACCGACGGCTGTTACTGCAACGTTGGAAACCTATCAAGAAGCCTGGAATTCTAAACTTATAGATGCCATCGTCGCGGAAGAAAACAATCAGGTGGTTGGCATGGCCCTCTTTTACGACACCTTCTCTACCTGGAAAGGCCGCATGCTTTATCTAGAAGATTTTGTGGTCGCCGAAAGTCATCGTAGCCGCGGCATCGGTAAATTAATCTTTGATGAACTATTTCTTGAAGCCGAAAGACGAAAATGCATTCTTGTAAAATGGCAAGTACTCGATTGGAATTCTGGTGCAGTGAAGTTCTATGAAAAGTATGGGGCTACTATTGAAAAAGAATGGTGGAACGGAAAGAAATATTTAGCCGTCCACAAAAAAAAATCATAAATCTGTTTACCTCTTTGTTTCCGAACACATAAATAGATACAATCTTAAACTCTGATTATTTAAACTAAAAATCAAAAACAATGAAATCAGCTTTTATTTACCTAATTGGCATTTATTCATTAACTTTTTTTTCAACAAATATTTACACGCAGAACCATCCAGAAAATCCTGAATTAGACCCAATCCATATTTTAACTCATGTTAAGCAAAATGGAACTTTTTATTCAACTTACGGAGATGGGGAGAACACATCATTTGGATGTTTGGACCCAAGTCAACCATTTTCTATTGAACTAATATTTGAAGAATCTAGCTATCAGGAAGGTACAATCTTCTATATTGATAATGAAAATGGTGAAAATCTATTCGAAACAAGACTTTCAAATAAAGGTGTTTCATTATTAGAAGGAGATGAAGGCCAAACATATAAAACAACGCTAACTATAGACAATTTAGTAGGAGTCAATTGCGACAACTATGGCTCCACAGTAACTTTGACACTTTCTACAAGTCAATCTCCCCACCCAAATTTTCACGACCATATATTTGAAATAACTATAAACTTATGCTGCGAAGAAGGTCTTGTGGAAACCGACAACAATTCTTTTTTCGTGAGACTAGGAGAACAAAACTTAAACTTAATCTCAGATTTTAAAGACGAAATGGATTCTAAAAATGAACAAATCTACAATTTGACAATTTTTAATATAAACGGAAATAAAATAATTCAAAAACAAACATATGATATATCACAGGTCCCAATTTCACAAATAGAAAAAGCAGGTATTTACTTTTTAGTTATAAATGGAAAGAATAAACAAAGGAAAGTAGTCTATAGAATATATGTTATTGAGTAATAAAATGTCTCCTCTATGCTTTATAATGACAGGAATTATTTGGAGTATAACATTTCCTTTTTCAGATATTTTAGCAACTACAATTTGCCAAAAAGAGTTGAATTATTCTGAACAATTTGTTTATTCCAATCTTGATTCAGCCTATTACTATACAAAAAAAGCATCTGAGTGTTTTAGATTGGAAGGAAATTTTGAATACTATCTTTCGTGCAAAGTTGGATTGTGTAATCTTTTATTCACGCACAAAAAATTTGATAAATTTCTAATCCTATGTGCCGAGGTAGAGGATGAATCATCAGAAATTCAAGATTCTACTAACAAAGTGTTTATTGAAATTAATAATACATTAGGAAATTATTATCGTGTTCTTGGTAAATATGAAATAAGTCAACGAAAATTTGAGAACTCTTTGAAATTTGCAATTTTTCACAATCTCGGAAAAACCATACAATCAGTTTTACATCATAATATTGGTGCAAATCTACTTGAAAAAGGGGATCTCAGTCGGGCTCAAAGACACATCAATCTTTGCCTGGAACTTAGGAATGATCTTCCTAAAAGCCATTTAGATTTAGGACATATATATGAGCTCTTAGGAGATATACAAATTGCAAATTTAGATTATTTGAATGCTACCAATAATTATGAGCGTGCATTAAGCATCTATGAAATAAACAATGCCCAATCTATTGCATTAGATCTTAGACTAAAGATGATTAAAAATTATTTACGCCTGAATAACCAAACTGAAATTGATCAGATTTTAAAAAATATTAATTCTTCACTTTCAATTGGAAATATTGATTCTTTAAATATTCAACTATCATTTCTGGGAATTAAAAAAAATGAAATCAGTTCTGAGAAATTAAAAAATATTTTTCTTCAAATTGATAAAATGAATGTTCCATTTTTTAGAAAATCCTATTTATTAAAACTTGGAATCCTCATCCTGGAAATCAACAAACCGGATTTAATTTCAAAGCATATTTACCAAGAATTATATCAAAAAATTATTTCAAACACTGAACACAAAAAAACTTTTATAGTACGGACTTTAGAATTTCTATTTAAAGATTTAGAACATGAAATAGAAAATTCTCGCACTTTTAGTCTCGAGAAATTTGATCGGATTGCTAACCTTATGAGTGTAGAACACTCTGAGGTTAGTGATCTTTATTCAAAGAAAAAACTATCGAAAATAAAGTCTGATTTTCAAGAGAATGTTTTGGGTAAAAATGAACTAAACCTTAGTAAAGATTTAGTTCTTGAAATTTTTGATTTAAACAAAGCATATTCACTTTCAAATAAAATTGAGATTGAGGAGTTCAAAAATGAAAATGATAATATTACTAGAAGTAGAAATAAGATTGATAGCTTGATTAAAGAAAATAGAATCTTAAGTAAAGAGCTATCCAAACTAGCACTTAATTCACAAATTTTTTACAATAAAAACCTTACACTTTTAAGAAATAAAAACATGGTGGATAGTATTCAAAACAAATTGAATATTAGACGTAATAAAAAAGAAGCATTAACTAGAAACAAACTTATACTAGGTGAGTTACAACAAAGATTAACTGCTGAAGAAATGTTACTAAGTTATGTCCAAACAGACTCAGTATTATACCAACTACTAATTTCAAAAAATAGCTTTCAAATAATCCCTAACAACATTCACAACAAGGATTACAAGAAAAAAATCAACGATCTCCTCTACTCCATCAACTGCTACAACACCGACACAGAACTGCATCGCCAGAGACTATATGATGTTCTATTTGAAGATATAAAAGAAAACACTGAGGGGGCAAAAAGTTTAATCATAATTCCTGATGGGGATCTTAACAAGTTACCATTCAAACTTATTTTGAAAAGTAAGGGTTCAGAACCGATGGTCATTAGTCGGCAACTTTCTATGAGAAGTTTTATTGAATCAAGAACAAATACCACCGAAAAGAAAAATCAGAAGACTGGGATTATATCGGGAATAGACGCCGAAAAGTTTCCATTTTTAAGAAATCTTCCTTGTGCCGAAGGAGAAATCAATGGCATTAGAAATATGATCATGGCGAAGAACAAGGAGGTGAAATCTATGACGCAAAGGGAGGACTATGATTGGGATTATAATCTAATTCATATATCATCTCATTCAGCCGCAGATACGAGTAACTTTTATGGTAATAGAATTTTTCTGGACGATATTGAACTAAATAATGTCGATATAGAAAATCTTGACATCACTGCACAGCTTGTAACCATCAGTTCCTGTGAAAGCGGTGTGGGAGAATACATTGAAGGGGAAGGATCCATTTCTCTGGCGAGGGCATTCTTTCAAGCAGGTGCTTCAGCAGCAATTGTAAGTCTTTGGCCAGTGGATGATTGTAGTACGGCAGAATTGATGAAACATTTTTATGAGCATCTCCTAAAAGGGGAACGAGTCGATGAGGCCCTGAACAATGCTCAGATAGATTTTTTAGCGGTTTCGCACCCTAAATATAAGCACCCAATTTATTGGTCAAGCTTTGTGCATATTGGTGATCCATCTCCGGTATTTCCTCCAAGTAAAAAACCAATGACTCTGCCCCTTGTTCTTGCCCTAGGTGCAATCTTGAGCTTACCATTCCTAGCGAAGGCTTTTTCTTCTAAAGTTAAATCAGCTGCATAAAAAAAACAGTGGAATCGCTCTACCGTTCAATTTTGTGAAAAATTAAATTTTTAATAGGTGTTCCGTTGTGGT
>JAHDGF010000039.1:0-3174 GCA_020627785.1 Saprospiraceae bacterium
CATCTATCAGGTATTTATCAGATTCGTCATATTCATCGGTACCCGTTAAAAATTCTGCAAATCTAATGTTGAAGGAATACTGTACATTTAAATTTGGATGGTTCTCCGAAAGTTCTCCAAGCTTTAAGTAATATTTTTTGGCTTCAGCATCATTCTCTTGGGTATTGTGAACTCCGGCAATATTTCCTAATACAATAGAACTTGTCAAGGTATCATTTGCTGCCATAGAATTTTCAAGAGCTAAGTGGTAGTTTTCTAAACACTTATCAACGACATACATTTTTTGATAGGCCATGCCAATGGCATTGTATAACTTACTCTTTGCAACATGATCCGTCTCTTCGCAATGTATTAGCCCATTTTGATTTAATTCTATTCCTTTGGAATATCGATTTTGGAATATATGGTGAATTCCGTGAATGTTGTATGCTCTGCCGAGACCCGCACCATATTCAATGCTTTCTGAAATGGCAGTGACTGTGTCTATATAAGCCAAACAACTAGTTGTATCCATATACAACATTTGGAAGGCAATTTTATTATAGATATCTACCTGATCTTTTTTGGAATCTGTATTGGCAACTTTAATCTTTAGGCTATCCACAAGAGGGGAGCCACTTTGTGCTGAGACACACAAAGAGATAGGAATAATTACAAGAAGTTGTAACAGTCTGTATAACATTAAATCAACACTCTTAATACGAAGATACGACCCAAGTTAAGGCAATTCAAGGTCTTACGTATAATTCTTGGCCATCTTATGTTGATTTGCAATTTTGCCGCCTAATTTTTGATTTAACTAGTCCTTTTTAAATAGTGGCACGATTCTGTGATTACTAGCTTGCTCAAAAGCATAAGCAACTTCAATTAACTTGCCTTCAGTCCAAGCTTTACCAAAAATAGAAAGTCCAACAGGCAAGCCATCTATTTGACCCATCGGCACAGTGATGGAAGGATAACCTGAAATGGCTGCTGGTGAACTACTAAAAACACCGAAGGTATCTCCATTCTCAAGGGAGGTAGGCCATGCAGGACTTCCAGATGGTGCGATGATTACATCTAAATCATGATCATCCATTACCTTGTCCATGCCTTCTTCCCGGCTATATTTTAAAGCAAGTGCTAGTGCTTCTTTGTACTCATCCTCGTCCAATGATTTTTTTTCATTCGCGGTTTTGAGTAGTTCATGATCATGATATTTCATTTCAATGCTATCGGCAAATGTTAGTTCGATGAGTTGATCAAGAGTCTTCACTCTTCTTTCTTTTCCGAGTCCTTTGAGGTATTTATTGAGACCATCTTTAAATTCATAGAGTAAAACTTGAAATGAATTCTTTCCAGTATCTCGATGAATTATTGTGTCAAGTACGACAATGGTAGCCCCTTGCGCAGAAAAATCCGCAAGTGTTTGTTGCATGATTTTAGAAAGCTCAGAGCTGTCTTTTGAAAGAGGTTTTTTATAATAACCAATACGTTTGTTTTTTAACCCTTCAGCAATGCAGAAGGGAGTGTAATCATTTAAAGCTACTCTGCTTTCTTGCATTGTTTTATCATCCATTGGATCACTACTAGTAAGTACGCCCAAAGCCATTGCGGCATCTTTTACTGACCGAGCCATTGGACCTGCTGTATCCTGTGTATGAGATATTGGAATGATGCCTGATCTGCTTATTAGCCCAACGGTGGGTTTTATCCCTACAATGCCATTGCTATGCGAAGGACAGATGATAGATCCATTCGTTTCTGTACCGATGGCAAAAGCACATAAATTCGCTGAAACGGCGGCGCCAGATCCAGCACTTGAACCACATGGATTATGGGTCAGTCTGTAAGGATTTTTGGTTTGACCCCCAAGTCCACTCCATCCTGAGGAAGACTGATTTGAGTGGAAGTTGGCCCACTCACTGAGGTTTGCCTTTCCTAAAATGACAGCTCCGGCAGTTCTAAGTTGGGCAGCCAATGGACTATCTTTCAATGGCATCGAACCTCTCATCGCTCGAGCTCCTGCAGTGCATGGCATTTTATCTTTGGTGTCAATGTTATCTTTTAGGAGGACCGGAATTCCATGCAATGGCCCCCTAGATTTACCATCCGCCAATTCTTTATCTAATTTTTCAGCAATGGCCATTGCATCCGGATTCAAGGTCAATACTGAATTTAATTTTGGTCCATTTTTATCCAAACTATCAATTCGTTGAAGATAATACGCTGTTATTTCTTGCACTGTAACTTCACCCGCTGTCAAAGCGTTTTGGTAGTCCTCTATGCTTAATTCTTCTTTGAAAACATAGGGGGCCTTCTCTGCAGACTGGCATGCATAGAAGAATAACAAACTGAAAAAAGCGAGCTGTCGAAGTTTCATAAAATTAGTTTGCTTTAAGTTAATTAAAAGGTATTTACCGTTGGATAACCTTGCTCACAAAATTTCCTTGGGTTAGGACTCCAACCGAATCAACAATCCTAACGTTATAATTCATGAACAACAATAAACACATAGTCTTGATGAAAAATATATTTCTTTTGTTAATAATTATAAGTAGTTCTTGCCTTCTTTCTTCCTGCCTCCGAGAGCGAGATTTAATCTTTGATCATGACTGCACTTTCGTGCAAATAGATGAAAACATGGAAGGACTGCTTGCCACAAATGAAGAATTGATGATGGAACGATGTCGCGCTGAATCTTTTACTACAGCATTAGAAATTCGGGATAACCTGTTTGGAGAATGGGAGCTTGCTGGTTTTTCTAACAACTCAGAATTTTCTACTTCCCAGCCCTGTGCTTATATAAAATTCCGGCTAGAGGAATTGATTTTTTCTTTTAATGATGGGAACATTAATTCTGTGACTCGACATGAATGGGATGTACGTGAAGACATAACAACAGGTCAATTTTCTTTGGTCGTGGAATCCGACTTTGTCGGTCCCTTGGATATGACTTGCTTTAGTCGTGAGTTTATGTTCGGTGAAGGGGGAAGCACTTACATCTATCAAAGGGTAAGGTAGAATAGGACATAACTTTTAGGATTGATCAATTTAGGATTGATCTTTTTAGGATTTACTGGATTGTTTTTGAACAGGATTTACTCGTTCATTTTCAATTCACTCAGAATAGGATTTTTAAAGATAGACAGGATAGTGCTAGGTTCCACTCTAATCTTGTTATTCTCCATAATC
>JAHDGF010000039.1:3274-47030 GCA_020627785.1 Saprospiraceae bacterium
CTACCATCCTGTTCCAACATCCTTAATCCTGTCCTTCCTCCATAATCCTACCATCTTGTTCCAACAATTAGTCAATTTACGGAGAGCAGTATTCTAAAGTCAGAATACATTAGAACTAAGGACTATTTAAAATCCTGTCCTTCCTCCATAATCCTACCATCCTGTTCCAACATCCTTAATCCTGTCCTTCCTCCATAATCCTACCATCCTGTTCCAACATTCAGTCAATTTACTAAGAGCAGTATTTAAAAGTAAGAATATGTTACAACTGAGCACCTTAAAGAATCCTGTCCTTCCTCCATAATCCTACCATCCTGTTCCAACATCCCTAATCCTCTCTTTCCAATCCTTCCTCTCTTCAAACCTTCCCAACTAAACTATGCACCCTCCAAATATCCTTTCAAATATCCAAAATCTCTTCCAAGGCCTCCTTCCTCAGCAACGGTCGCCCGCTTCATCATCTCACTATCGCTTTTACGCAGTTCTGGAATCACCTGCTCCATAAACATTTGACCAAAGGCCGTTGATGCATCGCGTGGTAACTCGTTTGGAAGGTTGTCTATGGTCATCATGTCAATGCCATCATCTAAGAATGACTCTGTTTCTTTACCCGTTTTAGGGTTGAAGCCAAAGACTGGATCAGCTATCGTACTTGCTCGTAGCGTTGAAGGGATTGAACTTACAGGCGCAATGTCACAGGTCACATCTGCAATAACTTTTATATTAAAATTGTCTTGCTGCATTTGCGAAAGCGTAAAGAAGGGTGGAGCATCATTATCCCAGTAAATGCCATTAATCATAATATCGGTCATCGGAAGGAAGTGATCAAAGTCAGAATCATAAGTGGCTGGATTATCATAAAAATCTTGAAGCTGATCAAAGACTTTCCCGTCCTTGCGTTTGGCATAAAAGAAGCTGCTCAATTGTGTGTAAACTGGGTGATCATAATCCTTGGTGACATATTCAATCGGTCTCACTTTCTTGATCCCCATATCCTCCAACACCAAACTTGCACCACCTGCTACACGACCTGTCCCTGTAAGACAAATTTTTACCTTGGGCCAAAGAATGTTCTTATAAACTTCTTTAGCCGCCGCATAATCATATTGATCTTTCATTCTAGGTAACTCAAATTTTCTACTTCGTTTCCCATAGGTCCACAGGGCATTATGAGCACCGACCATCCCTGCGAATTTCCCAAAGGCGATGACTCTAGCCCCTTCGTCGTTGGTAATGGTTTCATAATCTATCAGACGGATGTTCTTAGCTACAATGGCTTGTAATAGAGCGCGATTGTAAACCTGTTCCTTTATGGTATGTGAAAAGAAAAAATAGGTTTTATTAGCAATTAGTTGATCGATTGGGACCTCCTTTACTCCAAGCATAATTTCATACGCACCGATGTCTTCGACGACTGGAACGCCTTCTTTTTTATAATCCTCATCAGTGAAGCACCGAACCTGCGAAGTCTGTACGACTAAATCAAGACCATTATCGCGTAAGGCTTTGCATTGTGATGGATTTAAAGGAACTCTACTGTCTGCGGGCGATTTGCCCTCTCTTATTATGGCTATTTTCAAAGTCTCATCTTTTAATTGAACTTCAAAAATACAAAAGCTACAAACTTTATGGCAGGAACTTCCTTAAGGTATTTTATTTCTTAATCCTAACAATTTCTATCGATTTAAAACAATTATATACCTTAAAACCTTATACCTTTATATTTACAATAAATGAATTCACGCGCATAGTATATGGAGCAGTTAAAGGAAATATTAAGAAAGCGAGATTTAAAGGCTACCTCAACGCGCTTAGATGTTCTGGCTACCATCTCAAATTATAATTCTGCGATACCATACTCTGAAATCCAAAAATCTTTGGTTGACTTTGATCGAGTAACCTTGTATCGTACCATAAATATTTTAGTAGATAAAGGGATTATTCACAAAGCAACAACAATTGGTGAAGAAGCGTATTTTGCGATGTGTGGAACGACCTGTGATTCAGAAGATCACCAACATGATCACATTCATTTTACATGTAAAGTATGCAGTAAGGTTTCATGTTTACATCTTTCTGATAAGATAATGGTTTCCGTGCCAGGTCATCAGATTGATCAATTGAACATAGAAGCAAGCGGCATCTGTGATGCATGTCTAGATTCTACTTCTCCAAATTAAAAATTGGTTTACCAGCAATAAACCACTTACAGCCGATGCCAAGATCTGTAAATGTAAATCCGAATGCATTAGCAGAAGCAATGTTGGAACGTTCAGCGTAGGCGTGGATTAAGAATTGCTCATGGACTACATATCCTAATTTGAACTTCAAACGATAGGTCCATTGTTTTTCAGCATCATCAATAAATTGCAAGCCGGTGGCAGCCGTAGCCGTATAATACCATTCATTTTTTCTCGCACTTAATTCTTCCTTCACAGAGTCTACAAAAAACTCAACTGCATGAAATTTCTCAGGACTGAAATAGGTTTCAGGTCGACTTAAATCAAAACTGATGTATTGGTAATTTAATCCCGCTTTTGCAAATGGGTTTTTTGCAAAATTGTAATAAAGAGATGTAAAGTATAATTTACGATTATTACCATCACTTTGCTCTGTATAAAAAACCTGATGGTATGAACCTAATTTATAGTTTGTTGCAATCGTATAATTCAAATAGTAATGTTCTTGTAATATATTTTCCTCAATAAGTGAGGCATTAAAATCTTGCAGTTCTCTTTTGTAACCTAAGGTTAACCATTGAAGACTGCTCGGTTTTGCATTAAGGGAAAGGTCTGCGAGGATTTGTTCCGACCGACTTAAATTTGTTTCGGCTTGAAGTAAGCCTCCTAAAGTTTTCAAATAAACGTGCGGAAATAATTTCAATTTTAATCCAGCAAGAAATTGCTGTGAGTTTGCAGCTTCCAATAATTTTTCATTATCAGTGTTCCTTAATTTCCCTTCAGCAAGTAGGCTTAGCCTTAGATTCAGAGGTAGACCAACTTTCACTTCTTTTCCATTGGCGATATTTTTTCCGTTATCTCTAGTATGATTAACCTTCGCTTCGATGGTAGGTGCAAAGTCTCTTTCAATGTTGCGTAGAAACATTGAAGCATCTTTTTGGTTGGGGTAGAAGTTCAAAGTTTTTTTCGCTTTCATAGCGGCAAGATCCCAACGGTCAAGTGCTTTATAGGCATTGGCTTCCCCTAAATTTCCATCAAATGAGGTGCTATCTTTGGCCAAAAGGTTTTGATATTGATCGATGCCTTTTTTAAACTCTGACCGATAGGTGAAAAGCATAGCTCTTAAGGATAATACCCAAGTCTCTTCCCCGAAGCGTCCTTCCAATATTTCTATTTCCTTTTCTGCCTCCCCATACTTGCCATTCCAGATTAAACTTTGAATGTATCGCTCCGTTACTTGTTGGTAGATTTTCCCATTGGTCACATCGCCTAAGCTTGATTTCGCTTTTTGCGCATGACTTAAAGCTTCTACATCTCTATTTCGATTATGTGCGACCAATGCTAATCCCAGAAGTCCTCGAGTATAATCTTCCTTTGTATCAGCGAGACGTACGAACACATCTTCGGCCTTGTTTAATTTCCCAGCATTAATGTAAACCTCAGCTAACGTTCTTAAGCTTTCTTTATCTTCTGGAAAAATTTCAAGATTGTCTTTTAAAAGTTCTATTGCTAAGTCATAATTTTGATATTGACTAGACTGGGCGGCATAAGCAAGTTGAATGTATTTTTTTGAAATTTTAGCGTTGGGTTGATTAGGGGTTATTCTTAGTGCTTTATTGACTGAACTCAAGGCAGTAGGATATTCTTTTAAATTTGAAAGCGTATTCGCTAGACCAAGATTCACCGCAAAATTTTCAGGTTCTTTTTGGATGAGTTGGTTGTAGTATGATTTCGCTTCCGCAAATTTTTTCTGCCATAATAAACACTCAGCAAAGTTTAATTCAATTTCTAAATCTCCTTCATAGTCATCTAGTAATTCTTCAAAAACTTTTTCTGCTTCCACTGGATTCCCTGAAAGTCCCGTTGCTCTCCCGTAACATAATCTGGCCGTTTTATTTTCTGGATAGTCCTTAAGAATTACTTCAAAGAAGGACTTTGCTTCTTGAAATTCACCTTGCTCAAGTAGTTCAAATCCAGGTGTCATTTCTTGTGCTTGCAGCACAGAGCAGCAAGTAAAAATTATAACAATGAAATGAATAAACTTCCTCATCAATTGTATGACAATCTGTAAATAGTTAAATAGAGTAAATTAGGTGATGAAGTGAACCTTTGTCAATTAGCCGTCACTTTTTAAGTGCCTTAACCAATGCCTGATAGGCGGGTTTTGGCTGTCCTTCCAGGTCAATCAGTCCAAAGCCCTGTTGTTTAGCCTTCTTCCATGGTGCTTTTCCGACCACTTCTTCTGGAATTATTTCAAAATCATATAAGGTCCATAACATGTATTGCAAATTATGGTCCTCAATTTTCTTTTGAATGTCTTCATAGTAGCTAGATTGAGCATTTTGCGAACTGGTAAATAAATTCCAGATTCCACCATATGAGGATAAACCATACTCTTGAAGAACCAATTCTTTGTCTCCGACGGCAATTTTTAATTTATCAATGGCTGAGCTAAATTGATCAAGGTCTTGATAGTAGTGAAAGGATACAAAGTCTACTTCCTCCACTAAATTTTCAGCCGCCCCAGTCGTTGACCAGCCAATCGTTACAGGATGCTTTTTATCAATTATCTTCACTTGATCTATCATATGCTTCAACCAATTAATCACTCGATCTTTCCCTCTGGTTTTGAAATCTAAGTCTGGCTCATTCTTGATATCCCAAGCTAAAAGGGCAGGTTTGTCTCGACAAGCTCTAACCAATCCGATGACATGCCGTTGATTTAAAGTCCAATCTCGAACAGAATAATCCCCGTAAAAGTCAAAGAGCGTTAGAACAACTCCTAGACCGTTTTCCTCTGCTAGATCAAGAAGCTTTAGTAAACGTTTGATTTTAAACGTATACAAATCTGCCTCCCCAAAATCTCCGTATTGGCAAAATACTCTGATCGAGTTTAAACCTAGCTCCTTTATAATTTTAAAGTCATCGCTAATCTGCTCCTCATCAAAATCTCGCCCAAAGGTATTCCACGAATTTTTCTGAGGATAATAGTTAATGCCATTGATGGCGTACGGAAGGGATTGCTCAACCTTTCGTGATTTATTTAAACTTGACTTTTCTCGGATCAAATGTCTGATCCTCCAGAAATCATCTTCCAGTAAAAGGATTACCCGGTAGTCTGAAGTATCGGTTCGGCTTTGAAGTAATTCTTCTCCTTTGTAAACTTGAATGTGTTCAATTACTCCCCGATCTTTCATTGAAATTAATTGACCATCCTCACTGAAAAGGTCAATCTCAAGTCTATGTTTTAAACTAGTTGTTTCGACACGTAGGTCTCTGGCCTTATGATCTTGGATCAACTGATAAATATTCTCACGAGCACTTTGAGTGTATAAGTCATCGATGCCAGCCAGTTCATTTGTGAATAGGGCTGTGTTTTTAACTTGCCATGCTTTAAGATAATCTTTCTTTAAAGAAAGCCTTGTTTGATCATCTATCTTGCGGCCATCATTGTCAGTTTCTATCCATGAAAATACTGGTCTGTAGGTGCTCTTTTGGATAATTTCAGTGTGCAGGATTTTATTGCGTTCAGCCCCTTGATGAAAGTAAGAGAATATCTTACTGACAAGATAAATAACCAAGAGAAGCAAAAGCAAGTAGCCTAATCCCCAGATGATTCGTTTGCTATTTGATGAGGAATTCTTCACAGCTCTAGAAATTCAATTTTTTTAATCAAGCCTGCTGTTTTAATCTCACCACTGTAAATTCCACTGGGAACATTTTCTTCCAATAGATAGAAGTTTACTTTTCCATCTTCTGATTCTTGATATAAAGACAAAGTGAGTTGGTCCTCTTGGTAAAGGTTCATAGTGACGGGCAAACCATCAGGGACAATTTGATTCATAAAACTATGAAGAGGGCCGACTGTAATTTTTCGTTTTCCTTCATGGATGGTATACTCAAAGTCTTCCATGATGTTTTTATAAATAAGTCTAATGGAACTGCTTTCTGCAATGCCTTCAATAAACGCCTTAATATTCCATTCATCGTATGACTTTGGATGCAGCATGTTGGCTTGCGCAATACCATTAACGGTAGTCCCAAAAGTCTGCAGTGTATTGTTATTTTTATCCTTGATGATGAACTTAACATAGGTTCCATCCGCCACAAGATTGCCGTATTTATCTTTTATCGTTGAGGTATACAATCGAGAGATCTGATTTCCATCTGCAAAGTTGTGATTACGATCAACGAAAATCTTAAAGGACTTCGGTATTTCAGGTACAATGTTCAAGGTCATCTCTTTCGAGTCTTTTCCTTTAGCTTCACTTGAAACCAGCATTCGATTGGCTCGAGGATAAGAATTAAGATTTTTATGAGCCACTCGATCTTTCACATAGGTAACTTCTGACTCTATGTTTCGTTGGAATTGATGATTGACGTTCACCTTAGTTCCGTTTGGTAAGGGATTGTCGAGCTGATCCGTTGGGATTGAAACCAGCATTGAATAGTCTACATATCCAGCGATAATGCTTGGTGGGCCTAGGTAAGTTTCCATGCTCTTTACCGAGTCCTGCGCTTCAATATAAATCTGGCCATCTAGCCGACCTACTTGCCAATCAATCAATCCGGTTTTTCTTCCTAAATACTCAGGAAGCTTAAATATGACTTCGGTTTCTGTTTCCTCACCAGTTATCATGGTTGCACCATAACTCGCATGGCATAGCATAGGATCTTTTCCATTCCATTGATTCTTTTGAACCCTGATGATAATTTCATCTCCAGCAATATATTTATTTAGTACAGTATTCTTGTTTTCATTTGCATGCAAATGCATTTGCTGAAAAGCAAAAACAGAACTTAAAATAAGAACTGAAAAAGTACAATATATACCGAGTCTCTTTATCATTTAGGGTTACCTACAAAATTATCAATTTCAATTTTTAAATATTTTGTTCCTATTAAATCTAGCTTTTGGAGTATTTCATCTGGAGAATGATTCTTTCTTTGCGGAATAACTTTTCTGCTGATTGATTCATTAGGAAGTCCATTGACATAACAATTTGACATGTCTTCATTAATCACCTTGACTGACATTTGATTTTCTAGTTCGACATTAAATTTTCTAGTTCTTTGTTGCCTAACCCCATCTTTTATGAATTCATAATCCACCCAAATTAATTTCTTTTCGACGTCATAATAGGAAAGTATTAATTGAGGGATGGTGACTTCTTCCATGCCACCATTAAAAACACTCCCTTCAAGTATTTTATCTGTGATTGAAACAGAATTTATGCTCATGTCCTTGTATAGATCATGTGAGGAAACATTTCCAGCTGCTTGCAAATTAAACTTGATTGGTTCATTTCGTAAGTTTATGGGAGTGAATTCATCTGGATTGAATGTCTCTGGAATCTTATCTCCATTATTAATCCAAGCCACACCTTGAAATTCAATCTTGAAGCTGCTGATTTCTTTGGGCATCAACTTATGTTTAAGATGGTACATAGAATTATAAGTAGCTAGACTTTTATTATTCTTGTCATATAGTGTACCTGTTAAGACGACATCTGCTGGTACGTTATCAATGTTCTGAACCTCACCGATGAGCGCATATTCTTTTCCTTTTTTTACCAATCTAGCGGATAGTATTTCTAGCACAGGTTGCTTTAAAACATCTTCATGGTAAGTTTGTTCGGTACTAATCTTTCGACGCCCTTGGTTGTGATAAAGGACGGAAGGTTTGTTGTAGAGTTGATCGGGTGGTAGATCAGTTTCCTTTTTGCCATGCCGGATGTACCATTTATTATTCCTTTTCACAAGCGTCTTTTTAAAATGTCTAGGAACATTTTTCAAGGGCGAAATCCATAACCCATCAACTTTTACTATTGCCAAGGAATCACTTTGTTCAAGGACCGTTGCTGAAAGACTATCCAATTTCCCATAAGAGTTTACTAATCCATCTGAAACAGAAATCTCAAGCATAAACTGATCAATTCCTAACTTTTCCATTGGGTCGATCATCTGATGTGCGGCTTCAAATTGCTTAAAGTCCAAATGATCAAAGTAAGCCATCACCGCCTTTGTCGGAGAATCTTGACTTTGATTAAATATATAAATTCTATAAATCGAGGCGATAATAATAATTGCTAGTAAGTAACCCCATAGGTGTTGGATGGTGAAAAGGAATTTAGGGAACGTGCGCTTCGTTTTTATCTTAATTTGTTTAGGCTCAATAAGCTCTAACCATGGTTCCTGAAATTTATTTCTCCGAGCAAAAAGATTTATGAATAAGGCAAATAAGACCGTACAAAAAGGCATGGTCCCCCACAATGTTTTTTGCCAGCGTTCCACGTCTTCAATAGGGAGAATGGTAGATAATGGTTTTACATTGAGTTTTTCCCAAACGTTTATTCCATTCTCTAATTGGCTTAATCGCTGCCAACCACAGAAGTATAGCATTGGATCATAAAACTTATCATTCGAGAAAACGTATTTCAGATTATATTTCTCCGGCACCGTCAAAAATTGTTGCAATGATCCTAGTCCTTCGATGCCACGAAATTTCGAATTTTCTAAGCGTTCTACAGCCCTTGTGGTTAACTCTGGTAGTCGACGAGCAGAATGGTAATTTCCATCCACAGATAAGGCTCCTGACTGCGCGGCTAACCAGGCTATCTGGTCTCCAAAACCAAGCGTTAAATAACGCCAATGATCATGCTGATCTTGATGTAGGAAATTTACAATTGGCAGCATGTTTATTTTTTCTGGTTGTCCAGGACGAAAATAATTCAGACTGAGGGTGAAAATCGTTGTGATCAACATTAACCCAGCCATCATCCCGGCAATCAGACGATGGTATGGCGCGCCAAGTTTGTTATCAATGAATTGTTTGAGATCTCCTTCTGAGAATCGATACACAAATTCACCAAAAAGAGGTATGGCCATAATGGTTGCCCAAAGTGTAAAGCGATCCAAGGTTAAAATATTGAAAGCTGTCTCGCCAAGAAGCATTCGCGGAATCGGTGTCGTGCCACCAGTACCTAAAACAAAAAGTAAGGTAAAAGACAGACCAAAAAAGATTAACCGTTTACTATAAAATCGGTAGAAGAAAAACGGTAGGATGATTAAAAGAATACCCCAAGGAATTAAAAAGAAAGCCAAGCCAGAAGATCCAACTTCAATAAAACTATCACGTGAGCCATGTGGAATTGGAACCTGGCTAATTGGATTCTTTTTAGAGTTGAGCCAATACGGTAGAATACATAAAATGATGATGTCTAAGGCCATCAGGCCAAAGCCTATGATTCGTGGAAATAGTTTCCATAAGTATATGAAAAAGTGTTTTATCCGAATGTAACTGTAAGCTCCTAATTTATCTTTGGCCTCGTCTAAAATGGCCATCCCGATCAATGGAAAAATGAAAAAGATCATTCCGAATATTGGAGTCACATGATGGGAGGTCACGGTGACTGAAATCAAGGCTAGTGACGTTACTAAAAATAGGACCTTCCCTGTACGCAGCCATTTATAAATTTCGGGTAAGGAATGCATCAATACAGAAATTCCAATAATGCTCGGCAATTGACCGAATACATGTAGGGTTTCTACAAAGGAGGAAGAGAAAGCTGCTAAAATTGAAGTGTAACCTGCTACTGTTTTATTTGAAGTGAGGAGGAAACTGTATCGATAAGCTCCGGTGATGAATAAAACTACACCAATCAAAGCCACCGTAAACATTCCGAATTTTAATCCTCCAATAAGACTTAAAAAACCAATGCTTTGATGAACTAGAGGAGGGTAGGACATGACTGTAAATCCAGTATACCATTGATAGTTCCAAGGTTCAAACCAGCTCTCTGCGTAGTGGCTTCCAAAAAACATATGAATGAGCGCATCATAGGTTGATTCTAGGGTGTAGAACATTGCAGAACCATGGAAGATGATCCCGAGAAGTAAAGCGATGATTAAGTATTTGTTCGTCTTTTTCACCTTGCGGTCAAACTGTACAGCAAGGTACTTAAGTAAGGGCAGGTAGGGTCTTGCTTTGGACCTGTGATGTGCCTCTAACTATGAGAAATTACTTAATCTCAGTTTAGGAATAAGTAGATTAATTAGTTATGTCCGTGATGTCCTATTTTTCACCTCCTACTTGAAAAAGATAGTCAGATTCAGCGGCTAGATAGGCAAAGGATGCTTTGTTCCCATCATTCAATAATTTATCAAAATATCCATTGGCTCTAACGGTGTCCTTGGCTTGATATAGATTCCAATTTCCGAGCCCATAGAGGTGCGCATCATTCAATCCATCTTCATTCATTTCTTGGAGTTCGATCACAGAAAGTTCCCCTTTATAAAAGAGACACATTTGGTGATAGGTGAAGTTTTCAATGATGTTCATATCCTTTGTAATGGGCTCAAGGAGTGCTTTGGCTTCTTCGTCTCTGCCAAGTTCTTTTAAGGTCATATAGTACCAATGCGTTGCAGACACAATGTTGTCATCATTTTGATGTGTCTCAAATCTTTTTTCGTAAACTTTAGCCGCAGATCTTAAGTCTTGATTTAAATAGTGTGCCAGTCCCAAATGATACCAAATGTTTCCATGCAATGAAGATATCGGTGTATCCTTAGCGTTAGGAATGCCGTCAGGCTCCATCTGATCTTCTGTCCCTTTTATCATCTGGCTAGCCAAGGTAAGGTCGCGGATGGCTTCGGAATATTTCTTGGTTGTAATGTATCTATGACCTCTGTGTCTAAGCATTCTTGCATCTTTTGGGAATTGATTAATTCCTTTTGTGAATGCTTCAATAGCCTCGCTGTAATTACCTAAGTATGCAGCTCTTCGACCATACCAAATCAATGCATCTGCATCTTCTGGATTTTCTTCATATTCTTTTTTTGCTTCCTCGTATTTTTTCTGTGCCTCCTTATTGTTGCCAGTGTTTTCAGTTACTGAAGTTGCCGCATCAACTACTGTTTCAGCAGCGGATGAATTTTCTTTGTTGGCATCGCCATTTTTGCATGCAAATGCTACAAAGCAAAGGGTAAAGATTGAGATAATATTTCTCATGAGTTTAAGATTTTAAAAAGCCATTAATTTTGGAAACGCTATCCTTAGCATCCCCATATAACATGTTGGTATTTGGTTTGAAAAACAAAGGATTCTGGACCCCAGCATAACCGGTCGCCATTGATCGCTTCATTACAATTACATTTTTTGCATCCCAGACTTCAATGACTGGCATTCCATAAATTGGAGAATTGGGATCATCGATGGCACCCGGATTAACGATATCATTGGCACCGATCACTAAGACAAGGTCAGTCTCTTTAAGATCATCATTTATTTCTTCCATTTCTAGGACTATATCATAAGGAACATTTGCCTCAGCAAGCAAGACATTCATGTGACCAGGAAGTCTTCCTGCTACGGGATGAATTCCAAACTGTACCTCTTTTCCCGCTTTCTTTAATTGTTCTACCAATTCAAAAACAGGGAACTGGGCTTTAGCGACTGCCATTCCGTATCCAGGAACAATAACAATCTTTTCCGCCTCTTCTACAAGGCCAGCTACTTCCTCATGATTCATTGCAGTCACTTCTCCGTTTATTTCTTTGGCAGGACCTGATGGCGCATCTCCAAAACCTCCAAAGATTACTGACCAAAAAGATCGGTTCATGGCCTCACACATAATGATCGAAAGTATCGCACCGGATGAACCCACCAGGGCTCCAGTGACAATCAATAAATCATTTCCAAGCATAAATCCCGCCGCGGCAGCTGCCCATCCTGAGTAGGAATTCAACATAGAAACTACCACCGGCATGTCCGCACCACCAATGGCCATGACCAACATTACTCCTATGAAAAGTGAGATCGCAGTCATGATATATAAGTAGATCATTCCTTCCATTCCTGGCGCTTTCGCAAATAGAACCCCGAGTACAACGCAAGCAATGACCAATAATAAATTAATTACGTGTCGTCCGGGATAGAGCAGAGGCTTTGATCTTATTTTACCATCCAATTTTCCCCAGGCCACAATCGAACCAGTAAAGGTAATTGCCCCGATAAATACACCGATAAATATTTCTCCAACATGGATGTTGTGCTCGACACCAGTAAGTGCTTGGGTATGTGGATCAAGGAAAGAACCATAACCGACCAGTACTGCAGCCAATCCAACAAAACTGTGAAGGATGGCTACCAGCTGCGGCATGGAGGTCATTTCTACTTTTCGTGCGACAAGAATTCCAATAACGGAAGCAATGGCTACGGCAATGATGATGTAAACATGACCACTGACACCTTCACCCAATACGGTAGAGATGATGGCAATGATCATTCCGGCAATCCCAAATAGAACACCACGCTTGGCGGATTCTTGAGATGAAAGACCTCCGAGACTTAAAATAAATAAGATACTCGCAAAGAGGTAGGATGCTAATTGTATTTGACTTGAGATCATATCTTATTTTCTAAACATTTTCAACATTCGATGCGTGACAACAAAACCACCAACGATATTTATACTTGCTACAAGAATGGCGATGAAGGCCAAAATTGTCATCGGATTAGAAAGGTCATTGCTAACCTGTAAGAGGCCACCGATGATGATGATTCCACTGATCGCATTGGTTACTGCCATCAATGGAGTATGTAGAGAATGTGATACATTCCAGATAACCTGCCAGCCTATAAAAACGGACAAAACAAAGACCGTGAGGTGTTGCATGAAATCACCCGGTGCAACCATTCCTAAAAAGTAAAGGAGGGCTCCAACGATGGTTAAGGTGGTTATCAGTTTTCTGGTTTTTCTTCTGCTGAGCTCTTCTTCTGAAATTGGTTCTGGAGCTGCTACTTCTTCCACTGGAGCAGCTGCTCGTTGAGGACTCACGGGCAGCGGTTCAGGCGGCCAATTAACCTTTCCATTATGTGTAACCATTGCTCTTGATACAACGGCATCTTCCATATTAATATTAAAATTCTCGGCCTTGCCCATGTCATCGAGGAGGTGACATAGGTTGTTTCCATAAAGCTGAGATGCTTGCGCCGGCAACTGGTCCAATTTCCCTATAATGGTTACTCCATTATCTGTTGTGTATATCTCACCGTCCCTTGTCTGCGTACAGTTTCCTCCGGTAGACGCTGCCAGATCAACGATTACTGATCCTGGTTTCATCGCCTCGACATGATAATCTAGAATCAATTTTGGCGCTTCTCTTCCTGGTATTTGAGCAGTAGTGATGATGATATCGACTTCTTTCGCTTGCTCTTTAAATAAGGCCATTTCCGCCTCAATAAAAGCAGGAGACATAACCTTAGAATATCCAGAACTTGTCGAACCATCCTCATCAATCTCTACGGTGAGGAAATTCGCACCCATACTTTCGATCTGTTCTGCCACTTCTTTTCTTGTGTCAAAAGCCCGGACAATGGCACCCAGCGAACGTGCAGTTCCTATTGCAGCAAGTCCGGCTACACCTGCACCGATGACCAGTACTTTGGCTGGATCAACCTTTCCTGCAGCGGTAATCTGCCCATTGAGAAAACGACCAAAATGGTTGGCGCCTTCAATGACAGATCGGTATCCTGCAATGTTGGCCATGGAGGAAAGGACATCCATTTTCTGCGCTCGAGAGATTCGTGGGATTGCATCCATGGCTATGGCATTGATCCCTTTGGCGGCCAGTTTATCTAATAACTTTGGATTGCTTGCTGGTCTTAAATAGGAGAGCATCACCTGATCTTTATGCATAAGATCAATTTCAGCCTCGTTGGGAGGCTGCACCTTAAGTATAAGATCCGAAGTTTCATAGACCCGAGCGGCCGTCTGTACTATATGAGCTCCTGCCTTTTCAAATTCCCTATCTTGGATGTTGGCTTTCTCGCCAGCTCCACTTTCTATGAAAACTTTGAAGCCTTGTTTGCGTAAGCGAAGAACTGTTTTTGGCGTTGCGCCCACCCTTAGCTCTCCGTCAGAAATTTCTTTTGGTATGCCTACTTTCATTCTATTGTATGTTTGAAATTCAATCAGCGAATAAACAAATTAGAAAAACTATGCATATATCGGGTTTCTAAGGAAGAAATTTGATTTTGCAGGGAAGGAATTTAGGATTATGTGTAAGAGAGATTTTAGACTCGGATGAATTTAGATTTTCGTTGGCTAGAATGGGTAATTTTCTTATTTTAATGGTTGTTTTATATTTGCTATTTAAGATTAAACAAGACTATTTGAAATTTCTTCAGCGCATATCATTATTTTTTGCTGGGTTTTTATTCTTTAGTTCCGCGATCCTTGGACAGGATCAAAGTTACACCCCCAAGCAATTAGAAGAAAAAATTACAGCCAGGCTAATAGAAACCCAAAGCACTTTGATCTGGGAAGAAGAAGATGAAAGGACCGTTTATAGTGCCTTAATTCATAGTGATTCAGTAGCAGCCATTGGCTATCAACCTGCTGGTTATTTAGGTTTGCGATCAAAAATGCATACCATAGATTTGAGTGAAGAGTCTTGGGCTTCATCAAGGGATCAACTTATCGATTATATTATTGAGCGAACCAATGAATTGAACGAAGGAAATTACAATCGAAATGATTTGTTAGTATTTGCGCCAAGCAAAAAAACACCTAACTTTTACATCAAGATATGGAATCTTGAAATTGTAGAAGAACTTAGGAATCTTCCTGAAATTCGATATTTACATCCCACCGGATATACCATAAACTCCACTGAGATCAGGAGTGGGGAAGGTTGTAGTGACTATAGTTCTACGCTTGATGCTGCAGATTATACCTCAATAACACCGACAGCCATTCAGTCTTGGCACCACTTTGAACACAACATCGATGTGGCCTGGACTAAGTGCGATCAAGGAGAAGACATCTGGATTGCTTTGATGGATACGGGTGTATCTGATGATAATCCTAAGTTTAATGCAGAATGGAGCGAAGGACAGTCAGCGGGTCGAGTCATAGAAAAAAATGATTTTTACATCAATGATGGATGGGATGATAAATGTGGCCATGGTACAGCGATGGGAGGATTGATTGCAGCTCCAAGGGGAACCAGTGATAGTCCTGCAGGCGCCGCATACCGAGCGAATATGATCAGTTACCGAGTGACCAATGATGTGAGAATAAATACAACGGATGAGATAAACGGGTTAGGCACTGCATTAACAGATGCGGGAGATGATGCAAGAGTAGATATCATCAGTGTTTCTTTAGGAGATATATTTACTTCTGGCCCTGTGGAAGATGGAGTCATTTATGCACATAATCTGGGGAAACTCATTTTTGCAGCAGCGGGTACATCTACAACGTTCCTAAACTGGTATGGCGTAATTTTTCCAGCCAACATGCCAGAAACTGTTGCCGTAACCGGAGCAATTGAGGGAACCAATTTTACCCGTTGCGCTAATTGTCATGATGGCAATGAGGTAGATTTTGTGGTCTACATGGAAAGAGGATCTGGTAATAATGCCATCACTACGACCGACGATAATACAGCAGGAAGTTACAGAGGTTACGTCGGAGGTTCTTCAGCAGCTACCGCTACGATGGCTGGTGTTGCTGCGATGGTATGGGATAATAATCCCACCTACAATAAAGATCAAATCATCAATCGATTAATTCAAACCTCCAGTAACTATCCAGACCGGGATAGCGACTTTGGATGGGGTGCAGTAGATGCTTCATTAGCGGTCGATACTACCTTTAATATTCCGTGTTCTGCTGCCATTAGCAACCAAGTAAATATGGAGATTCTGAACATTACCTTTCCTCCCATTGGAGATACGGGTAGTGAAGCAGAGTGGGTTCTAACCTTTGGTTCACAATCATTTTATTTTGAAGTACCGGTCGGTGGAGCTACAGGTAATCCACAGAGTTTTATTAATCAAGCCATCTGTGGTTCTATCATTCCAATCAATATTGACTTAGGAGAATCTACCTGTGGACAAGACTTATTATCATTGTTTGTTGAGTCCTATGAAGATGATTCTGTGGTTAGTAATTGTTCTTTTAATACCGGATTATTAATCAATGATGATGACCATCTATTTTCAGAAACTTTAGATGTTTCGCTTGGCGCAAATTCATTTACGCATACTTCATCTGCAGGAACTTTTACGATTGAATACATTCTTTATTGTCAGCCACTTTTGGTTGCTGGTATTGTGGATGATTCTCCAGCCTGTCCAGGTGATGACATAAACTTTGTTGCAACTCCAAGTGGCGAAACCAATTATGAGTTTTTCTTAGATATCAACGCGGATGGGATGTTAGATTCTGGGGAAAGTCTTCAATCTGGTACTTCTACAACTTATGTCAATAATTCGTTGATGAATGGAGACATCATCGGACTTTTAGTTACTGACGCCAATGGTTGTACCAACATATCAACGACCACAGTTTATGTTAGTCCCACTAATTATTCCGGAGCCAATGCATTAACAGGCATTGAAAGTGGCATCGCTGATTATGAAACGGATGGGGTCATTGAATCCACCCAGATCATTCAAGCCACAGCGATCGTTGATTATGATTCTGGAATTGAAGTCAACCTCCTTCCAGGATTCCAAACAAATAATGGTTGTGAATTTATGGCCTTCATTGATGGATGTAATGGAGGAGCCGGCGGATTGAATTTGGATGATAATGGAGGAGCGTCTAAAATAGGAATTGAACAAGCGCTTGAAGACAAAAAATAAGGGCATTCGCTTACCTATGAGGCCTAGGTTTTAATAGTCTTTAGGTGTATCGTGAAAAAGTCTAAAGTTATCAGAGTAAGGGATTTTAGACTCTTTTGATTGCCTCAAATAGTCTGTAGAAATAACCTTGAGAGCGCCCTCATCGACAAACCCACAACATTTAGATATATTATCATAAACAAATCCATTAGAAAAGGCGTCGTAAACTCTAAGGGGGAATAACTTATTGAGATTAACAATAATAAGATTTACTTTTTGTTTGTCTGATTTAGATAAATAAATTAAGTGATCGCACGAGCTAGAATATTTCTTGATTAATTCTTGAAATTCATGAGTTTTCAAGTCAACTAAGCTGTCTCTAATGTTTTTTGGTACGTCTAATTCTTTTTTTTTACATGACGGATTTCTATTCCGATAATCTCCTGCTGTAATCTTTCTGAAAAATTATAAGCATCTATAATGTCGCCAAAATCAGGAGAATATAAAACTACAGTATTGCCTTTGTAATTTATGTTATCTAATTTAATTTCGCCTTTATTGAATTTGTCTTTTAAAATCTCAGATAAAATAATCTCGTCTTTTGAGAACTCGCCAGAATTATAATGGCCGTATTTTTGGTCGATTCGATTAAATGAGTTTTCAATTCGATTTATAGCGTTTTTAGACTTTCCATTATAAAACAAAGTTGTCGACCCCATTGTAATTGCCAGTAAATAAAGTAAGGTATTTATTTTCATTGATTTAAGGTTTCGACACAATCAAAAATCTTTTGTCTATCTATATCTGTTAATCGTTCAGTAATTAATTCTAGGCATTGCTTTCCAGTAACATAACCTTTATTGTTTAAACAGTCAAACAATCGTTGATCAGCAATCGTTTTGTCAGAATCACATCTTTCTAGTAGTCTCTCGACTCCCTCTATTTGAGACTGTATTGATTCTAATTTATTATTGCAGCTTGATACGCAAGATCTACAAAACATAAACATACTAAAAATCATAGCCCAACTGAAAAAATTGTTCTTAGGTCCGTTATCCTCGAACCACTCTATGATGGTTTGTATTAGTCCTTTTTTTTGTCCCATTGGTTATTCATGTAAATATAAGTCACAAATACCTAGTAATCAATAATTTAGGGGTGTTTTTGAAGGTTGTTTGCTGTAAAAAATCAGCGTAAAAACTGGGTCTATTTTTCATGATTCAAAACTGCCTTTACTTAAGTGTTTCGTTGCTATCTATCTTTTTACTTCATACAAAAGAGGTATCAGTTCTCGCTATATAGCTATTTATCAGATTAACATTTAGGTTTTTATGTAAATGAGGCAACTTTCAGATTTAATAATAGAGATATGAGCGAAGGTTCAAGAATCGAGGTTACATTAGCTAATTAAAATAAATCTAAGTTGGATTGAACTTATCCAAAGAAGAAAGAGAAGCACTTGAAAAAAGAGCAATATTAGGATTCCTGAAAAGGATGTAAGATTGCTATGTGGATTTATTTCGCATCTAGCAAAAGCCATTAACCATGAGCATGAAATAAGGCACATGAAAAAAATAAAGAAAGAGTTAGACTTGAATGATGCAGATCTAGCAGAAATGTTTGGTTATGCCAATGCAAACAGCTTTAGAACTTCAAAGGTAAAGGATAAGATGCAAAAGTGGTTGGAGTTGTTTTATCACATGATTACTTATAAGTAGTTCGCCAAATATTAATTTAAGAAACAAATTATGGAACATTTCAGCCAAATATTGTATTTTTATGGTAATTCACTCCAACAGAGAATTCTGGCAAGGTGAAGAAACTTTTAAAGGCTTCATTCGTGAAGCCTTTTTTCATATGTACTTAATTCCAAATTGCTGACTTGGTGATGCTTTTAAATTCAACTTGCCGATTATCTTATTCAGATATTTTATTTCATCTCCATAGGTTAACATCTTTCTAGTTTTCTTTGACCATGCTATTTGTGGGTTGCATTCATTTTGCATTGTATATAAATTAACAATCCTAGCAACACAATCACATAACTGAATAAAGTAAGATTCAGTAGATGATTTTTCAAAAATATCTTCAATAAATAATCTAATCGGTTGGTTACCCAAACTACCAGTAAACATCGATGGTAAGAAAGCAATTTTTCTTAATTTCCTTGCAGTTCTATTCATAACTGCGACTCTTCCTTGGTCTGATATGCATATAAATAGATCTTCGCCCATAAATTTTATATCATTTTCAACTCTTCTTATAAGATACTTCAATGTCACTTCAAGAACATTGAACTTTGGATTTACAATTTTTTGTTTGTCAACCGCAACATTTATAAATTTGACTTTGAGGTCTTCATTTGCTATGAAATCGAATATCTCATTAATAATAGACTTTCTAATTTGTTTAGTTAAGCCTATTCCTGTGTACGGTTTTTTGTTTTGTATTAACTCCCTTAGATGAAGTTCTAGCCCTGTGTATAGTCCATAAGAGGATTTTAAATGAGATCGGAAATCCCTAATTAAATCAAAATTATGATGGAAATCATCTGCCTTGAAGTAGCAAGCGGTTAAAATGAAATTTTGGTTGCTATAATTTGGATATCCATCATCTCCAGATTCATCAATATAGACTAAATACATTTATCTAAGATAGGGAATATGGTTGATTCATTTACAGTAAGCAAATCATACAAAAAAATAGCTAAAAATATACTTGTATTTTTGAGTCTTATACGTTAGTCAGGCCAAAATAAGATAACACAAATCCTAATCAGTGGATTTTAATATCCAATGAATAATTATCTAATTAATGTTACATCACCTGTTTTTATTATAGCGGTATCTTCATTTAATCCATACTTAAGGATATATACATAAACTCCTTGCTCGCAGATTTCTGCATTACCGAAATCTCCATTCCATGCTGCTTCTTTTTCTTCCGTTACAAAAACCAGATTACCCCAACGATCAAAAATATGTAATTCATAATATGAAACCTCACAGGTCAAAAAGGGTTTGAAAGTATCATTGCCAGCTAGGTCAGGGCTGAAGATGTTGGGTATGTAAATGCTTGTGGTTTCAAATAAGATATGTAAAATTGAGTCGCAACCATTTTTACTTGTGAAGACCTGAGTGTACAATCCAGGTTTGATATAGTCCATTTCATTTACAGAAATGGGAAGTCCTTCACAATTAAAAAATTCTAAAAATGAATTGGTCTCTTCTTCTACGTCAATATCCACAACCAAGAGACTATCGCAATTATCATTATTAATTAGTGCTTGTTCAAAAATTCCAGCTTCTGAATAAGTAGTTCCATTTATTTCAATGGATTCATTTAAGCAAAGAGTGTAGCTTTCAATTCCTTGAGTGGCAACATTAACCGAGACGTTTAAGTCAATGATTGTATCGCATAAATTATTATTACTGGCTAAGAATATTTCCCAAGTCCCTGAGGAATCAATCATTAGGTTATAAATTTCAAGAATATCTCCTTCACATAATTCATAGCTCTGATCCATTCTTATTGAATCCCCAATCTGTATATTTAAATTAAGTAGACTATCGCACCCGACTACATTCTCTATGGTTTGAATATATTGTCCAGACGCGCTGTATTCTATTCCGTTGACTTCTACCATTTCCTCAGTGCATTCGAAAACATCCACAAAACTTTCAGTGTCAAGATTTACAATCAGTTCGGTAGTTATAATACTATCACAATCTATCAATGATTCAATGGTAGTAATATATTGACCAGCTTCTGAATAGGTAGAGTCCCCAACGATATAACTTTCTCCTTCACAAATAAATACAATTTCATCTTCTAGATTTGGGTCTCCAGGGCTTATAATTAGGTTAAGTGTTGAATCACATGCTCCAGAAGATGAGCTCAGAAATTGGGTGTAAGTTCCAGGTTGATTGTATAAAATATTGTTGACAGTAATGCCATTATCATCGCAAAGAAATAATTCTAATTCACCCTCTGAACTTTGAAGGTACGTAAGTGTGAAGGTATCTGTTATGGCTATCAGACAATCCTCTAATAATACCTGTGCATAATATAGTCCTTCCTCATCCATGGTAATATCAGTACCCGTTTCTCCAGTATTCCATTGCACATCTAAGCCCGTAGGATCTAAGGAAATATCCACTGAACCATTATTGCACAAAAAGGTATCTAATCCCTGTTGATTGTAATTAAAATCAATCAGACCCTCAATATATTCTAGGCCTCTAATTCTTTCTCCACTGTAATCTGCATTGGAATGCGTCACTCCAAGGTTGGTTTCGTTGTTTTCATTTGGAACATGTGTGAGAAGTCGGAAATCCAAAGCAGGGTAGAACAAACTATCTTGAAAATAAACTACATCGGAAGATCCACTATAAGCGTTTCGAAAATAATTTAAAATTGACGTAGTACCCGCATTTAGATTACCAAGGGGAATGGCATAATGATCTGTTACTGAAGGTCCAGGTTGTCCATCATTGAAGTATAATATTTCATTGGCAATCTCCATGTTGTCTACATCTGGACTTACACCATTACTGAAATTTAATCGTGTTATCAAAGCACATTCTGCAGTGTTCAAGTCAACGGTCATGATGGCTTCGGAAAAGAAGTCTTGCCCATTTAAGCTACCAGAAATATACATCAGGTCATTTACTTCATCGTAAGCAATGCCTTCAGAAGTGAATACTGTACCGTTGCTTATGGTGAATTGTCCAATAAGTTCAACATTTCCTAAAAAATCAAAACTGACCAGTTTGGGATTATCGACGGCATCTATGATTGTATAAAAAAGACAGGTGGTAGTAGAGTAGGCCATGTCTGATGGATTACCATCATTCGGAAACTCATAACGAACAATTCTTTCTAGAGATGGGACATAGGGATTTACTTCTACTAAAGTTTTATTGATTAGACCGATGAACCTAGCTTCCTGAGAAAAGCCCCACAGTGGAAGAGTGAAAAATAATATGGCGGCAGAAATTGTTCGCATTCATTGGAATAATTATCAAAAGATATTGAAGAATTAATCAATTAGCAAGTTCCTACTCAAATCAAATCCCTTAGCGACATGATCCATCGGAATTGAATTAGCCTTTTTAGCCTTCTACTCATTCAATTGTGGTGGTACGTTTTATTGGGTTAAAGTCTTAAAATTTGATAAATCTATAATTCATAGCCTCCTTATTGTTATGTTGCTCTCTCAATCTAAACACATGATCAAACAGCTTATCATTTTTTTTGTATTAAATTTTGGCGCACTTGCTATAGGTGGTCTTTCAACAAATGCTGCGGTGACCGGAGATTGGTACCTCAGTTTAAATAAAGCCCCGTGGACACCACCTGGTTGGGTTTTTGGATTTTCCTGGACAGTTATTATGATCTGTTTTTCGATTTTTATGGCTTTCACCTGGGAAGCAGTTAAAGATCGAAAAACACTAATTACCTTGTATGTGATTCAACTTATTTTGAATATTGGATGGAATCCTATTTTCTTTAATTTTAAAATGGTCACCCTAGGTCTCGTGGTTATATCAAGTCTTACTTTATTAATCTTTACTTTCTTTGGTAAGTATAGAAAAGAAGTTGGAGGCAAAGTTTATTTACTTGTTCCTTACATGCTCTGGCTGGTCATTGCAACTTCTTTGAATGCTTATGTCCTTTTGTATAATTAGAATAGCTCGAGTTAAAAGATAGCAACCTAAATTAGAATTTTGTACTTTTTAATTTAACACAAGAAATGGTTTGGCCTTGGTCTGACCATCTATTTGAGCAGATAAGAAATAGCTTCCATTTTCTAATTCTAGATTATCAATCAATAAAAATTTTCCGTCTGCTTGTCCCGTCCAAAGAGCCTTGCCTTGCGCATTGTATATAGTTAAGGATTCAGGTCTCTTCTCAAACTCTGCTTGCAGCCTGCCAGCGACTGGATTAGGAAATACTTGAAAGCTAAATTCTTCCGCAAGATCTTCTGTTGCTGTTGTCAAGCCTAAGCCCATGTTTTTTAATTCGAGCTGTGTAGCATTTAATACTTTTCTTTCTGTTAGACTCGCGCCGTGTTGGTTGATGGTAGCTACGATACTGATTCTTTCAGGTTTGTAATCTTCCGGAATTTCATAACTAAAGCTGTATTCATATTCAAGAGCAGGGTCAGGAACATCATCTAAAATGCCTGCGATGCCCCAGTGATCTTCAAGAATATCTCTGACAACATTTTCATGTTTATAGCCCCAAATGATATCTCCAAGTCCTTCCAATGGATGACCTTGAACGTCGTTGAAGTAACTATATTGAGGCTGTCCCCAGCCTTCACTTTCAACAATCATGGCAGTTAATCTGAAGGGTCCAGTTGAACTTGTTTCCTTTAAATTAGCCTTGATAGTAAAATTTAGTAGACGTGAATCTTTGTCATAGGCTAAATCTTCAATCCAAACCTCACCTTCATTTTCAGTGGCTGCTGTTTGCGCTATTGCATCAGCCCATTGACCAGAAAAAAGAATGACACTATTGCCGATAGGCTTTCGATCGATCATCGCCATCGGTGGACCAGGAATATTCAAGTCATTCCATAAAGCACCACTTTGTGGGTTGGTTAATGGGTTATCTGTAAAATCTACTGGTTTATGATGCTTAACTAGAATGGCATTGGGATGGCTCTCTATCAATTCATCTAAAATGATTGAAGCATTAGGACAGGCCCCACAGAACGCATTGGTTAGTTTCTCAACTAAAATGGTTTTTTGGCTGTTGGCTTGAATGCCAATGCTTAAAAAGAAGGCTAGAATTAGGTATGTATTCAACTTCATGAAACAAAGTTAAAGGATTTGCCCATGTAATGGAAGTCAAATTGTGTCTGCGACAATACCTCTTAGTCCTTTACTTCAAGGCTCTTATCGTACGAATATTTGATATTGAACTTGAGATCTTGATCTAATGTGAAATCTGCTCTATTCCAATCTATGTGCTTAGGATCTTGATTGGTGGTTAATTCATGTAGGTGGTGAATATATTTGCCATCGAGCGTAAAATTAAAAATATCCAACCAATGTTTAGATCCATTCTTGTCAAGGTAATGACCAGTAAAACCAACATTCATTGGTAATCTTTTAATCTGTAGGAGCGCTTCTTTAAAACCTTCTTTTGGTAAGATTAAAACCAATTTCTCGGCTACCTCCTCAAATATTTCCTCACTCTTAATTTCCATTTTCAAACTCCTCTTTAAAAGGTTGACCATCGATGGTGTACTTGACAATGAATTCCTCCGGTCTAGAATCATCATCTGTATAAATGGCTTCAATTTGTACAAAAACTTCCTGCCCGTCTTCCACAGCTCCAGCCCATGTATTTTCCATTATTTTCCAAGCACTAAGGTTTAACTCAGCATCCATCGGATAATAATTTATCTGCTCTCCAGGACCAAAGAACCTAGCGGCAATGATATGCCCACCCTGATCGGTTTCAAGGCCATCTTTAAGATCTACGGCCTTCCCTTGCTGGCTTTCCAATCTAATTCTAGCTTCTTCTTGTAGCTCTCCAGTTGTCTCCACAACACGACCTGAATCATCCGTATCATATTCAAACCCATCCACTGAATACGTCATGTCACCTACCAATGGAAATCTATTTAAAATGGTATTGCCTCGCTGACCAGATTCTGTTCGTCCATCTGCTTCAATGCGATCTTCATAAATGGTCCCAATGACACGACCAGTACTATCTGTTACTATGACTGAGTCACTTCCGCTAGGGGTAAATTCCCAACTCTTAGGCCAGGGATTATTAGGGTCAGCTATATTTTCAAGAAGAAGTTGATTATTTAGGATGCCCTCAGGAGCACCTTCAAGACGGACGATGGCGGCGTCGACATTTGGAGATTCAATGGTCTCTGCTAATGCCTCTATCGCTGCACGGATTATTTCTAAAGCCTTTTCTAAATTGGTGAATGACAATTCCATGTGCTTCAAAGATAAGTCTTCGATCGGAATTCACGACAGAAAATGTGGTGCTAAACGCTTGATTCTACTTTATTTCCCGCTTACGCAAATATAGCTATGGAATAGCTAAAGGAAGCTCATTTTCTAGCTTGAAACGATGGTCAATTAATCGTAGTCGGTGTCTCTTGCCTAGTTTGTATTTCTTACCTTTTACAGCAAACCTTAAAAGTGTTCCCAATAGAACACCCGCACCTGAGATGATGACAGTATTCCAAGTGAATTTTGTTTCATTGATATTGGCGAGGTCAGCAATGGCCGTATACAATGCCACAGTTGCTCCAAATCTTATGAAGTTGATGCCTAGCATTTTTGCCATTCTAGAACTTCCTACGAGTCTGAGGTCTTTAATTTCGTCTAATTGAAAAAGATTGCCATCTAGAAATATGGTCTGGGCTTCAAAAAGCACCTTACCTAATTCTCCTGTCCTCCAAGTATCAGGAAAAGCGACCGTCCGGAATTCAATAATGTCTCCTGGAGAAAACTTGATCGTTTTAGACCTATTGGCTGTTTCTAGTTGTAAATAGACTTGAGAATGGGTAGTACCTAGGGATGCAATACACCAGAGGAAGACCACGATTAAATTCTCAACTCTCATTTGATTAGACTTTTTCAAGAATAACAGCATATCCTTGGCCAACTCCTATACACATGGTAGCCAGCCCATACTGTTTGTTTTGCTTTTGCATTTCTAACGCTAGAGAATGTGTAATTCTTGTCCCAGAGACACCTAAAGGATGACCGATGGCAATGGCGCCGCCATTTGGATTTATTCTAGGGTCGTTGTCTTCCAATCCTAATTCGCGGATGCAGGCAAGACTTTGAGCAGAAAAGGCTTCGTTCAATTCTATGACGCCAATGTCCGCTAAGGTAAGTCCTGCTTTTTTTAGAGCTTTTTGGGAGGCACCAACAGGACCTATTCCCATAATTCTAGGTTCAACACCAACGATGGCTGAGGAAACTATTCTTGCCATAGGCTTTAAATCATAGTTTTTGATGGCTTCTTCTGAGGCGACAATTACCGCAGCTGATCCATCATTTAATCCACTGGCATTTCCTGCAGTTACAGAGCCATCTTCTTTGAAGACAGTTCTTAGTTTGGCTAACGCTTCTAAATTAGTGTCATGACGTATAAATTCATCCTGATCAAAAATCAATGGATCTTGTTTTCTTCTTGGAATTTGAATGGAAACAATTTCTTCTGCGAGTCTTCCACTTTTCTGGGCAGCTGAGGCCTTCATTTGTGAATTGTAAGCAAATAAATCTTGATCCTCTCGTGATATCTTATATAGTTCTGCTAAATTTTCGGCAGTGTTACCCATGGCTTCAGTACCATAGAGTGCTTTCATTTTTGGATTCACAAATCTCCAGCCAAAACTACTATCATAAACCTTCATGTCACCTCCAAAAGCTCGTGCAGATTTAGACATCGCGAGCGGTGCCCTGGTCATGTGTTCAATGCCGCCGCTGATAAAAAGATCACCATCATCAGCCTTGATGGCTCTGTTGGCATGAACAATCGTAGACATACCTGAAGAGCATAATCGATTGATGGTTTCACCGGGGACGGACCAAGGAAGACCTGCCAAAAGTGCACCCATTCTAGCAACGTTTCTATTGTCCTCCCCGGCCTGATTGGCACAACCTATGATTACATCGTCATAGGCGTCCTTTGGGATGTTTTCATTCCGATCGGTCAAGGCCTTAATTACATGTGCCAAAAGATCATCGGTCCTGGTACTAGCCAATGTGCCTCTAAATTTACCAAAGGCTGTCCGAATTCCATCAATAATAAATGCTTGCTTCAAGGTCTTTTATTTTCTGTGAAGATAGGAAAGTAACGATAGAGCTTTACGTATTGTTTCAGATTTTAGTCAAGCTCAAATGTAGTCCGATTGGGAATCTAATTTTTCTCTCTTATTTAAACGGTAAAACAGATTAATCACAAGCTTTAAAGTCAAAATTTTACTATGATTTTCTTAGCCTGATACTAGGATTAATACAATCGTCAAAGCTGCAGGAATGGTTTGTACAAAAATAATCTTTTTGTCTGCTGTCATTGCACCATAGATTCCAGCAACTGCAATACAACCCAGAAAGAAAAGGGCAATGTTTGTGCTCCATTCTTTATTGGTAATAAAGAAGGTCCAGATGAGACCTGCTGCAAGAAAGCCATTGTATAAACCTTGATTGGCTGCCATTACTTTAGTCTGTCCAAATAACTCTTTAGGAAAGCTTCTGAATACCTTGCGACCTTTTGTCTCCCAAGCGAACATTTCAAAGTATAATATGTATAAATGCAAAGCAGCTATAAATGCAATAAGGATTTTAATGGCTAGTTCCATTTTTATGATTTAAGTGAGTCACTAAGCTAATTAAAATACATCGGCTTGCATAAATCAAATGAACTTATCACGTATGCCGCTGAAATGATAAAGTCGAAAAGATGGGTTCAGGTCTTAATTTCTTTTGTTAGTGATTTCGTTTGATTTTTGACGGGATTGTGAATTTAAACAGGCTACCAGAATTCACGTTGTCTTCTACCCAGAGATTGCCCATATAACCTTGAATAATTTTTTTACAAATGGATAGACCAATCCCAGTTCCAGCACTTTGGTTTTTGTTTAGTCGTTTGAATATCTCAAATATTTGGACTTTATATTTGTCATCTATTCCTATGCCGTTATCACCGATGGAGAAAATATATTCGCTCATGTTTTGTTCAATGTTTATCTCAACGAATAATGGTTCTGATTCTTTTTTAAATTTTTTAGAATTTTTTAATAGGTTTTCTAGGATTATGTCTAAATGAAAAGTCCTTATTGGTACTGTTTCAATTCCATTGAAATTCAACTTGTATTGTTCTTTAGAAATTTGGTTGTCCTCAAGTATTTTTGGAATTAGCGTGTTGATACTACATGGCTCAAAGGTTTCATCATCTGAATTCTCAAAAGAAATATATTGCATCAATGCTGAAAGCATGGAAGTAAGGTTATTCGCACTTTTAATAACATAATCAAGGTAGCCTCTTCCTTTGTCATCAATGGATGCTTCATATCTTTTTTTAAATAGTCCGGCAAAATTCGAAATGTTAGATAGGGGCGTCTTTAGATCATGTGTTACTATATATGCAAACTGCTTTAGCTCATCTTTTTGCAGCTGCATAATTCTATTTTTATTTTCTAAAGCAAGAATTTCTTCTTCCTTGCTAACTAAAATTTGAGAAACATTAAATTCTTGATGTTTGGCCTTAATGATGTCTAGATTTTTATTTATTTCTTTTGATATGAAAAATGCTTTTTCGTAGTCTTTATTTTTTTCTTGAATGTCTTGCATTTTTGTGAGCCACTCATGCTTACTTCTATGTTGGTCAGTTGTCTCACAAAATTTGATGGACGACTTATATAGTGTTTCATATTCAGCCATTTTGTTTTCTGAAAGAAGTAATTCCCCGTCGAGTAAATCAATTTTGGCTAAGATGTCATCTTGCTTTTTATCTTGTGTAAATTCTTTACCAATTTTTAAATACAGTTTTGCCTCATCTTGTTGATTCAAATCTAAATGAGCTCTTGCCATTTGTAGGTAAGCCCAGGAATTTATCCAATATGAGCTGAGAAGATCTACATTGTTTGATGTCTTACTATTAAAATCCTTGCAGTATATTATCGATTTCTTTAAATATTCAAAGGCATCGTTAGGATTCTTATTTTGTATATGCGCTCTGGCATAATTCACATTTAAATAAGCGAGGCTTAGAAGATCATTTATTTGTGAGCAATAAGAAATCCCCTTTTTAAAAAATTGTATTGCTTTTTCGAATTCCCCTAAGTTTAAATGATTAGATCCGATATTATTTAGAAAAATCCCGTTGAGTGATTTTACATTTAAATTAAATCCCTTTGTTTGATATTCAATAGAAGTTAAATGGTCATTTAATGAGTTGGAATAAGTATTGCCTAGTTCTCTATAAATTTTTGCTAATCTTTCTTTTTGATGAGGGAAATTTGAATTTAAAGTGATGTAGGCTTTATTGAGCGATTTTATGGAATTGAAAGCTTGATTTGTTAGGCGGTAAGCTCTTCCCAAATAAATCAGAATATCACATAAAAGTTCTAATTGCTGAGATTTTTGCGCTTTTTCAGCAATTTGCTCTACTTCAAATAAGAGTTCATAATCAAGGATTCTAGAACTATTTTTAAGTTCTTCAAACCTAGAGCGGTAATCAATTTGGTTTTTTTCTTTGATTAGCAACTGGCTACTTTAATTTATGAAATAAAAATAGGCGTTTGAGAATATATAGGGATAACGTGAGGTGCAATAACTTTTACCTTACATCAAAATTTGTGCGAAAAAATAATCAATTGACTTTTAAAAGGGCTCCAAGAAATAAAGTGACATATATTTTACATCCTTTTAAGGTCTTTCTTTATCATTTTTAAGCAACCTAAATATCTCACTAGCATGCATGTAAATCACAATTGGAACTACAGTCGCAGGAAGCAAGATGAATGGGAATAGAGTAACAGCTATATTTGGCTGATTGAAACCAAATAATTGGAAAGGGAGTTCTGCAGAAAAAATACCAATAAAGAAGATGCAGAAGATAAGAATTAATCCTATGCAGTTCCAGACCAAAAGCCATTGGTTGGTTATTTTTTTTCTAAAGGTAAGATAGGCAATTATTGGTGCAGAAATTCCCATTACAATATCAAAATTCCAACCCTCATAGGTCATAACCTCTGGAATAAGCTCCTGACTAAAAAGTCCAAACAGGCAGAGTTCCATTGGGAGTCTTATTGTGTGTAAAAATGCAGCCAAAGTTGTATTTCTTTTTTTTGAAACATCGAATAACGAGGTTGATTGAAGACCATAAATAATAAATAGAATAGAGGGAAGGAAGACTAGAAGAAACCTGGGCGGTATACTTGTGGTGTTTTTATAAAATCCTTGCTGAGCAAGTATGGAATGAATGATTGACCATACAACAATGATAAGGGATGATTTTAGGGCTTTACCATTCGCAAAATAGTAGAGTATTATTGATGCCAGCGTAGTGCCTAAAAATACAATTGAAACCGTTGAAGAAAGTTGGTCAGTCATTTAATTGAGTTTACATACCAAAGTTAAGTACTTCTCAATTACACATGCTGGTCAATCAAAATCTGATTACCATCTGGGTCCATTAAAATGATGCTTGCTGGTCCTGTAGTATTTTCATTCGCTTCTGAAATGAGTGGGATACCATCATTTTTTAAGCTTTGTTGAATGGATCTCACATCTTCAAATTTCTCGAGCTTATGAGCTTGTTGATTCCAGCCTGGATTAAAAGTAAGAATGTTATTTTTAAACATGCCTTGGAAAAGACCGATGGTGGAATTTTCATTTTGCATGATGAGATAGTTCATCTTTTCGTCTCCTCCTATAACGTCAAAGCCGAGCTTGGTGTAAAACTCTTTAGATTTTTGAAGATTTTTTACGGATAAGCTGATTGAAAATGCGCCTAATTTCATAATGAAGATATATTTGAAATCAAGATAGTCATTCTTTCAGTTTCTTTTTTTAGCTATGGTCCTTCTAGTAATACGATCGATTTATAGCTTCGTCCATTTGCGAAAGCGTAAATGTTGCATGAAGTCTCTAAAACTACCTCTGTCGAAATCTGGTCGAAAATTGATTGAAATATTGTGTATTTTTAGATAAATCTAAATTCATCGAACAATGCGACCAACTAAAACAAAACTAACTTTCCTCTTCTTGGTTTTTTATGTAAGTGTTATTGGACAGCAAGAAGTTCCGATACTAAATTACGCGGTGGACGATTTTGGTAAGGTTCAAATTGAGGTGAATTCTACAGAAGAGAATTATTATTTATTAAGGGTTAAGCATTCTCCAGATGGTGAATTTGATTGGCCTACATCATTTACATTTGGCGAGGAAGGAACTACAATCATTACCGAGTCCTTGGCAGCTTATCCAGAGGAGTACTACAAGGTTGAGGAATATTCATTACTTAATCCAGGCGATTTTGATGCAGATGGAATTGATGATGTATCGGAATTTAATGACATGCCTTTTTACGCTCCAATTAATACTGGTACATATCTTACTCTTGATGATGGTGCCGCGGCACTGGAGTCGTATGAAAGATTTAATGAGCTGTCTTTAGATAATACTGAAATTCCATGGGCTCAATTTCTTTCTGATAAAGAGTTTCTAAAATTTGTTATTCATAACATCCACTCAGACAGTCCTAAAATCTATTTCGTCAATAGTATAACCCATCAAACGCATTCTGCATTTATGAGTATACTGGGAATTTCTTATTTTAATGATGACGTTACAACAGGTGAAATTATTTTTCATCCCACCACTGCTGGTCCAGGTGGAACCATCGGTGTGTTTACTTTTAATTTCAGTTTGAGTCAATCCTTTCCTTTTGAAACTGTCAGATTAACCCAAGAATTATTGGCGACCAACATGCCATTCTTAAAAAACAATTTGGCCTATTTTATTACAAGTACAAATGAATGGTCCTATGAAAATGATAAAGAATTATATGATGAATCCCGAATTCATGTTTTGCATGAGAATCAACTATTTGCGGATATAGATTATTTGCCTTTGAATGTTGCAGAAGGATATGGTATTTTTCGTTTGATGGAAAATAATGAGGTTCCTGGTTCGAGAGACGTTGTACTATATTCTTCGCTACCTAATTCCTTGCCAAGGGTGGGAGGCATAATGACCTCTGTCATTCAGACACCTTTATCTCATGTAAATTTACGTGCCATTCAAGATAATCTTCCGAACGCATACATTAGGGATCCGCTTGATAATGATTACTTGGCTGGCTTACTAGGTAAGCCTGTTTATTATGCTGTTTATCCGGATGATTACTTTATACGTGAAGCGACCACTCAGGAATTAGATGATTGGTTTGAATCCATAAGACCTACAGTAGGGCAGAAACCCGCTTTAAATTTAGACCATACCTCTATCTTGCTATTGGACGATATTACGTTTGATATGTCAGATGGTTTTGGCGCTAAATGCGCAAATGTAGCGACGATGAGCACCTTTGATTTTCCAGAAGGTACGATTCCAGATGGCTATGGAGTTCCGTTTTATTTCTATCATGAATTTATGATACATAATGGTTTCTATGAAGAGATTGATGCGCTACTTAGCGATACCTCATTTATGGCAAATCTTGATGTAAAGATTGAAAAGTTGAAAGAATTTAGAGACCGAATAAAGGCTGCTGATATGCCAGATTGGATGCTGGAGGAATTGCAAGAAATACATGATGCTTTTCCATCAGGAACGTCTATCCGCTGCCGCTCCAGCACTAATAATGAAGATCTTCCTGGATTCAGCGGTGCAGGTCTTTACACTTCAAAAACTCAGCACCCAGATGAAGGACATATATCTAAATCTATTAAGCAGGTTTATGCCAGCATGTGGAACTTTAGAGCATTTGACGAGCGTGACTTTTATCGCATTGATCATAAGTTAGCAGCGATGGGAGTTTTATGTCACCCTAATTATTCTGAAGAAAAAGCCAATGGGGTTGGAGTCAGCATAGATCCAATTTATCAATCTTCGAGTACCTATTATTTAAACACACAGCTCGGAGAAGATTTAGTAACCAATCCTGATGTGAATTCTATTCCTGAGGAGATCCTTTTGAATAAGGTCACCGGTGAAAGCACAGTTGTGAGATATTCAAATTTGGCAGCATTTAATTCCATTATAATGACTGATGAATACTTAAGTCAAATGAGGGAATATTTGGGAGTGATCCATAGAGAATTTAGAGAGCTTTATGAAGCAGATGATTCAGATGGGTTTGCCATGGACATAGAATATAAAATTACGGCAGATAATCAATTAATTATAAAGCAAGCACGACCATGGGCATCTTATTGGGCAGAGCAGGCACCTTCAGATGTTGTAGATCTAACCATTAATAATTTTACAGTTTTTCCTAATCCCGTGGGTGATGTTTTAAATGTAGTGGGAGAAAATGAAAACTTAAGGTTAGAAATTGTAGACATTTTTGGATTGAAGTATTTTGGTGAGCCGGTCAATTTAATAAACGCTTCAGCTCAGTTAAATACTAGTGAATTGCCTTCTGGAATGTACTTTCTACAAGGAGTAGATAAGAATGGAGAAATATATTTTATTGAAAAGTTTTTCAAAAGATGATTCAAGGATGTTAGGTTATAAATTATATGCGAATAATGAAATAGTCTTAAACAATGAAATCAAAAATTAAAAGATCAAAAAAAGTAAGAAAGAAGAGAAGTTTAGATCAAAAGGCATTATTAGAGATCCATGGGGGAGACCGAAAGCGAGGAAGATCTTCAAGAGCAAAAGTTGATTAAATAATAATAAAGTGGAAAGTAGGACTTTCTCTTTTATTATTTGAGACCCTTGCTTCAATAATTATTCGTTTTAAAACTTATAGTGCCTTTACCTTCCCCACACTTAATACGGCCTATAATTGTAAATCAGTTGATTTTCCTTGCTAATTTTTGCACTAAATCATGGGTGCTTAGTGTATAATATACCCTATATTGCTTATCTCAAACCAAACTAATTATTGAACATGGCTATTCTTTCCTTTCTATTCTTTACTGCCTTAGTTGCCGGAGTTTCTTATGCATTAACCAGAAAAACTGAGCGAGACACCGCTGATGGATATTTTCTGGCAGGTAGAAGCTTGACAGGGGGTGTTATTGCAGGGTCGCTATTACTAACCAACTTGTCAACTGAACAAATAGTTGGTTTGAACGGACAAGCTTACACAGAAGGGATTTTAGTGATGTGTTGGGAGACTTTGGCTGCCATTGCCATGGTGGTGACTGCCTTATTTCTTTTGCCTCGATATTTGAAGGGAGGAATTACGACGGTTCCCCAGTTCTTAGAAACAAGATATGATACGATGACAAAGACTATTGCCTCAGGACTATTCCTGACTGGTTATGTTGTAGTCTTATTGCCGATTGTTTTATACTCAGGAGCTTTAGCAATATTAACGATGTTTGATTTGCCTACTGTTTTTGGTATGTCGCACACTGCAACACTATGGTTGTGTGTGTGGGGTATTGGATTAATCGGTTCTGTATATGCGATTTTTGGTGGATTGAAAGCAGTGGCGATTTCTGATTCGATCAATGCAATCGGATTATTAATCGGGGGGATTATGATTCCTATTTTTGGTTTGATGTACATTGGAGATGGTTCTGTAGGTCAAGGATGGTCTTCACTTTATAATTCTAATCCCGAGAAGTGGAATGCGATTGGGGATTCAGATGCGAGTGTACCATTTGCAACCATATTTACTGGGATGATGCTGGTACAACTTTTTTACTGGGGAACCAATCAAGCAATCATTCAAAGAGCACTTGGTGCTAAGAACTTGAAAGAAGGGCAGAAAGGATTATTACTAGCGGCAGGTGTTAAGATATTAGGGCCATTAATTTTGGTTTTACCGGGGATGATCGCGTATTATATTTTTAAAGGAGAATTAACGGTTGCTGATGAGGCTTATCCTAGATTAGTGAAGACGGTACTTCCAGTTTCCTTAGTAGGATTTTTCGCTGCTGTACTTTTTGGAGCGATTTTAAGCTCGTTTAATAGCGCCTTGAATAGTTCAGTAACCTTATTTGGTTTAGATATTTATAAGCAATATTTCAATAAGGAGGCAAGTGATGAGACTGTCGTCAAATATGGCAAAAGGTTCGGTGTATTATTGGCCCTATTTGCAATGTTTATTGCCCCACTGATTGCCAATGCTCCAGATGGATTATTTGGTTACCTACAAGAAGTAAATGGTTGTTATAGTATTCCAATTCTAACAATTATTGTAGTAGGGTATTTGACGAAATATGTTCCAGCCATTGCCGCAAAGATTGCGATTATTTTAGGTGCCGTTTTATACTTTATTAGTCAATTTATTTTGAAGCCGTATGTTTTTGGAGAAGAAAGCTACCCTCATTTCCTTCATGTTATGGCGATACTTTTCGTCATGAATGTGATTATCATGTTAATCATTGGTAAGCTTAAACCTAGAGATGCTGCTTTCAAATTACCTTATTCAGAGCAGGTTGATATCACACCATACAGATACGTGAAGCCTTTTGGCTTGGTCATCGTGATTATTGTAATTATGAGTTATGTTTACTTCTCTTAGTGAGGACTAAATAGATTCAATATTGCGATAGGATATATGAAAAATTAGGAGTTGAATCCTATTTATTTGTAGCACGATTACTATTTTCTGTGTAAAAGCGAGAACGTGCTAAACGTAACTTAACAAAAATCCTAGAGTAGCTCCACCTAAAATTATCCAAAGGGTGTTTATGCCTTTAAAGTAGAAGTAGACAAAGAAACTCAGCGCACAGATAAAAATTGTTTTCCAATCAATTAAGATGCTCTGTCCCATCCGTAGGGTGACAACAACCATTACGGCTACTGCAGCAACATTTACTGCCGCAAGAAAATTTCTCAACAGTTCTGATTTTTGCATCTGTTTCACAAACTTGTTTAAACCCCATACATAGAAAAATGATGGAAGGAAAATTCCTAAGGTTGCCAGTAGGGCTCCTTGAAGTCCTCCAATTTTATAGCCGATGAAGGTGGCTGTGGATAATACAGGGCCCGGCGTCACCTGACCAATGGCAATGGCTTCTACAAGCATCGGGTGTGTGAGCCAACCTGCTTGCTCTATTAACTCTCCATCTAGGTAAGCAAAGAGTACATAACCGCTTCCAAAAAGTACAAGGCCTACCTTTAGAAAAATGAGGAATAAGGTGGTAGGAGTGTAAGCCATTTTAAGGAAGGCAAAGGCTGGTAATATCGCTAAGCTATTCAAAGATGGTTTTTTAATAACCTGCATTGTCAGCATGTACACAAGGCCAGCCGCTAGTATGCATAAGATCTCATTTATTCCGAAAAAACTGGCAGCAATCACTACTAAACCGAGAACTAGAAGTGTTGAAGATTTTACTGCCTTCTTACCAAGCTTTAGAATGGCAGCTGCAATAAAAGATATGACCGCAGCCTTAATGCCATTGACAATTGGAACAACCCATTCAATCGCACTATATTTTTCAAAGAAGATGGCTACAAGTAAGGTAAGAAGTACTGCTGGAATGATGAAAGACATGCCCGCAACGAAAAGTCCTTTCACGCCAGCTCTGTGATAGCCGCAGTGCATGGTCATTTCCGTGGAGTTTGGTCCTGGGATTAGATTAGTAGCTCCCATGTAGTCTAGGAATTCCTGTTCGCTCATCCATTTTTTCTTAGCGACCAAATCTTCCTCCATCATGGCAACATGGGCAGCAGGTCCTCCAAAGGCGACAAATCCTAATTTGGAAAAATATCTAAAAACTTCAGTTAGTTTACTCATCAGCGGGTTAATTTCCTTGTTACCTCAAAAGTAATTTCTTAATGTTAATTTAGTATTAACTTTTGATTTATATTTTAGTTTGCATCAGGCAAGAATTTCTTTTCTAATAATTGCTAGGTCCTAATCAAAACTACTCTGTGGCAATTCTCGAGAATAAGGGATTCCTGCAATTAAAGACACAGCTCCGGACTCCAATGCTCATGACCACGATCTCTGTAGCATTTATATTGTTCCTTTAAGGCGATGACAATGAGTTTGTTGCCCTTCATGTTCATAGTGTAAATCGACTTACGTGACTTTACAGAATCATCCATTAAACCATCTTCGACCAAGGTTAATTCTATTCTTAGTTTGTCATCAATTTTACGTGTGATGGTGTAAGAATAGTTTCCTTCGGATTGGTTATTTTTTGGCCGATGGAATTTAATGATGTCTTCTGGCATTTTTATATTCTTTTCTAAAACCTGTTTATTTATTTTATCAATTTCTTCAGGTGATATGAACTTAAATTCTAAGTCTTTTTCTGGATAAAAATGGGCCTCTACTTCTGCTTTTTGAGCTTGTTCAATTGTTGAATTGTTTTCTGGGTTAGAATCCTTAGTTACAGAGGTTTCTTTATTGTTACAAGAAAACAAAGTAAAGAGAAAAAATAAAAGTTGAATGATTCTCATCTTTATATGATTTGATTTTTTGTTTGATACCTGAAGTGATATAGAAAGGCTGTTAAACCTCCAATAAATGAAAAGATTCCCAGCATCCAAAATACTTTTTGATGTCCCGCTTCACCTGGAGAACTTTCTAATAAATAACCTATGATTGGGCCCGCGAAAATATCGGGAGTGTAGCCAACAATAGAAATCACTCCGACAGCGGTTCCAGTCAATGCCAGTGGAATTTGTCCCTTTTCCATAATTGCAAAGTATAAAGATCTGCATGCATATATGCCGAGACTAGTAATGAGTATTGAAAGGAAAAATAGAATGTTACTTGAAGCAGTCAAGGTCCCACTAGCAAATAATAGAGCTCCAAGAAAAGAAACAAAGAATCCGAAGACCAGCCAGAAGGTTGTGTTGGATCGATCGGCGAGTACGCCGATGGCGATTCCAACAATCGGTCTAAGGTAAAGAAGTAAGGTCCCTACCTTGGCAGACTCCACTTGATCGTAGAGAAGTACATCCTGTGCGTAGAGAGAAAAAATATCAGTGATTTTATAACCAATGTAGGCACATAAAATGATAATCATGAGCATCCAGACAGAAGGTAATTGGAGAACATCTTTGATCTGTTTGGCAGAAATTTTATCCAAGGAATTTTCCTCATTTGCGCCAAGCGTCATAAAAAACCAAACCAATATTCCTACCAAAACAATCAGTCCAGAACTGGTGAGAATTACTTGTCGGAACGCTACTTGGTTTTCTGCGATGCTTGCACTTGAGACATCGCCCAATAGATAAAGCCTAAAGATAAAAACACCCAATGAGCCAAATAAGGCGCCCACCAAACCTCGTCCTCCATCTAAGAAGCCAAAAGCCTTCCCTTGGTTCGTTGTTCCACCCCAGACTCTGGTGGCCTTGATCATTGGAGCCCAGAATAAGAAAATGGTTGTGAAGCCCCAATATCCGTATAAGATTTTAAGTGCATTATAGGCAGGAAAGCTGGCATAAACGATCCCTCCTAGAGCGGTCATCCAAAGTGCAATGGCAATAAGTTTTCTAGGTTCATATTTGTCGGCAATAGGTCCTTCGAGAAGATAGGATATTAGGGCTACCACACCGTATACCGAAAAGCATAAACCAAGTTGTAAATTATCTAGTTGGAAGACTTCAAGAACTGTGGGCCTAAAAACACGCGCCAATACAAAGGGCAAGATGAATACAGATTCTCCAGCGAGGATGAGCAGTAATAAATAATACCAAGGCGCCCTTCTCTCGGAGTTCTTGTTTATAGAGGAAGTCATTCTTAAAGTTAAACCTTTTATTAAGAGATATTGAGATCAAAAACTACATAATTCCGCTTATCTACGGTTTATCATGACCACTGGTAAACACATTTGCATTTAATGGGGATATATAGACATATCAACTCTAATTTTGACTTATATTAATTGGTCAATACGAATAATTTTTAGATAACCTATGAGTTTTCCCTTTTTTAAACAGCTAGACGCAATGGATTGCGGGCCTACCAGCCTACGCATGATTGCCAAGCATTATGGGAAAAATATCTCCATTTCCTACCTTAGAGAGCATTGTTACATCACTCGGCGCGGCGTCAGCTTATTGGGAATATCAGAAGCGGCAGATAAAATTGGTTTTCGAACGATGGGCATTAAGGTTCCCTTTGATACGTCAGAAGAAAGTATGGGGCTGATTGACGCTCCTGTACCTTTCATTGCGCATTGGAATCAAAAACATTTCCTTGTTGTCTACAAAATAACCAAGCGGCATGTTTGGGTATCCGATCCAGCTTCTGGAAAATATAAACTAACCAAGGCTGAATTTACTAGGCACTGGTTAACTGATGAAGGGAAAGGTGCTGCTTTTGGAAACGACCAGTGAGTTCAATGAGGAAGAATTAGGCTTTAAGTCAAACAAAGGATTTGGTTTTTTGAGGCAATACTTTCGACCTCATAAGAAGCTATTGTTTCAAGTAGTTCTAGGACTTCTATTAGGGACTGTATTTCAATTGATCATTCCATTTCTAACACAGAGTTTGGTAGACATCGGTATTGATACCAAAAATTTAAATTTTATTTATCTGGTTTTGGCAGGGCAGTTGATGCTGTTCTTTAGTTCGACCATAGTCAAGTTTATTCAGAGTTGGATTTTACTGCACGTAAGCGTGCGGATCAATGTCAGTTTAATTTCAGATTTCCTTTCGAAGCTGATGAAATTGCCGATCAGTTTTTTTGATACAAAACACACCGGAGACCTTCTACAACGCATCGGTGATCATCGACGGATTGAGACTTTTCTTACGGAATCTTCAATTTCGGTTCTGTTATCGTTGACTAATTTAATTGTATTCGGGATAGTCCTAGGTATCTATAGCTTAAAAATTTTAGGCGTATTTGCTTTCTTTTCCTTCTTTTACGTTCTATGGATTTTCTTCTTTTTAAAAGTGAGGAAGGAAGTAGACTATAAAGCCTTCCAAGAGCTTTCAGATAACCAGGATTCTTTGATTGAAATTATTCAAGGTATATCTGAAATCAAGATGCAAGGAAGTCAGAATAAGCGCCGGTTGAAATGGACAGAGATACAGGCTCGATATTTTAAGACACAGATTAAATCATTGAGCATTAGCCAGTATCAAGATGCGGGTGCGATGTCTATCAATCAGTTGAAAGACATTCTTATTACCTTTTTGGCTGCAAAATTAGTACTGGATGGAAGTATGACGCTGGGGATGATGTTGGCCATTCAATACATCATCGGTCAATTGAATGGTCCGTTGTCCCAATTGATTAGTTTTATTCGAGCGGCGCAAGATGCCTCGATTAGTTTAGAAAGACTTTCAGAAATTCATATTGTTGAAAACGAGGAAGGAAAAGATGATTTGAAAATAAATCAATTGCCAGAAGGTGACATCGTTATGAAAGACTTAAGTTTTTCATACACCCCAATAACTGAGCAGGTTTTAAAAAATATTAACCTAACGATTCCGAGGGGTAAGACAACAGCGATTGTAGGGACTAGTGGCTCTGGCAAAACAACTCTATTAAAACTTCTCTTAGGTTTTTATGCACCGACTAAAGGAACCATTAAGATCGGGATGCAAGACATAATGACCATCAGACTTCAAGTATTAAGGCAAGAATGTGGAGTGGTATTACAAGATGGTTTTGTTTTTTCAGACACGATTGCTAATAACATTGCAGAAAGTGATACAACAACTAATATTTCTAAGGTTTTGGCTGCTTGTACTACAGCAAATATTATGGACTATGTGCAATCCTTACCTCTGGGCTTGAATACAGTGATCGGGGCAAAGGGGAATGGTTTAAGTCAGGGACAAAAGCAACGATTGTTTATTGCAAGAGCAGTGTACAAGGATCCTGAGCTTTTATTTTTTGATGAAGCAACAAATGCGCTTGACGCAAATAATGAGCTAGTCATCATGAAGAACCTTAAGCAGTTTTCAGAAGGTAAAACGACCATAGTTGTGGCACACAGACTAAGTACTGTGAAGTACGCAGACCAAATTGTTGTACTAGAAAATGGTGAGGTGGCAGAATGCGGATCTCATGAGGAGCTTGTTGCCACAAAAGGTAAATACTTTCAACTTATTAGGAATCAATTAGAATTAGGAGCCTAAAGATGGAGCAATACACAGATGATTCGCAGGTAGATAGCATTGGCTACATTAACGATTTCATTGGATCAGCACCGGGTTGGTTGTTGCGTAGTGGAATTACCATGATTGCTTTTGTTATTGCGGTTTTATTAATCATGAGTTTCATTTTTAAATATCCTGATAAGCTTTCAATGAAAGGGGAGTTGACCTCACTTAATCCACCCATCGAACTTATTAATAAGCAGGCTGGAATTGTTTCAAAAATTTATGTGGATGATGGTCAAGCGGTAAAAAGCGGTCAAGAAATTTTATACATTAAAAATACAGCTTCCCTTCCTGATATCTCGAAATTAGAGAACTTCATAAGCAGATATAAAGCAGTCAATACTTTGAATCGTTTGATTCGATTGAAAGTCCCAATGAGCTTAAATGTGGGTCAATTGCAAAGTGATTACTCCAGTTTAATTCTAAAGATACAAGAGGTGCAAAGTTTAGCCGCACAGACAACTACTTTTGCACAAATAAATAACATTGATAAGGAGATTCAAAACATCAGGGCCTTAAGCCAATCTGTGGCTGTCGAAAAAGAGATTTTTGGTGAAGAGCTCGCCTTAATTGAAAAGGATCTTAAACGTGCAGAGAGTCTAAACGAAGTAGGAGTAATTAGTGATCAAGAGCAAGAACAAACAAAAACTAAGATGCTCCAATATGATCAGAGGCAAGCGAAAATGTCGTCGAGCATCATTGAAAATGACATTGCAATTGAACAATTAGAATTTAAGAAGCTTGAATTGATGAGTAATCGGGATCAAGCAATTAAACAATATAAATTTCAAATTGCCGAAATCATTTCACGTCTTGAATCTAATTTATTGGATTGGAAAGATGGATTTATACTCACAGCACCCGCCGATGGAGTGCTAAATTTTGATTCTGATTTAGTAGTCAATCGAACTTTAAAATCCAATGATCAAATTGGTTATGTCATCTCAAATAATATTGAAGAAGATAAATACATAAGGGCATTATCACCAGTTCAAGGTCTAGGCAAGCTTAATTTAAATGATCGAGTGTTGGTCAAATTAGATGGCTATCCACATAAAGAATATGGGATTCTTGAAAGTACCTTAAATTACATTTCACCAATTCCTTCTAGAGTTGTTGATGGAGTAAGTTTCTACGAATTAAGAATGCCTTTAGGAGACACCTTACAGACCAGCTACGGCAAGATAATTCCATTTAAATCTAAAGGTACCGCTAGTATTGAAATAATTACAGAGGATAAGAGTATTGCTGAGCGAATTTTCAGTCAGATTTTAGATCTGATAAATAATGGATAGATCGTAATTCAGTGTATACTTTATTCGTATTGAAAGAGTGTAAAGGTGTTTTTTGAGAAGTGGTCGTGGTCCTTTATTGTTTCAAAATAATTAGATACAATTAATCCTTTTTTAGATGACCATACTTTTGAGTAGTATTTGGAATCATCCATTTTTATTTCGCTCAACTTTTGAAAATTATCTGTCAAAGTTAAAATTGACCATGGGTATTGTTCTGTTTCAGATTTATGGTTAATGATTACAGAATATTGATTTTGTTTTTGGTCATAAATAATATCACGAATTTGACCATTGGATTGAAAGTTTGAGTTTAATTTTTCTGGAGAAGATTGAAGGTCTTCAATAGTGATCGGTTGTATGCTTAATCCCGAAAATTTGGATTGAATTTCAACCTTTTTTTCTATTTCTAAGGTTTGACTATCTATAACATATAGGCTATCACTGTAGGCACTGTTAAAGATAATCTTGTTTTCAAGAAAGGTAAATAGATTTCCTTCTATGCAGACAGATTGATTGTCTGCAAAATTATTATAAAGCTTCCTCAATCCAAATGTACATGATAGGGTGTCATTAAAGATATTCTCAATTTTAAATAAAGAAGGCGCAGCATATTTTCCTTGGTAATAATAATTTAAATCCTCTCTTTGAATAAGTGGAAGATTTTTGGCTGAATATTCTAAAGAGAAAATGAGTGTTGAATCATTAAACTGGAATGGGGTTGATGATCGATTCAATTCATAGTATCCTTCTTTTTCTAAATATGGATTTAGATCAACATCTTTCCAGATCTCACCATCTCTATTTATAAAGTATAAAATGTTAGAATGGTGGGGCAGGATCATGATTGTATCCAAGCTATGCACTTCATAGGCCAGAATTTTTTCACCTAATTCAGTGATGTTATTTAGTGGCACAAGTATGGTTGAATCCTGATCTTCAATGCTATGGATTGCCAATTTTTTTTGTGTGTGATAATCACCTATGCACAAGTATTCTTTTTGGTTCAATATTTCAATTTGAGCATTCATGCTAAAGAATCCCGAATTGAAACTTAAATTCTTTTTGGGGATTATGGATTTATTTTGCTTCACTTGACAGGAGAGCAGAAATAGAAATATGCTTAATAAAGTTAGGATCTTGTTCATAATTAAAAAATATCCCCCTCCCAAAAAAAATGGAAGGGGGAGTGAAATTATTTTTTCAATTGAGCTACGTTTACTAATTCTCCCTCAAGGGTCGAGAATTGGAGGTAAGCACTCGTCTCAGTACTAAAATCTCCTCTATTCTTAACATTCAATGCCCCTGTTGCAACACCAGAAACTAGATCAGAACTGATAACTTCTGTCAACGTTTCTCTGAATGTAGAGAAAGTCTCTGAGATAGCTTCATTGTCTCCTAGATCTACAACCTCAAGAACATGAGTAATTACTTGTTGAGTTGGTAGGTCAACTGTAATGGTAGGCAAGCAACTTCCTCCACTTCCTTTACAACCATAATCCACTCCTTCAACACCTGGCACTTTACCATTGTCATAATAAACTCTAAGGTCAGAGTCAGATCTTTCCATTGTAGTAGAGCTTTCAGTAAGTGCATCTAAATTCGTATCATTTTTTTCACATGCGACTAAAAATATTCCAAAGAATAATGCGCTAAAAATTATTTTTTTCATTGTTGTTCAATTTAATTTGATGCCTACTCTAAGGTGAATAATCTTTTATTTTCATTTTCGGCATTCTGAAAATCAAAGACGCGTAAAAAATAGAAATCAGTAAATTTTAATTTATTACGACTGAAGGCAATGGTATTACTGTACCTAAAATCTTCTTTTCTATTGTAAGTTTTACTTGTTAAGGCGGCTACTTACATTCAAGTTTGTCACTTGTACC
>JAHDGF010000040.1 GCA_020627785.1 Saprospiraceae bacterium
AATCTTTGTTTTTCATGTTACTACGATTTCTCTCGTACAATACTACGATAAAAATCGTAGTAAAGCAAGAGTTGAGGAAATAAAAGAAATTAACGACAGGAAAAATGGTCTAAGAACCAAATGATTCCTAAGCCTGACTATCCTTAAAGTATCCTAATATCCTGTTCTAAAAAATCAGAGAATTCTAATATATAAAACGACCGTTGGCACACAATGCATTGTATTATATTAAATCAACAGTTGGCACACAATGCATTGTGTGCCCTACCATCAATAAATTTTATAAATAAAATTTATCCCGTACCCAATTGGTTGGATTATTAATAATGTAATTCTGGATTCGATGAAATGATTTTTCGTCCCTGATGATGTGATCGTGAAATAGGGGTTGCCATTTAAATTTCTTATCTCCATTTTTTCTTACCTGGGTGGTAACTGCGGCCTTAAACCCCCGAACAATGGATGCTAAATTTTTAGATTGTGGACCAAATTGATTTTGTGATTGCTTTACTTCATCTGATTCAAAGTCGTATGGCTCTATATCATTTGGATCAATTTCCAGTTCAATGAATTCCTCATCTTGTAATTCTTCCAATTTGGGTTTGGAATTAAATTCGTTACGACCTATCATAATTACTGCATGAAAGTGATTGGGCATGATGATATACTCACCCATAGTCAAGTTCATATCAGGACGCATTTCAAAAGTCCTTAGCCATTCCCTATTTACAATTTCACCGATTTCTGATAGGCGTACAGTACCATTGATGTTGATGTTTCCAAAAAAATGCTTTCGTTTATGTGTACAGATGGTAATAAAATAGGCAGCCTTCCATCCATAATTCCATGACTGAAGCCGAATAGATCCTACTCGATATTTATTTTTATATAGCTTCATTCATATTTTACATAATTCTAATATATAAAACGACGCACGTGCATCAGGTGCTTTGCTAATCGTACGACCTGACAAGTATATCCATACTCATTGTCATACCAGAGGTATAGGGTGGCGTTCTTTCCATCTTCAGAAACCTTGGTACTTGGAGCATCTACTACTGAGGTAGTATTCATTCCAATGGCATTGGATGAAACATACTCAGTGCTTGAAGAATATAAAATCTGCTCTTTATACTTCGGGCTAATGGATGCCTTTTTTAAGATGGCATTTAGTTCAGTTGAATTGGTATTTCCTTGAAGAGTGAGATTTATTATTGCAAGGGATACATTTGGCGTGGGAACACGGATGGCATTTCCGGTCAATTTACCTTTTAGATTAGGGAATACTTTGGTTACGGCAGTTGCTGCACCGGTGGTCGTAATAACCATGTTGGTGGCAGCACCCTTCCCTCTTCTCTGCTTTTTATGAAAATTATCAATGAGGTTTTGATCATTGGTATATGAGTGGATGGATTCTATATGGCCTTTTTCAATGCCATAGGTGTCCATGATTACATCGATGACAGGAACGATGGCATTGGTAGTACACGAGGCAGCAGAGAAAACTTTATGTTCATCCACATTAAAATCTCCTTCGTTGGCTTTATATACTATGTTAGGTACATCACCTTTGCCTGGAGCGGTCAAAAGAACCTTAGCAATTCCTGGACGGAGGTGATTTTCTAATCCTTCTCTATCTCTCCAGACACCTGTATTATCAATTAAAAGTGCATTAGAAATTCCATACTCTGTGTAGTCAATATCGGCTGGTGAATTGGCGTAAATCATCTGGACCTTATTTCCATTGATAAGGATTTCTTGCCCATTATCTTTTACATCAACATAACCAGGAAACGAACCATGCACAGAGTCATGGGATAAAAGGGCTGCTCTCTTGCTTGCTTCCTCGTAGGCATCCTTTAATTTTGGTCTAACAACAATGGCCTTTAATCGCAATTGCTCCCCTTTCCCTGTTTGGTTCACTAATTCCCTTGCGGCCAATCTTCCTATCCTACCAAACCCATATAACACGACATCTCTAGCCTCTTGGTTTTTGGGGTCGACGTTGATAAAATTCTTTAATTTAAAATGGACAAACTCATCCGCATTATTATAATCATGCTTTTCTGACATCCATTCAATTCCAAGTATACCAATATCTATTTTACTCGGAGCAAGCTTCTCTGTGCGGTTGATTGCTTGTGCAATTACCAGTGAATTATCTACGGTATATTTCTGCGGAGAAAACCGCTCAGCCATACGGTGCGCGTTTAATACCTCCGAAGTTTTTGAGTTGTGAATGATCTCACCAAAGAGGACCAATTCTATGGACCGATTAAAACGCAGCTCGCCAGTAATTTTCTGTAATTCAAGTGCTAATTTCTCATCATTTCTCCATTCATCAAGTGAGTGATCGACTTCTTGTCGAATCAATAAATTTCCCTCTTTCATTTGGTTATTTTGCGCAAAGATATTTTCATTTTGAATATAATATCAATGTAAGCGCAACCAATTTTTACCAATTGTGTTTTTATATTTGTTAAACATATTTAAACTTATGATCATTCTACTTTCTCCGTCCAAAACTCTTGATTACGACCACCAAAAATATGGTAAGAGTCTTCCTGTATTTATTGAGGATAGTGCAGTCATCAATAAATCGCTCAAGAAATATTCAAAGAAAAAATTGAGCTCGTTGATGAAGATTAGCGATAAACTCGCAACACTTAATCACGAAAGAAATCAAGTCTATTCTGAAGATTTCACAGATGACAATAGTAGAGCTGCTATGTACGCGTTCAAAGGTGATGTATATCTAGGATTGGAAGCACATGGTTTTAATGAAAAGGAAATTGCATTTGCCAACGAGCATATCAGAATACTAAGTGGTCTTTATGGTTTATTGCGGCCACTCGATAAAATGCAGCCCTACCGACTAGAAATGGGGACTTCACTAAAAGTCGGACGAAAGAAAAATTTATATGATCTCTGGGGATCAAGAATTTCTGAGCAACTGACCAAAGAGCTTGAAGATCACAAAGATAAGCACATCATCAATCTTGCTTCCAACGAATATTTTAAGGCAGTCAAGACGGATGGTTTAGAAGATCAAATCATCAATGTAAACTTTAAGGAGTTCAGAAATGATAAGTTAACTTTCATTTCTTTCAATGCAAAGAAGGCTCGAGGATTGATGGCCCAGTATGTTGTAAAGAATAAACTTAAGACCATCAGAGGTTTAAAAGGTTTTAATCTAGAAGATTATTCGTATAATGAGGAATATTCAGATGATCAGAACCTACTTTTTACACGTTAAATGAACATACTCAGACTCTTATCAGCATTGGTGGTTGGCGCTTTACTGCTAATATTTAGTTACCTTTTTCATGATGGGATACGAGTAAGTGAACAGGTAAAAATTCCAGGGCTTGCCAGAATTCTAAACCCAGCTCAGGGTCTATGGCAAAATTCAGAAAGAACAGTTTCAAAGACCTTAGACTTACCTGGCCTAAAAGACGAGGTGCGCATATATTATGATGAGCGTTTGGTTCCGCACATTTTTGCCTCAAATGATGAAGATGCGCTTTTTGCCCAAGGTTATGTGGTGGCCAGTCAGCGATTGTGGCAGATGGAATTTATGAGTCGTCTTGCTGCTGGTCGGTTGAGTGAGGTATTTGGGAAAGCAACCATGAATCGAGATTTATTAATGCGAAAATATGGGCTTGAATATTCTGCTAAAAAAACAGTGAAGGGCTGGTCAGAGTATGGACCTGAAGCTGATAAAATTAGTCGCTTTAATGCTGGGATCAACCATTTTATTCAAGAAATGGATCTAGCAAAAGATTTGGCCTTAGAATATAAGCTGGCGAACTATACACCACGCAGATGGAGGGACATCGACGGTGCTTTACTTTCAAAATATATGTCTTTTACCTTGGCAAGAGGCAATAGAGACATTTTTGAAACCAACTCAAGAATATTGCTCGGCGAAGAATTGTATGCGGAGTTATATTTAACTAGAAATGAAAAGCAAGTTCCAGTCATCCGAGAAGATGTCTCTGAAGAATATGCTGCCGAAAGAGTAAAACCAGAGGATGTTGATTATTTAGATCAACCATTGGAGGGACTTGATTATAAGAACTTTGAATTTATCGAAGGAGCTGGTTCAAACAATTGGGCCATCTCTGGAAGTAAGTCTTCAACTGCAGCTCCGATCTTAGCGAACGACCCACATCTGCAATTAAGTCTTCCATCGATCTGGTATGAAATGCACATAGTTACTCCAGAAAGTAATTCCTATGGAGTCACCATTCCTGGAGTTCCCGGAATTATCATTGGATTTAATAATCATATTTCTTATGGCTCTACGAACGTAGGACATGATGTTCTCGATCATTATACCATTGACTGGATTGATGAAGAAAAAGGAACTTACAGAGTGGATGGACAAGAGAAGCAAGCCGAAATAATTCCACAAGTAATTGAAATCAAAAATAATCCAGATATAAAATTTGATTTAAAAGTAACAGAGTTTGGTCCGGTGATTTTTGAAAGTCCGGTAGAGTCAACGCCAGATCTTGCGATGCAATGGATCATTCATGAACCACCGATTGGCCCTGAGATGACTGCCTTTTTTCAAGCCATGAAGTGTAAAGATTATGATTGCTACAAAAAAGCAACAGGTCATTTTCATTCTCCTGCTCAAAATTTTATTTATGCGGATGTGAAAGGCAACATTGGCTTACGCATTAATGGAGTACTTCCCGTAAAATATCAGGGAGAAGGCAAGACGGTTAAGAAAGGAACGAGTAGTCAAAACAGATGGTCAGAATTTTTGCCTCGAGCCGCCAATCCGCAGACTTACAATCCTGAACTTGGTTTCGTTTCTTCTGCCAACCAAATCACGACCGGTCCAGATTATCCACATCCATACAATGGCGGCTTTGAAGATTATAGAGGAAGACGCATAAACGAATTATTGGAGAGTAAGGAAAAATTTACGGTTGAAGACATGAAGAATTTTCAGCAAGACATTGTCAGTCTAAAAGCTTCTGATCTTTTGCCTACCCTACTTCAGATAACTCAATCAGCAACTGAAGAAGAAAAAGAGATTCTAGATATTTTAAGTGCTTGGGATTATAGCTATGACCAAAGTAAAACTGCCCCTGTACATTTTGATGGCTGGTTGAAAACGATTGAAACGATGTGTTGGGATGAGGTAAGAAAGGATAGCATCATTACAAGCAGGCCAGAAGTATGGAGAATGATTGAGCTTGCCATTGGACAACCAGATCATCGAGTCTTCGATATTTTAGACACAGAAAAAAAAGAAAATTTTACAGACTTGGCGAACCTAGCCTTGAAACAATATGTACTTGAACTAGACAAGGACGAAGATTATCGTTGGGGCAAACAGATGCCCGCGCGGATCAATCACTTACTAAATATTCCGGCGTACTCTAAACAGAATTTAGAGCTAGATGGATGTGGCGAAGTTTTGAATGCTGTTAAAAATGGGCATGGGCCTTCATGGCGTATGGTTGTTTCTATGGAGGAAGAAGTGAAGGCCTGGGGAGTTTATCCAGGAGGTCAATCAGGAAATCCATTCTCACCACATTACGACGATCTTATCAAGACTTGGAGCAATGGAGACTATTATGAATTATTGTCTACTGGGAACGAGGAGACTATTCAAGCAAAAAGTAAGATCACTCAAACAATGAAACCCACCAATGAATAAATTTCTCACTTTCATATCGGTCATCCTTTTACATTTGATATTAAGTCAATTTTTGCCTTGGTGGAATATTATTCCTGCCGCTATGATTCCTGTCTTTTTTCTTGAACGGAAAGCCAGTGGAAGTTTCTGGTGGCCATTTATAGGCATCCTACTTTGCTGGGGAGTATGGATTTTATGGTTGGACAGTTCAAGTGGATTTCATTTATCGGATAAAATTGCTGGCTTATTAAATTTAGCAGCACCTTTTGCCTATCTCTTAGCTTGCATCGCCGGAGGGTTAGTAGCTGGTCTTTCAGGTCTTTTCATATACCTTCTAAAAGGGGTCTTCGAAAAATCAAAATAATTCAATAGCTTTTACCTGACAAAAAAAATGGCTCAATATTTTTAGTTTTGCGTCATGAAAATTTGCACGCTTAAAAGTCTCATTGTTTGTCTTTCTATTTTTTGTTTTATGCTTAAGGCAAATGCACAAGAAGTTCATGACGTACGTTTCTTTCCTACCAAACTTTATTTAAAAGGAGGACATGAAGTAAAGTTGTTTAACAACTACTATAGGGAAAAATTTCAATCGGATTTTCAGCAGGATTTTTTTGCTAGTTTTTTCCAAGTCTTAATTGGAACAGATAGGAATATAAATTGGGGCATCGATTTAAAGTATCGATCAGCGGCGATTGCTGACTCACCTGAGAAGTTTTTAATCGGTTTCCCTTTGTCTAATGTCTCTTTTTCTGAAGGCAACTCTGGTTTAAATTTTCGACGGGCGGGATTAAGTGCGATTGGTCCAAGAATTAAATATTCTGTAGAAAGTAAGTTAGGCTCTATTTCAATTCTCCATGCCGTTTATTTTCCAACCTTACCAGATGGAGAAGGCAATCAAGATTTTGGTTTTGCTGATTGGGAGAGTTTGCAATTTTATAATAATGTATTCTTTGAGAGAAACATTGATGATCGCTCCAATATATTTTTTGATTTAGGTTTCCATTTTGAAAACCTAGGAGGTTACTTATGGAATGAAGAAAATGGATATGGTCAATTGCTACTCCCTATAACAGCAATTTATAATTTTTACCCCAACTACAAATCAACCCTATATGGCATGCTTAACCTGAGCCCAAGAATTGGATTTTCAGATGGAGGGAATAAGGTAGATATTATTGGGGGTGCTTTTAGTCAGATAGGTCTAGGTGCTAAGTACTTCATTACACCAAAATTTGAAGCCGAACTATTGTACACTCAATTTTTCAATTTCGGTGCAAATAGTTCGGCTTCGACATTCAACTTAGGTTTCCGTTATTTCAGGAACTAAATCATTAGGGGCAAAAGATGATCTTTATCATCTAGCCGTGGATCTCAAACCAATATCCACGGTGCATTTAAAAAACTCTGGGGATGAGTTATTTCTTTATAAAAATATCCCAAAGGATACATGGAAATTATGAGGTAATTTTTTCAACCTCAAGTCTTTTCCAGAAATGTTGTAATCATCTCCTACTGAGTAAAAACTAATTTCTTTCTTAAGATCAATATGGATGTGATCTTTAATTACATATCCAAGGTTAAATTGAAATCCTGGCTTCCACTTATTATCTTCTACTGTGAAACCGTCATAGTTGTCAAGCGAGTAGTCACTTTCGATTCTGTAATTGAATACAGGACCCAAACCGATTTTGAAATCTTTTAATTTCCATCCTGCAGCTATTTGGAATGAAGCTACTTGATGTTCATCGGTCATGGTAGACCCAGCTCTTTCAAGTGTGTTCAACATTTCAAGACTATATTCTACTGTTTCTTTTCTGTAAAGTACTTCACCCATCAACCATGCATTCTTACCTATTTCGTTGTAAAAACCAAGGCCATAAGAAAAACTAGTCTGTGTTGAAAGGTAATTCAAACCATACATTGTTAATGATTTGGAGTCTCCTAATTCTTTGTAAGTTTCTTGACTAGAAACTGTTGGTGAAGCTGCTCTTAAACCAATTTTAAATTGAGCAAAGCTTGAAGTCGCTATAGCCATAAAGACAAAAGCGAAAGTTGTTCTAATGATTGTATTTTTCATTGCTTGGAAGTTTGTTGTCTGTTTCATTTACCTGAGTTTTTTAATTCCTTTGACAATTATAAAGTGTTCTGATTTTTAAAAAAGGTTGCTTCACGATGCAAATTTTAACTTTTCTAAAACGTCTTACTTTTGATGTCTCTTGATTGTTATTATGTTTATTTATACTGTTTGTTTATTTGTTCGTCCCACTTACTTCAATTAAATCTTGTACCCCCTATAAAACTTATTTCCTCAAAGCGTGACATTTTTTAATTAGCTTTTAATGTATTCTATTTATCCAATGTGCTTTCTCTAAAGAATGTTGCAGAATGGATAATACTTACATTGAGTTAATGTTTTTTTTAGGAGAATGTAAACTGTTGTCGCAAAAAATTACTGTTAGGATTTTATTAAAGTTTTTCATCCTCTGGCAAATACTTTTATCTGCCTTCATTACTTACTATACGACCTTAGACTGCAATACGCTGCAAAGGGGTACAATTTATTTTTTGTTTCTTAGGGTAACGATCTGAGGTGGCACAGAGCAAGATTTTCTTACGAGTTCTTTTAGTAAGAGATTATCTTTTCATCTTAATTGTGAGAATATGAAACTACCTTAAAAGGTAGAGCTGGTCAGTGTTTCAGAGTCGGTGATGTATAAACGGAGGCAATTGTCCTTTAGTATAATCTGTTCAAAAAAAAGTCAAAACTATTTGTTTTGACTCCTCAGACTGCTCTTTTGCTTCATGCTAAAAACAGAATTATATCTTTCCAAGACATACTAGACAGAGCCGAACAATCTTCTTGATGAATAGGCGTTCCCACAATAAATCATTTTGTTTTTCTCGGCCATTCAGATAATAATTTCTTGTAAAAAGTAAAAGACAATTGAATTAAAAAACCTTCCTTGAAAAAGAAAAGTAGGTAGGTCAGTGAAAATAAAAAATGAAAAAATATTTTCCTCGATGAAAAAAATTTCAACTTTTTTTTGGACGGAAATAAATGGATGACTTAGAAAAAATCCACATTCATTTTGTGCCTACATCTTTCTATGAAGCGAGGCAAAATTATCTTCTTTATTCTTCAGCTTTCTACGGATAAAGCATTTAGAGCAAGACCTACCTCCAAAGAAAATGATGGATGTTATTAAGTGACATTTCAACTCCTTTAAAGAGAGAAAACAATAAATGTAATGGAGACGTCAGAAAGTAATCTGAGGTTATTTGCCGAGCGCATGTGTTAAGACATCTTCCATTTCTTCCACGAAAATAAATTCAACTCCTTTCAAGTAAGCCTCATTTATTTTTTCGATGTCCTTACGATTTTCTTCACAGAGTATGATTTTCTTCATTCCTGATCGTTTGGCTGCTAAAACCTTCTCTTTGATTCCTCCGACTGGAAGTACTTTTCCTCTCAGCGTAATTTCTCCACTCATAGCAAGCCCTGATTTTACTTTACGGCCTGTAAGGATGGATGTAAGAGCAGTAAGCATGGTAATTCCTGCACTGGGTCCATCTTTTGGAATGGCTCCGGCAGGCACATGTATATGAATTTGTGTTTCTTCAAAGATATCAGGATCTATTCCTATCTCTTCTGCATTTGCCTTGATATAACTAAGTGCCGTGGTGGCGGATTCTTTCATCACATCTCCTAAATTTCCGGTTAGGGTTAATCCTCCTTTACCTTTTGAGACAGAAGCTTCGATGTGAAGCATGTCTCCACCTACTCTTGTCCAAGCAAGACCTAAAGCCACACCTGGCTTCTTAATCTTATTAAAAGTATTGTCATGAAACTTATCAGCTCCCAGTAAATCCTTAATATCATCCACGGTGAGCCTTGTATTGTACTCTTCTTCCATGGCAACTTTTTTTGCAATGGACCTCATAACACCAGCAATCACTCGATCTAAACCCCTTACTCCAGACTCTCTCGTAAATCCACGGATCAATTTCATTAAGACTTTTTCATTCATGCCCACATTGGCCGCCTTTAAGCCATGTTCCTTTCTTTGTTTAGGCAATAGATGCTTTTTAGCAATCTGGACCTTTTCTTCAGAACTATATCCACTGATGTCGATGACCTCCATTCTATCAAGCAAAGCTGGTTGAATGGTATTCAATGAATTTGCAGTAGCGATAAACATCACCTTAGATAGGTCAAATTCCAACTCTAAATAGTTATCATAAAAACTATGGTTCTGCTCTGGATCTAAAACTTCAAGCAAGGCAGATGATGGATCGCCTCTAAAGTCTTTACCAATTTTATCGATTTCATCAAGAATAAAAACAGGATTTGCAGACTTCGCCTTTTTTATTGATTGAACGATTCTACCTGGCATAGCACCGATATAGGTCTTACGGTGTCCTCTTATCTCACTCTCATCATGAAGTCCTCCTAGAGACATTCTGATGAAATTTCGATGTAAAGCTTTTGCGATAGATCTACCTAGACTGGTTTTACCTACACCTGGAGGTCCAACTAAAAGAAGGATAGGTGCCTTCATGTCGCCCTTCAACTTCAGCACAGCTAGGTGCTCAATAATTCTATCCTTAACATCATCTAGACCGTAGTGATCTCTATCTAAAATTGCTTTAACCTTTTTTAAGTCAAAATTGTCCTCTGTATATTCTTCCCAAGGAAGTGCAAGCACTGTCTCCATGTAGCTCATCATGATTGAATATTCAGCGACCTGCGGATTCATTCGCTTCAATCGCGTCAACTCTTTTTCAAAATGTTCTTGTACATGGCGTGGCCATTTCTTATCCTTTCCTTTAAGGGCAAGCTCTTTAATGACCTCTGCTTGAGGATTGGTCCCTAATTCATCTTGAATTGTCTTCAACTGTTGATTCAAGAAATAATCTCGCTGTTGCTTCTGTATATTACCTCTTACCTTGGACTCGATTTGATCCTTAATCTCCAAAGCTTCCATCTCTTCCCGCATTCTTTTAAGAATCTCAGTACCCTTCTCCATTGAATCTGTAATGCTGAGCATTTCTTGCTTCGCTTCCACATTTACGTTGAGATTACTGGCAATGAAGTTGAGTAAAAATCGATCATCTTTAATATTCTGAAGCATCAAAACTGCTTCAGAAGGAATGGTCGGAGATAATTCTATAATTTTCTGCGCGTTTTCACGGACGGTTTTTACTAGGACTTTGAATTCTTTAGAAGTGTCCTTAGGACTTGTGATTCTTGTGACCTTCGCCTCAAGATTTGGCTCTGTCTGAAGGAGTTGATCTAAATGTATTCTTGTGCGGCCTTGTAGTATTGCCGTTGTGTTACCATCAGGCATCGTAACTAGCTTCACTACCTTTGCCAAAGTCCCCACTTCATAAAGATCTTCTTGACCTGGAGTCTGGACAGTCATATCTCTTTGAGAAAAAACACCTACCAATTTATCTCCCTTGTACGCTTTTTGAATTGCGATCTTGGATCTATTTCTACCGACTGTTATAGGAATTACCAGTCCAGGAAAAAGAACTGTATTCTTTAAGGCCAAAAGCGGCAAAGAATCTGGTATATCAATTTTTCCCTTTTCTCCTGCTTCATCTGTAATTGAAAAAAGAGGGGTTTTATCTTGCGCTCCTGCCATTGCTATAATCTGATTAAGTTTTTCAAACATGTCTTATACTAACTCATTCCTTAAGGACAAGTTTTATTCCACATTGACTATTCACGATATTATGTCAGAAATCATCGGTAATATGGACAGAATGACATGATTCTATAAGATATATTCATTATATATAATTAAGTCTAATGTGTAATCATTAATTTTGGGTATGAAGAATCTTTTGGCAACTCCTCTGAAGGTCACCCCGCAACTTATATATATGGTTATAGGTGTCTGCGCCATCCTTGGATTCTTAAATATTCAAGCTGGTCATTACTGGGGCGGAGACTTTTCATTGTACTTAGCCCAGACGCAAGCCTTGATTGATGGAAATATGAATGAGCTTTATGAAGCCAATAAATTTTCCATGGATCATTCGGAGCACCCGTTGGGCCCTTACATGTATCCGATGGGATTTTGCTACATACTTTTTCCACTGGTTAAAGTATTGGGAATGAATTTTTTCGCCTTAAAAGTTTTCAATCTTATTTTTCTACTTGGTTCTGTAGGTCTACTCTACCCCATCTTGCAGCGATTAGAAGATCAGAAATCTATTGCTTTTTTTGCGACAGCCTTGTACGCTGTAAATTATCAAATTCTATACTTTGCGGATCGCATCGGCACTGAGTTTTCATTTATGTTCTTTTGTCTACTAGCAATTTATCTGATGAGGAAAGAGATGAACCTCGCTCGTGCAGTCTTGGTCGGTATTATCATTGCCATATGTTATTCGATTCGAGTAACAGGTTTATTGTTGCTTCCCACCTTAGCAGTATTTCATTTGACTCATTTTATTTTAGATGGAAGTTGGAAAAAGAAATGGGCAATTATTCTTGCTCCTTATTTATTCTTCGCTTTGGGCTGGGCATTATATTCTATGAAATTCGGTTTTTTAGATAATGCTTACGAGGACATGTTGAAGATTAGTTTTGAGTCTCTTAAGAATATGACTTTATTTTATGGGGAAGCTCTCACACAACTATTAATTTATCTAAAATTATTTCCTCCACTCTTAAAAATGGTGATTGCCATATTCTTTTTTACTCTTTGTTTTATTGGATTGTTTAAAACCATCAAAGTAGATAATTTATTTTTGATAGCGTTCCCAGCATTTCTTACGGGACTATATATTGTCTTTCCGTTAGACTCCTTGCGTTTCATTGTTCAGACCGCTCCTTTTGTTTTATACTTTTTCATTCGAGGAATCGCATTTTGTATTAATCGGGTGAATTCTTTGCAGCCTTTCGGCAAATATATATTTATCGGATTAACGATAGCAGCACTTATTCAGACCTGCGGCATGACGTACATGCAACGCAAGAATGGAACAAACACCACATTCAATCCTGAAATACAGAAAATGTATGGTTATATAAAAACCAACATTCCAAAGGACGAAATCATCATCTTTCGAAAACCTCGAGTGATCCGTTTCTTTACTGAACGCAATTCCATAATGGTACACGACTACCAAGGAAGTAATGCAGCTCTTGCAAATTATTGCCTCATTGAACCTGGTGAAGAAATCCCCCAAGGATTTATTTTAGAAAAGGAATGGAAGGTGATGCGCCTGTTGAAAAGAGAGTAGGTAGTGTACCTTGCGACTTCTTGCAATTTTTCAAACACTACTTTCGAGCTTCAAAGTAAATCCTACTTAAATTTTTACTAATTTAAACAGGAGTAGGTAAACACATCGCATGAAACCGTTAAGAAAATTATTTAGCAGCATCTTAATCATTGTTCTTCACTTAAGTGCTTTCGGACAAGAATCAACAGCTTATGAATGTTATACTTTGTCTAGATTGATAAACGATCATGAGCAGTTTGGGAAGGAACTATTTAAATTCATCTATAGAGAAGTAAAATTCCCTAGATTTTTTAGAGAAGAAGAAATGGAAGGGAGTATAAAAATATATTTAAAAGTAAATGAAAATTTAGATGGTGAAATCTTATATACAGATTTACCAAATGAAAAATTCAAGAATATTTACCTGAACATTGACACACTAGATTGGTCTTCGATTAAACCAGTTAAAAAAAGAATGCTCATTGAAATACCAATCGAGTTTGATCTTGAGCCATTTAGGAGGGAGATAGTTCCAATAGACAGCATCATCATTATGGCTTACAAGTTTCCAACAACCAAACATTGAAGAAAAACACTTGAATGAAGAAACTATTATTTCTACTAATCATTATAAATATCGGTTGCAAATCGAAGGAAACGCTTATCGGCAAAAACTACAGTGAAATTTACGAGTCAGTCTTGTTCCCAATCAAGTATGATGAATCATGGGGTTACGCTGACTACTTTGGCAACACAGTCATAGATCCGCAGTTTGATGAAGCAACTCTATTGCATTATGGAATTGCCATAGTAAAAAAAGACAATCGATACGGTTACATTAACAATATGGGCCAATGGATTGTCAAGCCAAAGTTTAAGACAGCTGAAACATTCCAATCTAGATTTTATGGCTTAAAGAATAAGGATAGAAATCCTGAGAAAAAATTGATAGCGAAGGTGAATGAAGGACAGGGAGATTTTTACATAAACTCCAACGGGAAGCCAATTAAAAAAGTAACACTTAATACTAGCAGCACCGGATGTGTTCAAATAATCCCTCAAGTGGACAAATACTCCATCAGAAATGAAGATGGAAGTTATGAACTTAAACACACCTATTGGTCTACCAAGAGTGATACATCTTGGCATAAGGTTATAGATACCACCCAACTCCGATTAGATGCAATCATAGAACTTGATAGAAATTTTGCACTACTACAAAAAGGAAATAAATTTGCCATCTTTAATATCGATCAGGCCAAAGGCATTGACCCCATAAGAAAAGAGCGGATTGTTATAGCTGAAGACTCTGTTTACACCATTGAACCAAACTTTATTTATGAAGACGTTAAATTCAAACGCAACAACGGAAATGAAACCACAAGTTCAATTTATAAAAAAGATGGTAAATGGGGCATATTAACTGTTGGCGGTCAAGAACTTGTTCCATTCATTTATTTGGATATCATAGAGGAAGAAAACAGCGGTAGTTATATGGTTGAATTCGAAGAAGATAAATTTGGATACATTTCAGTTGTATTTGAATCCAATGAGGTAATGAAAGGTAGAGAGATCACAAAATCGGGATCAATTGTGAGAGAACATTTTAGAAGAAATAAATGAAAACAAGATCTGAGGTTAACATTATCGCGCTGGACTTTTCATTCATTATTAACATTGTAAAAAATTGCCATACTAAATGACCCATCGCCATTTCATCATTCACAAGCCTTATGGCTATCTATCTCAATTTGTTAACAATCAAACGAGAAGAAAAAATAAAAAGCTTCTGGGTACTTTGGCTGATTTCCCTGAAGAGATTATGGCCATCGGTAGATTGGATGAAGACTCTGAAGGATTATTATTACTCACCACTGATGGAAAAGAGAGTGAGCGTGTTAGATCAAAAAAAGTTGAAAAAGAATATTATGTTCAAGTTGATGGTTTAATAACTCCAGAAGCACTTGCTAACTTATCCAATGGAATTGAAATCGGCATCAAGGGTGTTAAATACATGACCCTTCCGTGCAAAGTAAAGGCCCTAAAACCACCTCCAAATTTTAAGGAACGTACCAAGAAAGTTCGTGATGACAGACATGGTCCAACCAGCTGGGTTTCGATAACCATCCGAGAAGGTAAATACCGGCAGGTAAGAAAAATGACGGCTGCCGTAGGACTCCCGACCCTACGCTTAATGCGGGTTAGAATCGGAGCCATTCAGCTTGACTCCCTAGAATCTGGAGAGGTAATAGAGGTAAATCGACTAGAAATTTAATGCGCTGAAACTCGATTAACGAAGGTATTTCTTTAATTACTACAACTCAACCAGCCCAATCAACAGTTCACAGAAAATGGCTTTCATCAGCTAGCTTTGACGATCATATTTGTATCAAAATAATGATCGATGAAAAACTTAATTTTTATAGTCCTTCTCTTATTCACTCAAAATCAACTTTTATTTGCGCAAAGCGGAAACCAAAATGTAAAAGGAAACATCATAGATAAACAATCTGAAATTCCTTTGATCGGAGCTAATATTACCTTGGTTTCAGGCGAAGAAATCATAGGAGCTAGTACTGATTTTAATGGCGACTTCATAATCAATGGAGTCCCGATCGGTCGACACACCTTTGAGGTTTCATACCTAGGATATGAACCTACCGTTATTCCAAATGTCGATGTGACATCCGGTAAAGAAGTATACTTAAATATAAGCATGGAAGAATCAATGGTCAAGCTGAATGAGGTGGTCATTACAGCGGGTGTAGACAAGGATAGATCAATCAATGATATGGCGACAATTTCTTCTAGGCAATTTAGTATGGAAGAGGTGAATAGATATTCAGGAGGTCGATCTGACGTCGGAAGATTGGCTGGAAATTTTGCAGGTGTAGGGACTGCAGATGATAGTAGAAATGATATTGTTATTAGAGGGAATAGTCCAACAGGTTTATTATGGAGACTTGAAGGTCTCCCCATTCCTTCACCAAATCACTTCTCAACCTTAGGCACCACTGGAGGTCCCGTGAGTGCCCTTAATACCAACCTGTTGAAAAGTTCTGATTTTCTGACCAGTGCATTTCCAGCGGAATATGGCAATGCAATCTCAGGTGCATTTGATCTTGGCTTTCGGTCAGGGAACAAAGATAAAATGGAGTACACATTTCAATTAGGTGCAGTCACAGGAATAGAAGCAATGGTGGAGGGCCCTATGTTCAAGAAAAATGGAGGAAGTTTTCTAGTGGGTTATAGATATTCTTTTGTTGAAGTTGCACAGGCAGCTGGATTGGACGTAGGGACCAACGCCTTGCCAAGGTATCAAGATCTTTCTTTCAAGCTTGATTTCGGGAGAACACCTTTTGGCAGTATTGTACTATTTGGAATCGCAGGGAATAGTGACATTGAATTCCTAAGAGAGGAGGTTGATGAAAATGACCTGTTTGCCGTGGATGATGAAGATTCAGGAGCTGAATCACAAATGGGAATAATAGGACTAAAACATAACTTACTTTTAAGCGATCAAAGTTATCTACGAACGGTTGTTGGACTATCCACTAGTTCAAATTTATTCTATCGAGATAGATATTATAACAATGGATTAGAGAATGAATTTAAATCTAAATTTGGTCAAACTGACAATAGTACTCTAACAAGAAATATCAACTCCTATTACAACAAAAAATTCAACAGTAGATTTAGCCTTAGAGTTGGTGCTTTGGTAGAGAGTGTGGCATTAAACATAGACTTTGAAAGTGCTGAATTTTTAACGGATAATAATTCAGATGGAATCTATGACCTTGTAGAAATTTTCAAATTCGATGAAAGCACCTTAACCGTTCAACCATTTGCGCAAGCGCAGTATAAGTTTAATGAAAAATTAAGTTTTAATGGAGGAATCAGAGGAATGTATTATGATCTCAACGAAGAGATATCCATTGAACCACGAGCTGCAATAAATTGGAAAATTCATCCTCAGCACACCATTAATTTTGGATTCGGAAATCATAATCAAGCGGTACCCATTCCTTTACAACTAGCGAGCAAGGTCGTCGATGGAATTAAAACTACTCCAAATAAAGATTTAGGTTTTATTAATAGTAAGCATTATGTTATTGGCCATGATTTTAAAATCAATGAAAGCTGGCGATCAAAAATTGAAGTCTATTACCAAGACCTTTCAAATGTACCGATTGAAAGAATCTCCTCTTCGTTCTCAGCATTAAACATTGGAGCAGACTTTGGATTCCCATTTGACAAAAATGATTTAGTATCGGAAGGGACTGGAAGTAACAAAGGAATAGAATTAACGGTTGAAAAGTTTTTCACCAATGGCTATTATTTTTTAGGCACAGGTTCATTGTTTGAATCATTGTATACCGGAAGTGATGGCATTGAGAGGAACACTGCTTTTAATAATAAATATATTTTAAATGTTCTTGCAGGTAAAGAATTCAATTGGGGGAAAGAGGGGCAGCACAGATTTAGTATTGATACAAAATTGACCACTGCCGGAGGGACATATTATACGCCTGTAGATCTGGAAGCATCCAGGATTAAGGAGGCGCAGGTATTCGACTTAAGCAATCCATTCGGTGAGAGATATGATGCTTACTTCAGGTGGGACATTAAAGCTGGCATAAAACTAAACAATACTAAAAGAGGATTTTCACAAGGTCTTTATTTTGATATTCAGAACGTAACGAATAGAGATAACATTTTTAGAAAAAATTACAATCGCCAATTGAATTCAATAAATGATGTGTACCAAATAGGATTCTTTCCTAACTTCATGTATAAATTAGAATTTTAAATTTGACCAAAGCTATAAAATATTTGGGGTTTGATGATCGGTGGTTAATGATTCTGGGAATACCTATCATCTCAGCCATAATAACTATCATCAATTTTAGCGATCAAGCATTTGGTCCTAAAGCCCTGATATGTTTTGGTGTTGGCCTATTCTACACAACTGCCTTTTGGATTTCGGCAAGATATGTATTGATCATCTATCATAAAAAATATAATGACTATGTATTTACAATTAGGCGTTTAGTATTTGTTTTAGTTTGGGTTGCAATCATTTATCTAGCCGTCAAAATTATCGTCTCTTTTGCAATACTCATGCTTTTTGATAACTGGAAGGAGTTAATCTTTGATGACCCCATACGTCAAAACATGGCCAGCATAACTCTAATTTTTGGGACCCTATTTTTGTACGAAGGAATTCATTATTTCAACAAATCGAAATTAATAGAAATCGAAAAGAATAAATTAGAAAAGGTGACTGCAGAACAAAAACTTAGCACACTTAAAAATCAAGTGAACCCACATTTTCTATTTAATAGTTTGAACACCTTAGTTACAATCATACCAGAAGAACCTGAACTTGCCATAAAATTTGTTCAAGAACTTTCAAAGTCTTATCGTAAAATTTTAGAAGTGAGAGATGAAAAACTGATCACTTTAAAAACAGAATTAGATTCCTTGGAATCTTACATATACTTATTAAAAACAAGATTTCAAGGTAAAATCATATTCGAAAATACCATTGAGGCAAAGATTATGGATCAATTCATTCTTCCACTTTCCTTACAGATTTTAATTGAGAATGCTGTCAAGCATAATATTACTTCAGCTAGTAAACCGCTGAAAATAAAAATTTACAATGATGATAAGTTTGTTATCGTAGAAAACAACTTACAGAAAAAAGATCAAATATTCAGTACAACAAAATTGGGCTTAGCCAATATCAAATCAAGATATCAACTTCTAATAAACAAGAATATTTCCGTCGAAGAAAGTAATGATTCCTTTAAAGTAAAGTTGCCTATCATTAAAAATAATGAAGCATGAGGATACTCATTATTGAAGACGAACATTTTGCTGCTAAGAGAATGAGTTCACTCATTCATGAAAATCTTCCAGACGCAAAAATTTTGGATGTTTTAGATTCCGTTGAAGATAGTGTACAGTGGCTAAAAGATAATGTCCATCCTCATTTGATCTTTATGGATATCCAATTAGCAGATGGATTAAGTTTTCAGATTTTTGAAAAAATAAGTGTGACCTGTCCCGTAATATTTACGACTGCTTATGACGAATACGCTTTGGATGCTTTTAAGGTTAATAGTATTGATTATCTCTTAAAACCAATTGAACTTCAGTCTTTCAGAAGAGCCGTCGGTAAATTTGAGCAATATTATCAAAACAATCTTCAAGGGATAAATTGGAAAAACATCACCAATGAAATTCTTTCTACTAAGACCAAATACAAACGTCGTTTTCTAATAAAGACTGGTCAGGCCTACTCTTATCTTGATGTTGCTGACATCCATTTAATTTACTCTGAAGACGGATTAACATTTGCCTTAAAGGCAAATCAAAAAAAAGTCATTATTGACAAAACCATGGATCAACTTGAATCTGTACTTGATCCTCAAGAATATTTTCGGATTAATCGCAAGTATCTAGTACCTATTAAACACATTCACAAGATCCACCCATATCTAAATAGTCGACTAAAATTAGAATTAGATTTTAAAATTGCTGATGAATTGATTGTGAGTCGTGAGAAAGTAGGAGTGTTCAAACAATGGGTAGATGCTTGAACTAAACTGAATTCCTTCCTTACGAATTCTTTTCAGCATCAAAGTTAAAACTGTTGTATATTTCCATTATAATAAATGGAAGAAACGACTCAACAGGACGACGAATTTAGTCAAAAGTCAACCCGGCCTTTTGATATTTCATCAATTGCACAATATCATTATTATCTTTCTCAATCTGATAAACATCAGCACTTAGACCAAAGAGTTGTTAATGATCTTAACCTAAATAATTGCTTCACTTTCATTGACCGCACTTCGTCAAGCATCGGTCAACAGTATTTATACAATCGGATACTTAGTCTTGATCCATTCAGAGAGAATTTTAAGCAACTAGAAGAGGACATTGCTTTTTACCATGAGGATAAGAATAAGGCAGAGAAGTCTAAAGGGGTTCTTGAAAAACTGACAAAGGACACCGACTATTTTTTTCCATATCTAATTTTTGCCGAACTGCCTGAAAAAATTAATTATTTAATTCTAATCAAGGCATTGCAGCTTTTAGTTTTTGTTCTGATCGGAGTGACAATTTTTTATCACGTTTTCATTTTCCCACTCCTTCTAGTGTTAACCATTAATATGTGTATACACTATGTGCATAAAAAGAAAATTGGGAAATTTATTCAATACTTCTTTAGATTAAATACGTTGACAAAGACTTGTAGAAAATTAATTCCCTTATCAACAAATCCCGAGGATGAAATAATTCAAAAGGTCATAGAAGTAGAAAAACTATCTACCTCCATCAGCTTTCTTAAAACAGACGAACTACAGAATAGTGAAATTGGATCAATCATATGGCTTGTTATAGAACTACTGAAGGTTGCCACCTTAAGTGAAATAACACTATTTTATAAAATCATAGATCACATAACAAACAAAAGGGCAGACATTCATGAACTATATAAATTCATTGGTTACATAGATTTCACAATTTCCATTAACCAACTAAGAATCAATCTCCCCTATTATTGTAAACCAATATTTGATCCGAATAAAAAGATACTAACCTTTAAAGAATTATACCACCCACTGCTAAAAGGTTGTGTCTCTAACGATTTGACATTAGAAGAAAAAAGTTTGATGCTTACTGGTTCTAATATGTCAGGTAAATCAACATTTATAAAATCGATTGGCATAAATGTGATTACTGCGCAGACTTTAAATACTTCCTTTACGAAAGAATATATTGCTTCCCCATTTCAGGTTTCCAGTTCGATGAAAATTAGTGATGACATCAATGAGAATAAAAGTTATTATTTAGAAGAGGTAATCACCATTGGTGAGATGCTTGAGAAATCTGAAGACAAAAATGAAAGACACCTATTTATCATCGATGAAATTTTCAAAGGCACAAATACAGTAGAGAGAATAAGCGGAGCTAAGGCTATTCTATCACACCTAAACAAAGGAAATCATTTAGTGCTTTTGGCTACGCATGACATTGAACTAACTACACTACTGGAGCAAGAATATGATCTCTATTATTTCCAAGAAGAAGTAGATGATGAGCGACTTGCCTTTGACTACAAAATCAAAAAGGGTCGAATTAAAAACTTCAATGCCTTAAAGATTTTAGAAATCTCAGGCTATCCTAAGTCAATTGTAGCAGAGGCAAAGGAGCTGGCAGAGAAGATGGAACAACAAGGCAAAAGCTTACAATAAATATCTGCCCCTATGGTATTTAAGATAAATTAATTCATTTGATATAGTTAAGAATTTTTAATTTATACCCTTTCTCTTTATATTACTTATATGAGAAATTTAATCCTATTATTTATACTGTCTATAAGTTACAGTCTCACTGCTCAAAACTTTAAATACGACGATAAAACTGAAAAGTACATTTTAAAAAAAGCAGGCGACGATAAAAAATCAACATTAATTGTTGATGAATATAAAAAGGAAAACAACGGAGGTATAAAAATCAGAATGGGTGACAAGTGGGGACTAATAAAATACAACGGAGAAGTTCTAATAGAACCTGGCTATGAAGATATAAATAGCCAAATCAATAAACTTCATATAGTAAAAATAAATGGTAAGTATGGTGTGATAGACTTAGAAGAAAAGCTCATGCTAGAGCCAATTTATGATCAGATAGATTACTACAACGAAGAGGAAAGTTTAGTAAAGCTAAATGGCGAATGGGGATTACTTAAAGCTGAAAATTTTATAAAGGTAGAAGCTCCGGCAATTTATTGCAATCCACAGACAAGAGCAACAATTAAAAAATGTGTTGGCAAGGAAGTGAGCTGTTATGAAAAAACATTCCTCACAGAAATATATAGTAATTTAAGATACCCTGCGAAAGCGAGGGAAAATGGAATTCAAGGAACTGCACTTGCAGAACTCATTTTAAGTGAAACCGGTGTGATTGAACAGGTCCGAATTGTTGATGGTGTTAGTCCAGAAATAGATGAAGAGGTTATTAGAACTCTATCTAACATAAATCTTGAATGGATACCTGCAATGGATGCTGGTAAAAATGTAAAATATAAATTTTATATGCCGGTGAATTTCAAATTGCAGTAAATAGAATTTGGCAATTTGCATGACTTCATTAAAAGTCATGAATACTTAAAGACAAAATAACAAGAATGAAAATCAGAGTTTCACATTTCATTTCAATAATGTTCATTCTTATCATTTCAACTAAATTGAGTTTTGGTCAATTCAAATTTCAGTCTGAAGCAGATTGGAAATTTGCCCACGAAATGATCTATCAAGCCAGATTAGGAAACTGTGATGTAGCCTATAAAGTTTTTGATTCACTAAAATTAGATTCAAAATTTAAACATCCAGAATCATACCTTGCTATAGCTAAATGCCTCCAAAAAAATGGCAATGAGGAAGAGATGAAAAATTTAATAAGTGATGCACAATCTCAAGGAATTTTAAATAAGACCATTCCACATGATTCCATTTCTCACCCCGAGTTAAAGGAAAAATGTATTCTAATGCTACTTGAAGACCAAGGTGCGTGGTCCTTAAAAAATGAATTTATCATTGACCCTGAAGTAAAAGAATCACTAGTAAGAGCTGGAATAGATTTTACTGAAATTACCCCAAAGATCAGAAGGTTACCTGGCTTGGAATTACACAAGTTACATGTCATGGAATTAGAAGCCATCGTCGAGGAATATGGTTTTCCTACAACTGAAATGATTGGTGGCCATGGTATGAAAGGTGTAAAAATGGTCATACTACATGCGCGAAAAGATATTCTAGAAAAGTATAATACGGAATTTAAAGACCGATTTGGGAGTTACACCTATGCCTACTTGATTGACAAGACCAGAGTAGCCAATAAGGAAAAACAATTGTATGGAACGCAGGGAGATTTTGATGAAGACAAAAACATGATATTCTACCCGATTGAAGAGGAGCATTTAGTGAACCAACGCAGAATGGAAGCAGGTATGGAGCCACTAGAAATATATGCGCGCACTTTGGGGATTCAGGGATATGAAGTGCCTAAACATGAATAGTATAGAATGAATACAAAAAATAATTCTTCGGAAAATTCACCTGGATGGAATGCCATAGATAAGGCACTGGAAAAAATTTATGGCTCAAAAGAACCTGAGCATTTTGCGCCTGATGTGCCTTGGAATTTAGGAGGGAATGATCCATTGGAAGGCATTAGCGTCTATTATGATGATAAAAATGGATTCTATCATTATGTAACTTATGGTTTAACTGAACTACACCACAAAGAATCAGAAAATACAGAATTCAGTGGATGGGGATTTGAATTTACGCTAAAAATAAAATCCGATCTAAGACTAGAAATCACGCCTAAGTGGCCTTTAAACTTTCTCCAGCAACTCGCAACAATAGTCTTCAACAAGCAACTTTCTCTTAAGCCTTACCAAACCCTTTCTTCAGGACCTATGACCGAGGAATCATCCACCATAGAAGGTATACTTCTTATACAGGACAGACAACTTGGTTCGTGTATTTCTCCATTCGGAAAATTTATTTTTTTACAACTATTTGGTCTAACGGAAAAGGAATACGAAGGGATTACTGAAAAATCAATAGATCGACGGGAATTCATCGAAAAGGAAAAATTAACCAATCAGTTTCTTATAACAGACATAAATAGAGTTTAATTCCTACAAGAATTAATCAGTTTAAATATTCTTTCCGACCTCACATAATTTAATTGAATCCGATTCAATTCATTTACTCCCAAGGCAAAAACAAATGCATGCCTACCGTAGTAATTTATATCATCTCTACAATTTTAAGCATAGCTATCCTTTGCTATTCTCAAAATGAAATACACTGTAGCATTATTTTCTTAGTTACAGTATTAATGGATCAACCTCAAATTTTCACCTATCAATTAAATAATTAAAGGTCATGCCATTCGATGTCTTTCTGAATTTACGGATGATTTATTAGTACTGCCAAATTTGCGCAAGCATTACAAGCATATTCAGCCAAAGGTCAGATTATTCATTATGCAAGAATTAGATAGAAGACAAGATCCAATGGCAAAGACCATAATTGAAACCAATCTACGAGATGAAGATAAACGAATCAAATCCCAAGCCCAAAGTCTGTTGAAAAAACATTAAATTGATGAGAAGAATAAAATTATAAAATGAAATTACAGGAAAAGTACGAGCAAGTTAATTCATACATAGAAAAAAACGTACTGCAACTTACTGGAGCTTATCTTCTAATTGACTATTATCAACTGAAACACAATATAGGAGGAGGGAGAATCAGCAAGGCCAACCAAGTAAAATTGAATAAGGCAAAAGAAAAATCAATTACAGCAGATAGTATTCTAAAATTAAATAAGATAATAATCGCTTATAACAATAATCAAATTGCCAAGATCGACAAGAAGTACGAAAGCGAAATTCTTGAAATATTTTCAAAAGCTGAAGCACAGGCAAAAAAACATCCTAATACAACTTTCAATTTATACATAGATCATGACCTTTCTCCTCAATCAGCGTATGTGCTCATGACCGATGGAGAATCCAAAATTCCTGAATTCAACATTAAAACTGGTCTCGACTTTGGTTCCATCTGGGGAATTTTAGAATCTGAAGAGTGGTATGAAATTTCAGAAATGTTTGAAGATATCATTTTAAGAGATGAATTATTTATGGTACAATTTGAACTAGCATTTAAGTTGCAGTCTTATGTCAAATTTGTAGAAGTCTTAAAAGCAAATAATATAATTAAGGAGGCGAAGGAAAGATTCCCAGGTGGCTTAATAGCAATGTTAGGCGAACATGACAACCATGTATTTGAAATTATTAACACAAATCGATAAATATGAATCCCGAATTAAAAGAAGAGGCCTTAGAGCAAATAGAACTGCATGTCCGTATGGGATTTGATGACGAGGAAGAAATTTTCGAAGGCATAAAAGAAATGTTCTTTGAAGAAGATGATTTTGACGAGGAGTGGCTAAAGGATCAACTCTCAACATATTTTTCAAAACATATAAATGAAAGTAAAGAATGGAAGCATCCAACAGACTTTGAAAGATTGGTGAAGGTATTTGATCAACTAAATGAAGAAGGAATTGTCAGTTTGCACAGAGCTGGATACACCAGGCAGGATGCAGAAGATGATTGTTTTGAGATGATTGATACATTAGGGTCCGCAGGATATATAACAAAGGGTTATTGCTATTATCATAGCCAAGATCTAGAGAGAGCATTAAATAGTGGGATTTTATACCTTGGCTATTATAGCGCAGATGGCCAAGAAAATACTGCTCAAGAAGTTGTCGAAACTATTTTAAATAAACTAAAGCAAGAAGAATTTCAAGTAGAATGGAATGGTTCACTCGAAACTCGACCGTTCATTAAGAAGATCGACTGGAAAAAAGTGCCAGATAATATTGATTACAATCATGGAAGAATCATTTCAATACACAAAAACAAAGGTTCAGCTGAATCAAAAAAGGGTAAAAAGCCATTTTGGAAATTTTGGTAGAGCAATAAAATTAAATCAATCTTAAGAAATAAAAGAACATCAATATTTAAAACAAAAATTCGCATCTTTATCAATAAGCATATAGTAGACTTCCATTAAGATTACTTCGGACAATCTAACATCATGAATTTCAGAAAATATTTCGTCTCAGGTTTACTTTGGTCCACTTGCATTTTCTTTTCACTTTCCCTTCCTACAACAGCTCAGCTGAATTACGATTTAAACTTTAATGGTGACTGGAGCTATGATAAGGCCTTTGATGCATTTAAAGGATTTACAACCAAGCATGGCAATTCAAAAAAAGATTCCATTTTTGGCATCGTGACGTTTTCCATAGCTGACGAATTAAATAACAATCCTGATCCTTCGCCAGAACAAATAGCCACCTATAAATTCATTTCTGAAAATCAAAAATTTATACGTTCCATATTATTGGATTCATCAAAGGTTTACTTTACCGAATATTTTGAAATGCTCGAAGGAGAAGAATGGGTGACAGAAAAAGAAAAAGCTGATATAGCAAAAATGGATCTAATTCATTTGATGAGTCCGCAGAGGTTACATATTCTTAAAGAACATAAAGATGGATATGCTTACTTTGGCATAGGAGGTCATTGCATATGGGAGCTAGACGAAGGCTTTGGATTCTTATTACACAAAAACAGAATTATAACTGCTGACGTAATTTTTGTAGCCTATGAAACCTACCCTGCCCAAATTGATAATGGAACCTATGTGGAACCTCAAACAGTATCGCAATATGGTACAAAAATTCCACCAAAGCCCACCTTATATAAACCCCATCCAAAGTATGGTAAATTAAAACCAATTGAAAAATCTAAAAACATATGTTACGTTTATGATCTAGTAAGGTATGGGTATATAGACGAGGTAAAGGAATTGCACAATGAAGGAAAGATTGAGCTTCAAAGATCAAGCTATAATTTAGTCAAAGCGGCGGTACGTTACAATCATCTTGATCTATTAAAATTCTTCCTATCTAAAAAACCAGAAGACAAGTCAGGACTTCTACATGAGGCGTCAAGAAACAAGAACAAGGAGATGGTTCAGCTTCTTCTAGATGAAGGTTCTGACATAAATGAAATTGTGCATACCACCCCATTGGATTGTGTTCGCAGATCATATTTTGACACACTTATTACCGTCTTTCCCATAGACGATGATGAATTTATATCATGGATGAAAGAATTAGGTGCAAAAACTATTGAAGAAATAATATATGAAAATATTCAAGAAGAAAATGGAGTCAAATTAAAATCTATGTTTGGAAATAATCACTCCTTAGAAAAAGACACATACATTCAATATGCACTGCATGCTAATAAACCAGAAATGGCTGAAATAATATTTTCGACTTATCAAGGACATGATGCCTTCTTAATTAAAAAGGCAGCTTCATTTAAAAGTGAATCACTCTTGAGTTATTGTCTCAACTAAGGATATAATATCAATGCGAATGTAAGCTGGAATAAAAAGGAAGCTAAAACCGTTTTAAACATACTTCAAAAGCAAATGAAATTTAACTCAGGAAGCAAACTTGAAGAACTAAAAAAATTTGAAGATTGGATGATTAGTCAAGGTGCCTTAACCGCTGAGCAAATCAACTTCAATCACTAATACGATTAAATGAAAAAATTACTTTCATTACTTCTTGTAATCATTATAATAAGCTGTAACAATCAGGTCTCGAAAAATACGGTTGTCACCATTGACAGTAATCTTGTTGAAGAACTAGCAAGCATGGAAGTTATGGATCAATTAGCCGCATCTAATTGGAAGCCACCTGAAGAATTTAAAGATCTGACGCAAGACGAATGGAATGCAAAAAAAGACAGCATCTATCGAACCCATGCCGAACGTCTCAAAGAAATCATTGAAGAAACTGGTTATCCTGGGATTAACCGAGTTGGCAAAGATGGTGAATATAATTTTTGGTTAATGGTTCAACATGCTGACTTTGATCCTGAATTTCAAAAAATGGTTTTAGAGAAAATGAAAGAAGAAGTTGAAAAGGATAATGCAGACAAGAACAATTACGCCATGCTTGTTGATCGTGTAAAAATTAATACGAATCAAAAACAGGTATATGGCACACAGGTAACTTATAATACAGACATCGGTCAAGCCACACCAAAACCTTTATTGGATAGCCTCTTGGTAAATGAACGTAGAAAAAAAGTTGACCTTGGACCGATAGAAGAATATTTAAATGCAATGACTCAAATGCATTTTGAAATGAACATGGAAGTTTATAAAAAGAAAGGAATTACAAAGCCACAACTTCATCCAATCAATACCGAAAATTAAGAAACCTACATGAAGAGCAACCGCCTATATTCACTTGCCATTTTCATCGTTTTAATTACTGGAGCAATTTTGGTTTCGCTTTCGCAAATTAAAAATGAGCCTAGTAAATCGGTAAAAACAAAACAAGAAAAACAAAAGGGTGCCCATGTTTTTGGTCGGATGGATACTACTAAGTTTAAATTTTTCAAAGAAACAAACATTGATTGGATTACGATTGTTCCGTGGGGATATCAAGATGATTATGATAGTCCTTCGGTGTCACATCATAGAGGTGATCCTGCTAGAAAAGCTAGAAGAGATTCCATGTATCTCAAGAACATTCAACTATTGAGAGGAGCTGGTTTCAAGGTTTTTGTCAAACCACACATTTGGCTCCATACACCATACGAAGAAAAATGGCGTTCCGATATTTTTCCTAGCAATGATGAAAATTGGGAATTATGGAAAGAGACTTATCGCGCGTTTATTCTACGTTATGCGAAAATTGCAGAGCTTGGTGAGGCAGAAATGTTCTGTGTAGGAGCAGAACTAACAAGGTTGACCTTAGAAAAAACAGAATTCTGGACAGAATTAATTCAAGAAATAAGATCTGTGTTTTCAGGCAAATTAACCTATGCTGCCAATTGGTATGAGGAATATGAAAACATAAGTTTTTGGAACGACTTAGATTACATTGGGATTCAGACCTACTTCCCATTGGCGAATAATAAAAATCCAATAGCAGATGAAGTTTCAAAAGGCTGGAAAAAAATTCTACCAAAACTAAGATCTATTCATGAAAAGTTTGATCGTAAAATATTATTCACGGAAATGGGTTATAAAAGTACAGCAAACTGCGCCATAAAGCCTTGGGAATGGCTTGATGAAAGTGATCAAGATAGAAATGAATATTCATTAGAAGCTCAAGCAAATTGTTATGCTGCATTTTTTGATTCGGTATGGCCAGAGAATTGGTTTGCAGGTGTTCATCTCTGGCAATATAGGTATGATTATACTCCTGACGATAATCTCAAAAATTTAGATTTTACACCGCAAGGAAAACCAGCGAATAAAATAATTACAACAGGATTTAAGTAAAAAATCAAAACTTAATGAAACAACAAACATTCCTATTTACATTTTTACTCACATCCATTTTATCTGCGTGCGCCCAAAAGATTCCGCAAAATTTACAATACATTGAAACCACCAAAGCTTCAAGTGAGCCAAGAATATTTGCTCAGGGATTTATTTCAAAAGATACAACAGCAGAATTTGGTTCAGTTTTTAATGCTTCTGGATCAGAGTTTTTTTATGCAGATGACACTTCAGGTAAAGCTCATATAAAATATACCAAAATTAAAAATGGAAAATGGACAGAACCTAGGACCATCATATCTCATCCAGATTTTGGATTTAATGATCCATGCCTTTCTCCAGATGAAAGTAAACTCTATTATATTTCCAATCTTCAAGAGAGCGAGCAAGATACAAGTGATGATTATGACATATGGTATTCAGAAAGATTGATCAATGGCTGGTCAGAACCAATAAATGCTGGTCAGGAAATAAATTCAGTAGCAGATGAGTTCTACATTTCTTTCACAGAAAATGGCAGCATGTATTTTGCATCAAACATTGAGAATTACGAAAAGAGAAAACATGACTTCAATATTTTCAAGTCTACGCTAGAAAATGGGAATTACCTAAGTCCAACTAAATTACCAGATTCAATTAATACCAAAAGATATGAAGCTGACGTATTCATTGCACCAGACGAATCTTACATCATTTTCTGTTCAGCAAAAAGATCAGGCTATGGGAGTGGTGATCTATATATAAACTTTAAAAATGAAAATGGGGAATGGACAGAAACCATAAATATGGGGGAAAAAATAAACTCAAAGCATAATGAAATCTGTCCGTTTGTTACGAGAGATGGCAAATACTTTTTTTACACGAGCAATCAAGACATTTATTGGGTTAGCACAGATATATTTAATCAAATTAAGACGAGACATTTAATTACAAAGAATTAGAAACTAGGATAAATTGAAATTCATTCATACCATATTATTTCTATCCCTTTTAGTAAGTTGCCAACAAAATGCAAAGGTTGAAACAAATAAAAAAGCCTCAGAGAATATTACTCCAATAAAGAGCTTAAAGGAATTTATTAATTTTTATGATTCGGACTTGAGTTATGATTCTATAAAAATTTCAGTAAACAAACATCGACTAGGATTAAACGCAGATAGTATCTCCATCGACTCAGTAGGTCAAGTATTCTACAATTCTTTACTAAAGAGAATCATTCCGTTCTGGGATGGAACAGCCTGGTCATTTGATGGGCACACTTCTATTCCTGGCAAAGGGGAAATAGCCTGTGGATATTTTGTTTCAACAACCCTACAAGATGTAGGAATAAATATTAATAGATATAAACTAGCCCAACAAAATCCTAAAAACGAAGCTTTGACATTGGCGCAAGACTCACCATTGCACGTCATTCAAGAAGAATCAATAAAAGAAAACATTGAGAAGATAAAAACCAAAATACCAGAGGGCATTCACTTTATTGGGTTGGGAGAAAACCACGTAGGTTATCTTTTGAAACTAGAAGAGGAATTATATCTCATCCATTCAAATTACATAAGTGGTAATGGAGTTGAAATTGAAAGCATAGAGGAGTCTCAAGTGTTTTCATTTCATAATACTTTCTATATTATTGAACTAAGTAGTAACAAGCAGTTTTTACAAAGCTGGCTGAATCGAAAAAAATTTAAAGTCAAGACTGACTAGACCCAAAAGATCATTGTTCTACTTTAAGTTTACCTGATGTCGAACACCTGAATAAGACAAGATTCCTTTCTACATTGCACATTAGTGTTTAATAAGACTTCCCGACAGTATTCATAACATAGTATCAACAAGTTTACTATTTTCGTTAAGTAAATATTTGAGGTCATCATCGTATTACTCACTTGAAAATAGATCCAACTGAAAACAATTAATCTTCTCCTTGTTTTTGCTTTACTTAGCAACGCTTCCTTAGCGCAACTAGATAAGTTGGAATATGAGTTGTTTGAAAATAAGAAAGATACAATTGTTAAGATTGACACTACTACCCTACAATGTCAGTCTTCTTATTTTGACTATAGCATATTGGCAGATACTCTTAAGCATTTGGTAAATGTAAAAGCAATCATTGGAAACTTAAAGGAGATCACCTTTTTACAAACGGAAATAAATGTAGATAGTCTTAAAAATATTTATCATAAATACGCGAGACAATATGATGAAGATTGGGGTAAAATTTATTCAAATTATTGTTTAGATAGATATATCCAAGAAGAGGCTATCAATCAATTTAAAGTCATGACTGCCTTTGAGCATGCATTGAAATCACTATCCATCAAAGACGAAGATTCAGAGTTTTTATGGAATGAGTTCAATGCACAGTTTATGCAATATCTAGACTTGTCTAATCCAGCTAGGCACAATCAAGTTGAACTAGAAGCATTCTCTGAGGTTTATCTTAAATTAAATAGCAGCGCTTGGTATGCTTATCAGATTGGATATAGTTACATTGATCCTTACATCGTCAAGATTAAAGAATATCTGATCAATGATTTAGAAAAATATACATGTCCAATCTCCTTTGATTATGATTCGATTAGATATGCCCAGCGTCTCATGTACCATCTTAGCAAGATAGAAGATGAACGCATTGCACAGATGTTTATCAGCAATCAAGAATGTCTAAGTGAAAATGCAAGTTATTTTTGGTTTCCTGTAAGGTATTTAGAACACAATCATCACCAAGAATTACTACACATAACTTTATGGAAATTATTAAAGGAAGATCCGGAATATCACATTGACTATAAAATTTCACACCTTCACAGAAATCTTGAAAATAGAAAGTATCTAATAGAACAAATTCATCTAGCCATCCTTGAAGGAAGTGAAGCAGCGATGATGTTTGCGATTAAAATTTCAAGTAAGGAGATTCTGAAAACGCTGAAGAAAGCCAAGTTAAAACATAGAAACAATGACCGACTAAAAGAGGTTATAGATTCTACCATTGACAAAGTTGAAAATAGAATTATTGCTCAAAAAGATTAGAAAATTATTCAAGTACAAGAGATACGAATTAGGGTGATTACAATAAATTTCAATTTAGCGCTCATTTAACCATTGGTTCAGATTCAGTTTTTTATCTTATGCTAGATTTGCGAAAGCGAAAGACCAACAAGTTTTAAAACCAATCTAAATTTAGTTATGAGATTCTTATCCCTTATCGTTTCAATAGCACTTTTAAGCTCTTGTTCCATATTAAACCCAAATCTTGGGTCAACAAATACAGCCGTTTCAATTGAGAACACTTCTTCTCACATCGAGGCCTTGAAAAGAGAGGATTATGAGGTAATGCAAAAAACGGTGGGAAAGGCTAGTTCGTCTACGCTATATTTACTATTCTTCCCGATAGGTAAACATAAATCTAGTGAAGAGCTGTACAACAATGCGTACTATGATGCTGTCGACAATCTTCCAAATGCCGACGCCATAATTCTACCTAGAACAAAAAATAAAAAGTTCTTTATCCCGCTCTTACTTATAAATTATAGCCGAAGAACAACAGAAGTTTCTGGACTTGGAGTATCCGTCAAAGGCAAGACCAATAGCAAGGCGGATTAGCCTTTTATACCTTGCGCACCTATAAACCTAAAGATGAAATTACTCCTTTTATAAAGGAGATTATTTTCTTGGAAGATCGAGATAATTCCAAAGTAAGTTTACCCTTTTATGCTGATGGCTATCCAGGGATCATGTATTCTGAAACGGCAAAACCAATATGTCTCCTGCCAGAAAATAAATTGCTGCCCAATTTTTTTCTTTATGGCCAAACCATCGAACCAATACAACTTCAAATCTTTGGGGGATATAAAATAATTGTGTTCCAACTATATCCATTTGCAACACGACTACTCATCAAGGAGGACCCTAAGAATTTAAACGATACTTGCTATGACTTGAATCTAATAGAAGGTGTTTCAACCAAAACAACGACGGAAAAACTTATTGGTCAGGAAACAGAGCGTAAAATTCATGTAATTTCTGATTACATATTATCTCTGGTAAAAAACTGCTCAGCAGATCCGGATAATTCTATAAAATTGGCGATATCTACTTTGATTAATTCTAAGGGGGTGATATCAATTAAACAATTGAGAGAACAATTATTCATAACAGAGCGAACATTCGAGCGGAAATTTATGAAGGAAATTGGGGTAACGCCCAAACAATTTGCCAAGATAATTCAGTTTAGTTTTTCACTTAATCAGATTAAAGAATCCGACTACACCAAGCTTACTAACATTGCTTATGACAATGGCTTCACAGACCAATCACACTTTATAAAAACCTTTAAAAAGTACACAGGAAGGACACCGAAAGAAATTTTAGCCCAACTCTAGTGCCGCCAATATTGTCGGTTTTTTACAATTTTTGACTTCTTTCTCTACTCATCTTTGAACTAAATAAAAACAACAGTATGAGTAGGAAAATAATAATCTTTGGAGCCACAGGCGGCACTGGTCAACAACTAATTATTCAATCATTAGCTAAAGGGCATCATGTAAGTGCCTTTGTCCGATCACCACAAAAATTACAAATCCAAAATCGTATGCTATCCGTAATTAAAGGTGATGTCTTGAATTACAATGAGGTTCATGGAGCCATGAATGGACATAAGATTGTGTTCTCTTGCCTTGGAATGCCTGCATCTGATAAAACCAATTTACGCACGGTAGGAACAGCTAATATTATAAAAGCCATGGAATCTCACAAGGTAAATAGATTCATATGTCAAACTTCTTTAGGTTACGGTGATAGCAAGGAAGTACTACCTTGGCATATGAAATATCTAGTGGTTCCCTTTATATTAAAAAATGCATTCAAGGATCATGAATCTCAAGAGCAGGTCATCCAAAACTCAAAAACAGAGTGGACAATCATCCGTCCTGGAAATATGACGAATGGAAAAAGAACTGGCAAGTATAAATATGGATTTCAACCAACTGATAAAATAAAACTAAAAATTTCAAGATCGGATGTTGCAGATTTCATGCTTCGACAAATTGAAAGCAAAGAGCACTTATATAAAAAGGTTGGCATTTCTTATTAAGAAATAAACTTAAAGGTCTTTAAAACAAATCCTAATGAAAAGTGAATAAAGAACCAAAAGATATATTTAACTATAAATTGGATTACCTTTCAACCTAATACTAGAGTGCTTACCTTAAGCTATCGTGAAAGTAAAGTCGTACATAAAAAGAGGCAACTCCTTTCCTGTAATAATTGAAACTCAAAGTTCCGATTTTTTTGTGAAGCTCAGAGCAGGGATGAGTGGAACACATTCATTAATCACTGAGTACATTGGTAATAGCTTAGGGAAACAGTTAAACTTACCTACACAAAATCCATATTGGATTGAATTAGATTCTTCAATAGAATGCAAAGAAATTTATATTGAAGTAAAAGATCTCATTAATAAAAGTCATGGAACAAACATTGCCTTTGAGTATCTCGACGATTTACGTGAAGTCGAAGTAAAAGAATTGGATAAGCTAAATAAAAAGGAGCTTAATGAAATTTTTCTCTTTGATCTAATGATGATAAATATTGACCGAAGCGCAGAAAATTTAAATTTACTCTTTCAGGACGACTCTGTGATCTCTGTAGATTATGAATCTAGTATGCTTATACAAGAACTTCTCAGTCAAAGTAATTTTCTTAATAATGATAAAATTCTTCAAGGGCTTAGAAATAACCCTCTATGCAATTATATAGATCACGATTCTATCCAGAATTTTCTTGAAAGGACCAAACAAATATCGATTGCTAAAATATTAGAAGAAATACCTTCCTCAATTTTATACAACAGCAATCGACAATTAATCATTCGCGGATTTTTAGCGAAACAAGAGAATGCTTGGCAGATTTTAGAAACGATAAATACATTAATGTCCATGACGCCTGATACAGCAGAACAGAATAAGGAGAGGAGAAACAAAAATCAAGCGGAGTTTATCAGAAAATTTAATGAAAACCTAAAGGCTTAATCGATATAAAGCGACACCATGAAATATCATACATTAATTATAATAAGTCTGGTTTTGCTTTCTTGTAGCCAGAGCACAAAACAAGGAACAAAAGAAAACAATAAAATCGAAGAAGTGCAGCTCATGAATTCCGAAGAAGTTCAAGATTCCATCATTGAAATACATTTAAAAAATGGAGCTTGGACTAAAGGTTTATACTCAAGAGAATGGCAGGAAGAAATTGATAAAGGCTTAGCCAAAGATTCGACCATTGCTTATTTATGGCAGCAAAAAGCAATGCCCTTATACAAGCAAGGAAAATATGAACTAGCCACTAAATATATTGACCAAGCAGTAAAATACGACAAAGACCAACATCAAGATTATAGAGCTTTCATGAAATGTATTTTCGCAAAAACATACAATGAAGCCATTCTTGATTTTGAAGATTTAATTCAAAGAAAAGGCAATAGTTATGTTATGGATCATTCATATTACTTTTATATAGCCCTTAGTAAATTACAGTTGAATAAATTTGCGGAAGCGGAAAAAATATATGAATCAGACATTGCAAGTCAAGAAAAAAATCAAGGCAAGGACTGGGTTCACTACCTGGATTACTTCTACCTGGGAGTTACCAAATATGAACTTGGAAAATATGAGGAGGCAATTGAAGTATTAGAAAAAGTCTTTCCTCTGTATCCTGAATTCGCAGAAGCTTTATATTATAAGGCCAAGTGTTTACGCTATTTAGAAAAGAAGGATGAGTCAATTGAACTCATGAAGAAAGCCATAGAATATGGCAAAAAAGGATATACTATAAATGAAGACAATTCAATCTACGAGAGATATCCATACCAGGTTCGTTGGGAACTGTATCAATAACCTTTTAGTAAATTTAATACCTTCTTCTAATGGCAAAATAAAATAGTAATGAAGTTACCTAAGATAAAAGGCATCATTGAGCGAAGAATACTGATCAATTATCAAATTGAAAAAGAGGTATTAGCGAATTTTTTGCCTGCTCCGTTTAAACCTAAGCTTGTCAAAGGAAAAGGGATTGCTGGAATTTGCTTGATAAGATTGAAAGAAATAAGACCTACTTGGATTCCAAAGCAATTTGGAATTTCCTCAGAGAATGGAGCGCACAGAATTGCTGTTGAATGGATGGACAATGGTGTATTAAAAGAAGGTGTATTTATACCACGTAGAGACACCTCTTCCATTCTAAATTCTTTGGCAGGCGGTACTGTGTTTCCAGGCACTCATCACTTAGCTAAGTTTATCGTAAAGGAAGAAAATGATAATTACGAAGTGGGTTTTATAAGTAAAGACCAAACCAGTCTATCTATAAAAGCTAAAGAATCAAATGACTGGAATGAAAAAAGTGTCTTTGATAATTTGGAAGATGCTTCAACATTTTTTGAAAATGGATCGATTGGATATTCACCTGGGAAGAAAGAATATGATGGATTGCAACTTAAAACTCTTAGATGGAAAGTTTCTCCACTTATGGTAGAATATGTCCATTCAAGCTTTTTCGAAGATCAGGGAATATTCCCTGAAGGATCAGTAATTTTTGACAATGCTTTACTCATGAAAAACATCGAGCATGAGTGGATAGGCCTAGCCAATATTTCTAAATCCAGAGGATAGGAAAATTTTTGTCTTAAAATTTACATTCATTTGAAGCCTAAAAAGACAATTAATAGGCATAAGAACACTTTTTATTCGGAATTTCTCAAACTAGACAGACAAAAATGACTTTCAGGCCTAATTTTGGGGCATACACACATGGTAATAATTTTAATTGCACCCTATTTTCAAATAGCTAGTTTAAACTAGCAAAACAAAGACAGTAAAAGCTGGAATTAATCATCCCTCATTAATTCCTAGCAAATAGAGAGTGCCAATTATGGATGCTAAGGCAATTAAAAAAAGTTTAAGTTTTTTAAACAAAATCTTTATTGTAGTAGTTGTGTTCGACATACTTTTATGTTGGCATAAAGGCGATACTGATCTTATGATGTCAAGTGTTTATTTTCTTCTAGGCCTTGTTATTGCAAGAATTTTTATTCAGTTTGAAAAACAAGAACTAGCAACTCTTTGCATTTCATATACCTTATACTTCATAGGTTTTTACCATGTGGTCGTAGTGGGAAATCACGCTACTTGCTATTTTATTCTTATAGCTATTCCTATTGTAGGACCATTAATGTTAGAAAGGAACATTAGTAGATACCTACTTTTCTTTTCTTCATTTCTACTATTCCCCCTGTGTAACTATTTATCAGAGTTTGGTCTATTTGACAACTATTTCTTTTACTACGGTCTTATTCCTTCCTTTATCTCAGTCATGTATTTCTCCAAGATCCTTAATGAAGTGAACGAGGAAAAGAGTCTTTTAATCGAGCAATTAAAAGATAAAAACGAAGAAATTCTTTTGTATTCGAATATAATGAGTCATGACCTAAAAGCACCTCTAAGATCTATCACAGGCTTCTCAGAACTTTTACTTAAAAAGCACCCTGAAATGAGTGACGGAGATAAAAAATTATTCACCTATATAATTGATGGTGTAAACTCCATGAGAGATCTAATCAATGATCTTCTATTATACTCGAAATCTAATTCAGAAGAAATAAAGTTAGATACCATTAATTTAGAAAACTTAGTAGATGAAGTTCTTGCAACCTTTAAGTTTGAACTAGATGATCGACAGGTGGAGATTAGTAAAAATGAACTTGGAAGTCTTTTAGCTCATAAAGATTCTTTATTCCTTGTACTCCAGAATATGATTTCCAACTCCATCAAATATCAACCGAAAGATGAAAATCATATTCCTAAAATAAAAATCCAACACTTAAAGGAAAAACTGAAAGATCAGATCATCATTTCTGACAATGGCATAGGTCTAGAAATCAGCAACAAAGGAGAAATCTTCAAACCATTCAAAAGACTTCATTCCAAAAGAGATTATGAAGGTACTGGCTTAGGCATGTCCATTGTCTCCAAACTCATTGAAAAACATAATGGGATTATTAAAGTTGACTCCGAAATAAACAAAGGAACGAGGTTTACCATCGAGTTACCAGCAATTGCTTAACAAGAGTGCTGCACATTCCAATCCCATAGTTTCAAAAAACTAAGTCCTAAAAGGTCCATAAGTTTTCTTCGAAAATCTTAAGCACGACTTCATAAAAGAAAATCTTATCTTTTAGGAGCACACAACATTGAACTAGTGCTCTTGAAGTTGTACATTAAACGTAAATTTCTAATCAGCAGATCATACATAGAATTATGTGCGTAAATACTGAAAAAACATTCGTTCCATTTGTGTGTTAATTCTCAAAATAAACACAATGTCACATCGCAGCATACATAAAATCATTCCAGCAAAACTCATAAATATGGGAGGACATTTACTTGATCAACCACTACCCTATGACGGTGTAGAACAGATTGATCCGTTCTTGTTGATTCACCATTGGAATCAACCCATCGAAGGTGGTCTACGACCGCAAGAAGCTGGCGTGGGACCACATCCACATCGTGGGTTTTCGCCGGTCACTTTCATATTTAAAGGAGATATTCAACACAGAGACTCGCTAGGAAATAATGCCATTGTTGAAGAAGGTGGGACGCAGTGGATGCATGCCGGGAAGGGAATTACACACAGCGAAAGGCCCAGTAAAGTTCTTGCTCAAAACGGAGGCGAACATGAGTTTATCCAATTTTGGGTGAACACGCCTGCTAAATTTAAAATGGAACCAGCTTACTATCTTCCCATCTCTAAAGAAGATACGCCTACTATTAAAAAAGAAAAGGCAGAGATTTCTGTGGTTACTGGTGAATTTGAAAATGTAAAGGGACCCGCAAAGACTTACAGTCCACAGACACATCTACGCATTAATACAGAAGCAAGTGCAAAACTCTCCCTAGAGCTTGAATCAAACTTTAATACCATTCTATATCTGTTAGACGGAGAATTATTGATTGACAACAAGACTGTAAAAGATAAAGACTTAGTCTGGTTTGCCAACGATGCAGCAAACATTGAAATTACTTCAACCAAAGAAAGTAGATTTATCATTTTATCTGGAGAACCAATCAATGAAGAAGTGGTATCGTACGGTCCATTTGTCATGAACTCTCAGGTAGAAATTATGCAAGCCATGAGGGATTCACAGATGGGCAAGATGGGCATACTCATAGAAGATTTTAATGAATAATTTCAAAACCATATTAACCAGTATAATCGTTCTTCTTAATGGATTATTTCTATTAGGACAATCCTACAATGAAGATATATTCAGAATAAAAAACAGCCTAAAAATTTTTGAAAAGGATTCCGTTGTAAGTCAAAGCAACGACCCCTTTCAGCGAGATAAAAAATACTACTTCAAATTATATGATTGTCAGCGGTATCTATTTAGAGATGATGGTTCCGTAGTTTTTGAGAATGCCTGTCCTGGTGATTATATTACAAGAACACTGGTAGGCAATTATACATACTCAAGTGACACCCAAATAGAACTTACCGTTGACACCTTAGGGAATAAAGGCTTTAACCTTGAACGTTTGTTTGTTGACCGAATTGATATAGACACCATACAATCAACGGAACTTGCTTTCAAGATTTATGATTTAGACAAACGTGATTTAGGTACCAACCTATCCATTTCATATAAGAAAAAACCTTTCTTTCTCAGAGAAACCAAAACCCTATCCTTTCGACATGATGACATCAACTCATTGGTTGGTAAAAAGATTTATTTAGAATCGATTGCGGTTGAAGCCATGAAAGACGATGTCAGGAAAGTCTACTATGTTCCTATAAATCAAGCCATTGAATTAGAGTCTAAAACGTATAAAATTTATCTGCGAAAAAAATGGGGCAGAATAAATAAAATCAAAAATAAGCTTTGGCTATTTTACTGGAATCACACCAAGCAAGAATACCTTAAAGAAGATGAATTGATATTTAACTATTTACAGGAGTAACTAAGCCAATTCTTCTTCCAGTACTGGCTCAATGGCGTCAATTTCCACCTTAAGATTATCAATAATAAATAACTGCCGATCCATGGAATTCTTACCCATGTAGTAACTGAGTATCTCCGGAATACTTACTTTCTCATTAAATATCACAGGCTCTAGTCGAATGTCAGAACCGATAAATCCACCAAACTCATCTGGCGAGATTTCCCCCAGCCCCTTAAATCTTGTAATTTCTGGCTTACCTCTTAGCGCTTTAATGGCATCCTGCTTTTCCTTTTCACTATAACAATAGTGCGTATCTTTTTTATCACGAACTCTAAACAAAGGAGTCTCCAAAATATACAAGTGCCCCTCCCTTACAAGATCTGGGAAAAACTGAAGAAAGAAAGTTAACAAGAGTAATCGGATGTGCATTCCATCGACATCTGCATCCGTAGCAATCACCACTTGATTGTATCGCAAAAACTCAATGCCATCCTCGATATTCAATGCATGCTGTAGAAGATTTAATTCTTCATTTTCATAGACCACTTTTTTAGTCTGTCCAAAACTATTGAGTGGCTTACCTCGAAGACTGAACACCGCTTGCGTCTGAACATTTCTTGCCTTCGTAATAGAACCACTGGCAGAATCCCCCTCGGTAATAAAAATGGTTGTCGCTTTTTTAATTTCTTCGGTATGTTTCTTCACGGAAGAATTTAAATGCACCCGACAGTCTCTGAGTTTTTTATTATGGATGTTAGCAACCTTCGCTCTTTTATTAGCGAGCTTTTTAATGCCGGCAATCTCTTTTCTTTCTCGTTCTGATTGCTGGATTCTTTTCAGTAGTGCCTCTGAAACATCCTTATTTTTATGAAGGAAATTATCCAATTGACTTTTCACAAAGTCTACCACAAATGACCGTACCGTTTTGCCCTCAGGCGCCACATTTATCGAACCTAATTTTGTTTTGGTCTGGGATTCAAAAACTGGTTCTTCCACTCGAACACTAATCGCTCCGACCACGGCCGATTGTATGTCTTTCGATTCAAAATTCTTTCCATAAAAATCTCGGACTGTTTTAGTTATCGCTTCTCTGAAGGCCGCAAGATGTGTCCCTCCCTGCGTCGTATTCTGTCCATTAACGAAAGAGTAATATTCTTCACCATATTGGTTGCCATGCGTTAAAGCCATTTCGATATCATCGCCTTTCAGATGAATGATCGGATATCGCATGGTCGTAGGATCAGCCTTTCGTTCGAGTAAGTCCTTCAGTCCATTTCGAGAGACTAGAGTCTTACCATTAAATTTTAGCTTAAGGCCAGCATTTAAGTATGCGTAATTCCAGAGCTGATTAATGATAAATTCATCTCGGTATTTATATTTCTTAAAGATGGAATTATCGGGTGTGTACTCGATTAAAGTACCATTTGGTTCTTTTGTTTTTACCTGCTTGCTCTGGCTCAATAATTCTCCCTTATTGAAAGATGCTGATTTTTGTTTGCCATCTCTATAGGCAGTCACGACAAAGTGGGTCGAAAGCGCATTTACAGCCTTCGTTCCTACCCCATTTAGACCTACAGATTTCTTAAAGGCCTTAGAGTCATATTTACCACCCGTATTCATTTTGGATACAACATCAACGACCTTACCCAGCGGAATACCACGTCCATAATCTCGGACGGTGACAAGCTCGTCTGTCACTTCAATTTCGATTTGTTTACCGTGACCCATGACGTACTCATCTATGGAGTTGTCAATCACCTCCTTCAGAAGGACATAAATCCCATCATCGGCACTTGCTCCATTTCCTAATTTTCCGATATACATACCAGGCCGCAACCTGATGTGTTCCTTCCAGTCAAGGGATCGTATATTAGCTTCAGTATATTGAACGGTGGACATATTGTTGTTTTCTTTGACCACCAAAGATAAGACATATTATGAATTACTCTAACATGTTTTACGACCTATTGTACGAGAATTTTCTCTGTTCGACGAGTATCTCCATCATTAATTTCAAGTAGATATAGGCCTTTCGGCAAATGGCTAAGATCAATTAATTCACCAAAATTATAATTCTCAGCACTCCAGACTGCTTCACCTCCAAGGCTTCTGACGGTCAATGTTGGTTGTTTTATGATTTCGCTTTCGCAAATGACAGTTACTTGACCAGATGAAGGATTCGGGCTTACTTCATATTTTGAAATATTGAAAGTAAGTTCTGTAACATCCGTAATAAAATCATCAGAAATACGCCCTTCTACAAAAAGAGATGCATTACCCAGCGTATCAATCAATCTCCGTTCTGTAAATTCTATGATTGACTCTTTAGAATCTTCATTTAAATATTTATAGGTCGTTGAGGAAGTAGGACCAAATCCAAAACCATCGTCTCCACCACCATCATCTCCAAAAAAGGCGGAGGCATCAAACCAGATAATCGTTCCTGCTAAATTTAACCCAACCTCAATGGTATTATCAAAATCATCTTCCTGTTCTATCAATAGCACATCCTGAGTAAGACCATCCAACTCTAAACTACCCCATCCTACCGCACGTTCATTTTTAGTAAATTCAACGATAAACCGAATCGAATCCAAAGTTGCTCCAGGAATAGGTAACTCCAATGAATCAACCCCAGGTATTATGTCTGCTGTAAATTGAAAAAACAAACGACCGTCATCTTCAAAACTATCTCCAAAGTTAATCGGCGCCCTTCTGTACTCAAATGGAGACTCAAATAAACTAATGCCAGATAAGTCTAAAAAATCTATTTGTGGACTTACGATCCCGACCAGCTCTAACGAATTGGTATTTCTTTTAGCAGCTGCTTGAAATCCAAAGGCGTTGAAAAGAAGATTAGCGTCTGGGAAAGAATTTACAAATTCAGTTTCACTAATATCAACAAAAGTATCACTCACCTCACCTGTAAATTCAAAGTTGTCAAATGACCAATTCTGAGACTCCCCATCTGCTCTGTAAGAAAGTGTATCTCCTGAATATTCAAAGGTGACATAGCTTAAAACGTCGCCTGCTTCCGGTAAGGTCTCAACACCTACTTCAATCTGCGTAAAAGCTGCATTTGCCAACAGGCTAAAAAATAATACGTGGATAAATTGTTTCATAGTTCCTTCATTGTAATTGTAAGGTTCCACAAGATAAGAACTAAATAATGTCTTTGTGCAGATTTTTAAATGTCAAGTATGCTAAAATCATCAGATAACTATAATCTGCTCTGTATATGATCGATTCATCTGATCCTTAACGATTAAAACATAGGTACCTGATTCCAGTCTGTAACTATTATTGTATATATGCTCACCCTCTACCACTAATGATTTTATTCGCTGACCCTGCATGTTAACAATCCCAACAACATACTTTTCGTCTGCATCCAAACCTTCGATGGAAAGATCAATTTTCCCAAGAGAAGTATTCGTCCAATTGACCATTATTCCTTCAACAACTAAGGAAGCAACGGAGGAAGCATTAGGATAAAAATATTGCCAATCAGCATAATCAGTATATCCGTTATTGTAAATCTCAGTCTTTTGAAAATCTAATCTTTGATCTTGATCATAAATAAAATTATATCTCCAACAAGGTCCAAACGGATTATCTGTCCAAGTGTCAAAACATAAATGTTCTCTTTCTACAAGAAGCCCATCCATATTATAAGTATACACTCCTTCAAAAACCTCCTCCATCTTTACATCAGAATATCTTAACTCTTTCGATATTCTACCTTCGGTATCATATTCATAAGTGGTAGTAGTTAACAATTCTGCATCTACATCGAACACCCTCAAAGTATCCAATAGATTATCAGAGTTGTAAACATGAGTATGAAGATTATACCCAGTATAATACCAACCATTAGATTGAGCATTGGCAAAAAGAAATCTAGCTTGCCTGTGGTTTCCAAATTCATCAAATTCAAGATATTCTGTACCTTCCCAAGGTTCAAAATTTTCGCCATTAGAATCCCATCGATATCTATAAAAACCGGTTAAATTATAGTCTTCATCATAGGTATAATTATCTCTCCAATATCCCCTATCTTTTTCAATTAAATCACCATTCTCATTATATACAAACAGATTAGTTTCTCTTAAATTTCTTTGACCCGAAGAATCTATCCTATACTCTTTTCTGATTACTGAATCTGCAGAAGGATATTCAAAGACATAGCTTAGGTTATGATATCCATCCTCGTAATTGAATATTTGAATGGAATCAGCTTGAGCTTCTTGACCAGTACTGATGAAAGGAAAACTTACCAATATAAAAAATAAAAAAATGGCTCTCATAATAAATTGTTAGAAGTAAAAATTCAAAATACTCAATTATATATTATCGTACCAGAATAATGTACAACGATTAACGAATGTAAAATAACCTACAATAAATCAACTACCGCACCACCACCATCTTCTCAGTATGCACTCGATTCATCTGATCTTTAATAACCAACACATAAGAACCAGAATCCAACAAGTAACTATTATTCCACATTTCTTGATTAGAAAGACTCAAGGATTTAACCTGCTGTCCAAGCATGTTGAAAATTCCTATCCTATATTTCTCCGTTGCATTTAAACCATCAACTGAAATTTCGAGATGGCCTCCACCACGATTCATCCAAGTCACATCTAAGTCATCATCTAATAAGGTTTGAGTCGAACTAAGTCCCGAGAAAAAGTATTGGCGCTTGGTTGTAAAAAAATATTCTTCATCATATAATTCAGTAACACGACAAATAAGATCTTCATTATCGTCATAAGTAAAGGTAAGACGGACATTGGGTGCCAAGGAGTCTACCTGAAAATCAAATCGCTCTCTTGTAGACTCTATTAACTTAGAATCTTCATAGTTAAATCTATATCGAAAATCAATTCTATCGTCCGGAGAAAAATATTGTCGCTGTTCCATCAATTCATTAGAATCATTATAGTTATAAGCATTGGCGCCACTAAAATTACCTACCCGAAATATGGCTGTACTATCCAGTAGGTCATTTGGATTATAGGAATGAATGCGGAATTCTTCAACAAGAACTTCCCAAGAATTATTATCAGTTCCTTCATAAAAGATAAACTCCTGGTAGTTACCAAAGGAATCGTAAGCTCCATATTCAAAACCAAAACTTTTGGTGGTATCCATGGAAATAGGGTCTACGTCATAATTGTAATTACCAAGCAAATTAAAATCTTCATCATAAAATCTTTCACCCCAGAAGTAAAGTTCATATTCATTTGTAGACATATTGAGCGACCTTAATTCTCTTTCAATTTCATCACCATTCGCATTATAGCTTATTGTACTCAAGTATAAAAAATTCCGTTGCCCCAAAGAATCAATTTCATATACATACGCATCCGTTGTCTGAGGATCAACATAATCAAAGACATGTACCTCTACCACTTCCCAATCGCCAGTTTCGTGACTAAGTACGTGCAGTGAATCTGCTAAAAAATTTTGCGAGTAAATTACTTGGGTGAAAAGTAAAATTGAAAGTATAAATATTAAGTTTTTCATTTCCTTGGTTTTGATTCAGCAACAACTTCAAGCTTTCGTAAAAAAAAAGTTGCGCCTGACTTCTAATCTTTGAATTAATATAAAACAAAAAATTAGAAATCAGGCGAAACTTTCACATCCAGAAGAAAAGATAATCTGCTTTCAACTAAATGTTTTAATCCTTATCACCTAGACGACTAGGGCAAGAATTGTTTGACTCTTTTACTTTATTGTACAATCACTTTTTCAGTATGCGTCAAACCAGATGCTGATCTGATGACCACATAATACATGCCGCTTGAAAGTGAATAGTTATTAGACCATTGAGACTCTTGATTAATTAAAAGGTTTTTAACCATTTTTCCAGAACCATTAAAAATTGAAAGTCGATAATTTTCATTTGCCGAAAGGTCACCAATCTGCAACTCCAACTGGTTGAACTTAGTATTTCTCCATTGAACTGAAATCAAGGACTCATCCAAATCATCAACACTTGTAACCTGAGGAGAAAAATAAACGGAACGTTCATCAAATTGATAATCAGAATTATCGGCGTCGTAATCTTCATTGGTTAAACGGAATAAATTTCCATCAGTATCATATTCGAAGTTATCTCGATACCTCAAGTTGAAATCTGTTTCACCAGCAGCAGGCGTATAAGATCCATACATTCTCCATTCCCGCTCCTCCAAGGCATTATATTCAAAGTTAGTTCTAGTCAAGTGATTTATCTCGCCATTAAAATAAAACACGGTACGGTTTTCCATCAATAAATCCGCTCCATCATAATCAAAAGCTCGAGTGTACCATTGCTCTCCGTTCCTAAATGCACTTACCGTATCTAATAAATCATTTTCATATCCATTATCCAATAAGATTGAATTGGCCAATAACCAGCCATCTGCTTCTGTGTGGTTAAAATTTTCAGTCTTTCCAAAATTATTGAAAGCATCATATTCAGTGTATTCCCACTTCTCAACATTTACCCAATCCTGAGTTTCCTCACTATATAATTGTCGGACTCTTTCAGTCAAATTGTTGTCTGCATCAAATGCATAGATCGACATGGTGTTCGGCAAAAACTCACCCGTCGCCTCATCTAAAACACTCAAAAGATTTTGAACTTCATTTCCATTGTCATCAAAGTTGGCAGTTATTCGATCAGTAAATAATCGCTCGCCATCATCAGTTATCGCAAATTGATTGGCAATCACAGAACCGTCTGCCATCTGAGAATAAATGTCACCTGATGACAAATTCCATTCATCATCCTCATAGATGTATAAATGAAAAGAATCTAAAGCTGTGATAGATTGTGCCCAACTAAGATTGCAGGCGAGGACACTCAGACATAAACATATGAGAGTTTTCATTGGTATTGTATTAAAGGGTATGTTAGGTATTACTATAAGTTACTGCAAATTCTTGATGTTAGCAATCAATATTAAGTTACAGTTTAACACAAAAGTATAGTTAAGATTTTATTTATACACGCTTAAAGTTATTCCATCAAGATTTGAACAGAGACTATCCAAAAAAGTGTGTCAATAAATATTTAGTAACTTTTTAAATTTA
>JAHDGF010000041.1 GCA_020627785.1 Saprospiraceae bacterium
ATTAACCCGACTTTCATGGCTGTTGGTGATTCCCTATATCATGAATGTTTTATTTGATTCAAAACGACTTTACTGAAAAGATTTTGAAATCACCGTTGTGGCAGAGCATGATATGGAAATTAATTTCTGAACCTATTTAGGAATATCTTGTTTTAATCCTTATTATTTTAATGAACACTATGAAGACTATTCTCTTACAAATTCTTTTTTGGGCTTTCAGTTTAAATTGCATTGCACAAACTGCCACCTTAAAAGGGTATATACTGGATGCCAATAACAATGATCCAATAATATTCGCAAATGTATTTGTCGAAGGGACCTCAGTAGGTACCAATTCCGATGAAAATGGATATTATGAAATTAGCATTGAGCCAGGCATCTATACAATAGAGATTAGCTACTTAGGTTATGAATCTAAGTTATTGCAAGAGACTCAATTGGTTTCCAATAGACCGACAACCATAGATGTCCTATTAGAAGAAAGTGCAAATCAATTAGAGGAGGTGGTTGTCAAAGCATCTGCATTCAGAAAAACGGAAGAGAGTCCTGTAAGTTTACGAAATATAGGAATTACTGAAATTAAAAGAAGACCTGGAGGAAACAGAGATATTTCTCAGGTTGTAAAATCTTTGCCTGGAGTTACTTCAACAGCTTCCTTTAGAAATGATTTGATTATCCGTGGAGGTTCACCTAATGAAAACAGATTCTATTTGGATGACATTGAGATTCCAAACATCAATCATTTTGCGACACAAGGTTCTAGTGGAGGTCCTAACGGAATTATAAACGTTGATTTTATCCGAGAAGTTGATTTCTATTCAGGAGCTTTCCCTGCCAACAGAGGGAATGCACTAAGTAGTGTATTTCAATTTAAACAAAAGGATGGTAGAGATGATAGACTTGGATTTACTGCAACTGTGGGTGCAAGTGATTTAGGAATCACTTTGGAAGGACCTATAAATGATAAAACGACGTTTTTATTTTCAGGAAGAAGATCTTATTTGCAGTTTTTGTTCAGAGCTATTGGTCTGCCATTTCTGCCGAAATACACAGACTTTCAAACAAAAATCAAATGCAAGCTAAATACGAAAGAAGAGTTATATTTTATTGGTATCGGAGCCATTGATGATTTTGAATTAAATTTTGATGCCAATGAAACTGAAACGCAACAGTTTCTACTTTCCAATCTTCCAGTTAACACACAATGGAATTACACAAATGGAGTAGTATATAAACGCTATAATGAAAATGGGTTTACCTCTTTTGTTTTAAGTCGTAACATGCTCAATAATAAAACAATTAAATACCAAGATAATGACGAAAGTTCCGAGGATAATTTAATCCTTGATTACCTTTCTCAAGAAATCGAAAACAAATTTAGGGTAGAGCGTAGTCAAAGGAAGGACGATTTTAAAATCATTTACGGAGTAGGGACTGAATTTGTAAAATATAATAACCGCACATTTAATCGAATATTTACAAACGCAGGACCCCAAGAGATAAACTTTGCTAGTGATCTTAATTTCTGGAAGTATTATGGATTTGCTCAAGTGAGTAGAAAGTGGATGGATGGACGTTTGACATTATCAGGTGGACTGAGATTGGATGGGAATAGTTATTCTGAAGATATGAACAATCCTTTAGAGCAGTTCTCTCCAAGAGTTTCAGCTTCCTTTGCGGTAAGTCCTTCTTTATCGCTTAACGCAAATGTAGGAAGGTACTATCAATTGCCTGCTTATACAATACTAGGGTACCAAGAGAACGGTAGATTTGTTAACAGAGACAATCAAGTCAAATTCATAAAGGCTGATCATTACGTTCTAGGATTAGAATGGAATACGTCTTCAAGTGCCAGAATCACAGTTGAAGGTTTTTACAAAGACTATAAACAATATCCTTTTTTATTACGAGAAATGATATCAATTGCAAATCTTGGTGGAGACTTTGGTATAATTGGAAATGAGCCAGTTACGAGCACCTCTGAAGGCCGTACTTATGGAACTGAACTACTTGTACAGCAAAGATTATATAAAGGCTTTTACGGCATATTAGCCTATACTCTGGGATGGTCTGAATTTGAAGAAGATGGTGAATTCTTCCCGACTTCTTGGGACTCTAGACACATCATCAATCTTACCTTAGGGAAACAATTTAAAAAGAACTGGGAAGTAGGCGTGAATTGGAGATTTCAAACGGGTCTACCAAGGACACCTTTTAGCGATGATTCTAGCTTAGTTTTAAACTGGGATGTCAATAATAGGGGCCTCTTAGATTATTCCCGACTGAATTCAGAAAGGGCAGGTGCATTCAGTCAGGTTGATTTGCGGGTCGATAAAAAATGGTTTTACGAAAAGTGGAATTTAAATCTATACCTCGATATTGTGAATCTAACAGCATCAACTGTAGATTCAGAAATTCTGGTATTGGATCGTCCCTTGGATGAGAATAATTCACCCATTGGTCCTGGCATAATTTCTAACCCAACGGATCCAATACAGGAGCAACGATATAACTTAAAGACCTTAAGTGATAATGTTGGAACTCCATTACCAACCTTAGGGATAGTTATTGGGATTTAAATTCCTTATTCAGTAGAGCATTAAAAGTCCTAACGCCATCAAAGTAGTTTCCTAATCTTAGGTTTTCATTTGGGCTATGTTGATTGTTGTCACTGTTTACCATCGGAACAATGACTGCCGGTATCCCTAGTACATTTATGAAAGGAGAAATTGGCAAACTGCCTCCCATTGTTCTAATTTTTATTGGGTCTAAACTAAACTCATTCTTTAATGCATCATCCGCCCATTTACCAAGAGGCGAATCAAAAGAAGTCCTAAATGCCGTGTAGGCTCTGTCATTGGTAAATTGACAGATCTTAGGATGTAGAAATCTTTCCTGACTCGATGGTTTTTTTTCAACAATAAAATAACTTTGTGACTCTACATGATTGCGCAACAATTCAACTTGCCGTTCAGGGGGTGACTCTACAACCAATCGAATATCAATTTCTGCAGTTGCTGTCGCTGGCACAATGGTCCTAGCCTCCGATCCAACCCAACCGGAAGAAAGACCTCGGATGTTCAACGAAGGGTACTGTAAGGCCTCTTGATAGTTGTGGCCAACCGAGTCAATTTCACCAATGCCTAACTTTACTTTCATCTTATTTAAATCATCTGGTACGGATGCTAAGATTTCTTTAGTCGGTTGATCCAAGTTGATTCCTTCGTAAAATCCAGGAATAACTACTCTCCCATAATCATCTTTCATTGATCCAAGTAATTTTGATAATCGCAAGGCTGGATTCGGAGCAAAGTTTCCGTAATGTCCGCTATGCAGAGGGAATGTTGGCCCAAATACTTTAAGCGTAACGGTCGTTATCCCTCTTGCTCCAAACGATAAAGTTGGCAGATTGCTTGGATGTTTAGGGCCATCTATGATTACCAATGCGTCAGCTTTTAATAAGTCTCTGTTTTCTTCTACAGCAGCCGCAAGTCTAGGAGATCCTTTTTCCTCCTCAAAGTCTAGAATGACTTTTAGGTTATAAGCTAGGTCACCTTCCTTCATGTTCTCTAGAATGGTCAAAAACATTATAAATGGTGATTTGTCGTCTGAAGAAGAACGTGCAAAAATTCGCCAATCAGGATTGATCTCTCCAGAGATTGATTCATTCCAGTCCAGGGTGACCCAACCTTGCCCTTCGACCTCTTCTTTCATGGTGGCATCATAAGGGCTGTCTTGAAACCAATATTGAGGATCGACAGGTTGTCCATCAATATGAAAATAATACATGAGGGTAGGGAGCTCTTGATTTATAACTTTTGATGCCAATAAAAGCGGAACGGTCTCAGTTTCTAGTCGATTTAATTCCATCCCTAGGTTCCCAAGTTTAGTTTCACACCATTTCACATTTAGTTCAATATCATTTGGGAAATTAGCATCGTTGGGTATGGCTAAAAATTCTTTTAACTGGCCTAAGGACTGTAGGGCAGGAAGATAAGTTGGATGGTTTTTATCGATCTCTTGAGATGTTGAGATTGTTAAGAAACTTAGGAAAAAGATGGCTGTCAGTATGTAATTAGCATTAAACATGAGATGGAATTTTATTAGAAGATATGGAAAAGAATGGAAACATAGGTTATGATATTTTTCTAAGCTCACCTAAATTTGAAATCCCCAATTGATGCATATTCATTAGGATATCTTCTTTCAGAATATTGTAAACATGATTGCCTCCTTTGTCACCAAGCGCGCAAAGGCCATACATAAATGCACGTCCTAAAAATACGAAATCTGCTCCTAAATGGATGGCCTTTAAGATGTCGAGCCCTGAACGGACGCCACTATCAAACATTATTTTTGTTTGATCTCCTACCTCTTTCACTATACCTGGCAGGAGCTCTATCGCCGCAGGAACTCCATCAAATTGTCTGCCTCCATGATTTGAAACAATCAATCCATCCACTCCAATGTTTACACAGTGATTTGCATCTTTAGGATGGGTAACTCCTTTGACTATTAAAGGTCCATGCCATTCATCTCTTAACTCCTTTAGATAGCTCCAAGAAAGTGTGCCACCAAAACCCGCCCTTAATTCTTCAAAGACATTTTGTTTCGATTTATCCGCATAGGGTAGAATGGTTTTTAGCTGAGGCATTCCATGTTTTAAAAATTTCATGGTCCATGATGGATTGGTAATACCATCCCATATGAATCTAGGTGTAATTTTAGGAGGTGTTCTTAGTCCTGCTCTTTTTGTCCTTTCGCGCATACTAGGTGCTGGCACATCTGCGGTTACAACTAAGGTATGAAAACCAGACCTGGCTGCACGCATTAGAAGATCGATTCTTGTTTGCTTAGACCTCGGAGGGTAAAGCTGAAACCAACCTTGAGACCCTACTTTTTTCCCTACGGACTCAGGGTCCTGGCTGGCAACAGTACTTAAGCAATATGGAATATTTTTTTCTCTTGCTGTACTTGCTAGACAGAATTCTCCTCCTGGCCACATTAAACCTTGAATCCCTACGGGCGCAATACCAAAAGGAGCACTGTAGGTTTTTTCAAACAGTTTTGTTTCGACTTGTGGGTTGAGTTCGCCTTTAAAAAATTGTGGGTTAAGAGTTATTTTATCAAAGGCCTCAAGATTTCTTTGTGTTGCAATTTCTCTTCCAGTACCTGATTGCAGATACTCCCAAGCCACATTTGGAATCCTACGCTCGGCCTTTTCCTGGAGGTCTATAATTGCAGGATATTTTTGGAGTAGTACCTTTTCCTTCTTATCCATAAAAATTAAGATTTATCAGCTCTAGTTAAGTCCCAGTACTTTTTTAATTTTAAGGCTTGGAATTTCCACAAAGAAGGTTTATCCCCTAGGAGATTATCAACATAGCTTTGTTCTTTCTTCGATAAAAAGTTGTAGAGAATTCCATCTAGTTTCCAATCTTCTAATTCAAAGGCCATTCGTTCTAATCGAATGTTTAATTTATTTCCTTTCTTTTTAAGCTCATACAAATTATCAATGGCCTTCAAGTTTTTCGATAAAAAGTCTTTATTTTTTTCAAGACCAAGATGGATTACAGGATTGTCAATGTGTTTAATAATTACATTTTCATCCAACAAATCTTTAGCCATTAATAAATCTTCATACCCATAACCTACTACGGATTCGTTAAATGGATATTTAATCAAGACGTTTCTGTCCGCAGCAAAATTATTAGAGTGGAAATATTGATCAGGCCTTTTATTTCTAGTCTTTACGGATCTAGATTCATATTTAGTTCCATAAGCCCAATGTAATAATTTTGATTTTGCCCTGGGTTTGGATTTAGAGTAAACTCGACCTCCATTTATAACCTTGTTAGGACCTAAGGCATTGAGGTAAGAATTTATGAAGTCTTTCTTAGTCACCTTTGAATCGCAGTCTAAAAAAAGGACATAATCATAAAGAGCTGACTTTAAAAGCCAATTTCTAATTCTAGCTCTTCCAAGGTTTTCGGAAAGCTCCATGTAATTGACTCCAAAAAGACTTCCCAAGACCTTGTTTTCTGTTTTGTACTTATATTTTGAACCATCGTCAAATACAAGAACTTCAAACTCAATATTGAGTTTTTTGCATTGTTTGTAAACCTTCTTAACCAAATCAACAACCTTGTAATTATACACAGGAATTAGGATGGATAGTTTGTCGACTTTATTTATACTTTTAATCAAAGGTTTAATTGAACTTACCTTGCGAATTTATGTTTAATCCTTAATTGAATAGGTATCTTTCGGTATTATTTGAAAACTCGGTAAAGCTATTAAAACAAGGGCTTTTTTCTATTGTAAATGTGAATTATTCGAACATGACATCAAATCTTTCAAGCAAATTTTCAACCCCGGAAATGATTTCAGTAGCAAATAAGCTGGAGCAAGGTGTTAGAATCACTGATGAAGATGCTTTGTACCTATTTGAAAAGGCCAGTTTAGCTGAGCTTGGGATAATGGCGAATTCAATTAGAGTAAATAGGCACGGCGATAAAACGTACTTTAATCGCAATTTTCACATGGAACCAACAAATGTGTGTCTATATACTTGCACCTTTTGTTCATATAGTAGGCTGATCAAGAAAAGAGAAGAAGGCTGGGAATATAGCTTAGAAGAAATGGTAGATATGGTGAAAGCATATGATGATCAGCCAGTCACAGAAGTACATATTGTAGGTGGTGTCTTGCCTCAATATGATGTTGAGTTTTATTCGAACTTATTTAGTGCCATAAAGGCACATAGACCAGAACTTCACATTAAGGCCTTGACGCCAGTTGAGTATCACTACATCTTTAAAAAGGCAAAAATATCCTACCAAGAAGGAATGGAAAAAATGAAGGCTTCAGGTTTAGATTCTATGCCAGGTGGAGGTGCAGAAATATTCCATCCTGAAATTAGAGATGAAATTGCTGGAGGGAAATGTACTGGTGACCAATGGTTAGATATCCATAGAATATGGCACCAATTAGGTGGAAGGTCAAATGCAACCATGCTTTATGGGCATATTGAAGAATATAAGCATAGGATTCACCACATGTCGGAGCTACGGAAATTACAAGATGAGACTGGTGGTTTTCAGACGTTCATCCCATTGAAATTTCGAAATAAAGGAAATCAGATGTCTCACATCGAAGAATCAACCGTAATTGAGGATTTGAAGAACTACGCAGTGTCTAGAATTTATTTGGATAATTTTGACCACATTAAAGCTTATTGGCCGATGATTGGAAGGGATACTGCACAACTTTCATTGGCTTTTGGTGTGGATGATATTGATGGAACTATAGATGATACCACCAAAATCTATACGATGGCTGGTTCAGAGGAGCAGACTCCAGCCTTAAGTACCGAGCAGTTGGTTCAATTAATCAAAAGAGTAGGAAGACATCCCATTGAAAGAGATACGTTATACAATGTTGTTACAGATTATAAGGATGTTGTCTTTGAAAGTGATAATGAATTTAAAGGATATCTTCAGTTACCGGTCGTCAACAATTAATTTTTGCTTTCGCAAATTTCAACATAGACTGGTAAATGGTCTGAACCCCAAGAATCTAAGGTTTGTTTACCGCAAATTTCTAATTCTTTGCTACAGAGAACATGGTCAATGCAAATTCCGAACAACCCAAGTCCACTAGGCCATGTCGGATCATTATAAGCATTTTCCTTATGGATATTTAGATTCGATTTGCGAATGAAATTTTTGAATAAAGGAGAAAAATGAGTGGCATTAAAATCCCCCGCGATTATCAGAGGTTCTCTAATCTTAGCTGTATGGTTGTATAAATTATTTAAATAGATTTTTCTCATCTCATGTGATTCAGGATGCCCCGGTGGCTCTAGGTGCACATTTAGAAATTCGATGTTAGAGCCATCTATATTTAAATTGGTGCTGATCGAAGGAAACCTTTTTTCTGAAAAGTATAAAACCTCTTCTTTTTCAAATGGAATCTTAGAATAAGTTGCAATTCCAAAATTCCCTTCTTGAATCACATATTTGCGGAAGCGATAATCATCTAAGGTATTTAATCGGTCATGCCAAAATTGATTGTACTCCTGAAAAAATAATACAAGGGGATCTTTAGTTTCTATTCTTTCTTTTAATGCATCAAAATTTTGATTAGAAGAATAAAGATTGATGGTCATTAAATTAAAAGATCCTTCATTAAGTTTATAAATGGGACTTGCGTCAAATATATTTGAACTAAGCGTCAATCCAATGATGCAGAGAAGAAATGCAGAGATGCGCCATGTAGAATTTATGCTAAAAATTAAGCTTCCTATAAATAAAATAAACAGACCTATTGATACTTGAACTCGTAAATGAGAAATCAATTCAACAAACCAATTATCTGTAATCAGAAAGGGGAGAATGAGAAAAGTAGTTGCAAATAAAATTGCACTTCGAATTAGAAATGAACCTATTTTATTCAAGAACTATACTTTTCTAAGATTGGATTCATTTTCCGAAACCAAAGTGGAGGTACGGTTGCTAGCAATAAAGAGCCAGGGTAACCAAAAGGCAATTGAGGACTCTGATCATGGTGGTCAAGAATCTGATATTTTTTTGAAGCTTTGTAGTGATGGTCAGAGTGACGCGTTAGTTCGTAAAGAAAGATCCGGCCTAAAATATGATTAGAATTCCAGGAATGCTTGGCTGTTACACGTTCGTATTTTCCATTGCTTAGTTTTTGCCTTTGAAGTCCATAATGTTCGATATAATTGATGGTTTCAAGTACTAAGAAAGATATTATGGCCATAGCAATTGCTGCCAAAAGGCCATTAATGCCAAAGAAGAAAAAAACGACTAAAAGGTATGCTGTTTGGATAAATGTGAATTGAAACATTTGGTTGTAAACGGAATAGAAAGAGACTTCCTTTCCTTTTAATCTTTTGCGCTCAATCACCCAAGCGTGCATATATCCTTTGGTTACAGACCTGAACCAAAAAGAATATAAATTTTCATTTTTTCTCGAGCTTGCAGGATCTTCAGGGGTAGAAACTCTGAGGTGGTGCCCATAATTATGTTCGATAATAAAATGCATGTATAAACTTGGAAGTAAAAGTAATTTTGCGACCATCTTGTCGAAGCTAGATTGATTATGTCCTAATTCATGAGCTACATTAATTCCACTGCTGGATAATAATAATCCCATGGTTGCAACACCACTAACCCATTGCGTTGCCTGGGTAAAGGAGGCACTTGCTTGGAAAAAATAAAAGAGCAATATTCCAATTAAAGGAAGATTTAGGAATAAAAGTAAATCAAAAAATAATTGGGTTTCTTTCGCCTCTGATTCTTTAAGATTGAGGTTTTTGTCATCGGGTGGGGCCGCAGTTTCTATTAAAGGTAGCAATACAAAAGCAATAAATAAGGTGAGCCAAGCCAGTGGCCCGGTTTGCCCAATAGATATAAAAGCTGATAGGGGTAGTGTGTATGCAATTAAATACTTAAGATCACCTGCTTTCATTCAAAAGAGTTTATACTAAATTAAGAAATCTAGAAATGAAACCAAATCACTCTTCTTCAAATTCAAGTAATTTAAATTCTTCAATTTCTCTTCGTTCTCTTTTAGTTGGTCTACCGGTACCTTTTTCTCTCACCTCATTTTTCGCCTTGCCAATAAACCAATCTTTGTATTTGTTCATTTCTTCTGCTGGCGTAATATTTTCATAACAAGGTGCTGCAATAGTCGCTGATACTCTTTTATCAATAACTTTTTTCACAATCAATTGGAGCTTAAACCCATTTTTTTTAACAGAGATTTGGTCATTCTCTTCCACCGATGCAGAGGGTTTAGCAGTCTTGTCATTTATTTTAACCTTCCCTGATTTACAGGTTGTAGTGGCTAGTGATCTTGATTTAAATATTCGAATAGCCCAAAGCCATTTATCTACTCTTGTCGATTTCACAACTTTTCTGGTGTCTCAGTTTTGAGAATTGGATATTTAGGATTTAGCTTCTTTAGTGCTTTATGAACTTCATTCGCAACAAAATAATCTCTATACCATCTTTGATCTGCGGGTACGGGTATCCAAGGAATCTTACTGCGATTCATGGCATCTTGATATGCAGACATATATGCCTTCCAATGTTTTCTTTCACTCCAATCACCATCCTTATGCTTCCAATTTCTTTCTGGATCATCGATCCTTTCTTGAAGTTTTTCTCCTTGTTTTTCGTAGGACAAGTTTAGAAAGAATTTTAAAATGGTGGTGTTGTTATCTACTTTCAATAATTCCTCCCAAGCATTTATAGCATTTATCCGAGCGGTAACTCTTCTTCCATCAATCCATTTGTGCACTCTTTGAATCAGCACATCTTCATAATGTGATCTGATAAAGATCGAAGTTTTACCTTTAGCTGGAGCATGAGGATGAACCCGCCATAAAAAGTCATGTGCAAATTCTTCATCTGTTGGTTTACCAAAAGACTTTGCTGAACACATACTCGGACTTACGTATTGAAATACTTTTCTAGCAACACCATCTTTACCACTTGAATCCATACCCTGTAAAACTACTAGCAGGGAGTGCTTTCGTTCGGCAAACATTTTCGTTGCCAGTTCTCCGATTTCTTTGGTAAGCTCAATCCGCTTTTCTTTGTATTCATCTTTATCTAGGCCTTTGGGTGCTCTAGTAGATAATTTATTGATGTTAATTTTTGCTGCCATTAAACCCGCATTTTCTTTCTCTTTACTAAATATGATTCTAAGATTGATTTAAACCCTTGATTGATGTTAGTTTCAACATAATCTATCTTATACTGAAGGCATTTCATTCTAATGCTTTCTTTGTAATCCTTAATCTTTGTTGTATAAAATTCCTTTACCTCGTTTGATTGAAGTTTGACACTTTCCCCACTTTCCATATCAATAAATTCATAAGGTCGATTCTCAAATTCAAATTCAAGTTCTTTGCTTTTATCCGCTGTATGGAATAAGACAACCTCGTGTTTATTATATTTTAAATGTTGAAGGGCAGAGAAAATTTCATCTGCACTTTCTGAATCATCAAACATGTCACTGAAAACAAAAACCAAAGATCTTCTGTGGGTCTTATCTGCTATTTCATGCAATGCTTCTGCAGTAGATGTGGTTTTGCTTAAAACATCGTCTTTAATTAAACCATCAAGATAGTTAAGCAGCAACCTATAGTGCGTCGTACTACTTTTTGCCTTGGTGTGAATCTTTACTTTTTGGTCGTATAAGCTAAGGCCAAAAGCATCTCTCTGTCTTTTGAGAAGATTCATAAGGGAGGCTGCAGCCAGCGCTGAAAATTGTAGCTTGTTGAGTTGGTTTTCTTTTCTTTCTTTTGGAAAATACATAGAAGAACTTGTGTCAATAACAATTTGACATCTTAAGTTCGTTTCTTCTTCAAATCGTTTGACAAACATTTTATCAGACCTTGCATATACCTTCCAATCTATATTTTTGGTCGATTCACCTGGGTTGTAAATGCGGTGCTCTGCAAATTCTACTGAAAATCCATGGAATGGAGATTTGTGCAGACCGATAATAAATCCTTCAACTACCTGTTTTGCAAGTAACTCCAGATTACTCAACTGCTTTAAATCAAATCCTTCGAAAAAACTCATATGACAAAGATAATAAACTAATAAAGTCCTTATTCAACGAAGAATAAGGACTTTAGATTTTTTTTATTTGGAAAGTTTAACTGTCAAGATTACATTAAAGACGTAATCTTTTGCTCTAAGGCAGCCTTGGTTGTAGCGCCTACTTGTTTATCTACTACTTCTCCGTTTTTGAGGAAAAGAATTGTTGGAATGCTTCTAACATTATACTTTGAAGCAACACCTGCATTGTGATCAACGTTAACCTTACCTATAACCGCTTTACCGTCATAGTCTTTTGAAAGTTCATCGATGATTGGGCTTACCAATCGACAAGGTCCGCACCATTCCGCCCAAAAGTCAACAACGACTAATTGATCGCTATCTAAGGCAGATTCTTGAAAGTTTGTATCAGTAAATTCGAATGCCATAATATTTTCTTAATTTATGTTATTTCCTAAGAAACGTCGAAGTTGGTGAAAAGGTTTCTCCAAGAGATAAGATTATAATAAAATAAGGAGTGTTACGTAGAAGATTAAATAGAATTTGGGCTATTACAGCCATTTTAACCTTGATTTTACTAGTAGTTTTTCAAGTAAATGCTAAAGTATGCGAGGTCATTTATCGTGATGGGATTTTTCAAATATTTAGAATAATCTATGATTATACGTTAGGTTTCAATCCTATCCCTAATTTTTACCTAGTCCTCCCTTCATTATTAATTGTCTTATTTTTCATTTTACGCTCAAGGCAAATATGGGTGACCAGATTATTTGATGTTCTTAAATTGCTTTCCTTTTTGTTCTTTACCTTTTATTTAACCTGGGGATTTAATTACTTCAACCGGAGCTTAGAAGAACAGTTAAGTTGGAAGTTGGATAATCCCGATATAGAATATCTAGAGACGGAGATTTCAAAAGTTTCTAAAGAATTAAACAATCTTCGCCCATCCGTAGAAAGTGCCAATCTCATAAAGTTTTCTGACCTTCAAAATTTGCTTAGACCGGCTTTAGAAAACCAACTAGCAACCTTTGGATTTAAAACTTTAGGTAGGGTAAGGGCACGCAAAATTATACCCGGATTTTTATTAGTATGGCGCACTTCGGGGATATACTTGCCCCAGACGTTTGAAGGACATATAGATGGTGGTCTTTATAACTTGCAATGGCCTTTCACGGCAGCTCATGAAATGGCTCATGGTTATGGAATTACGTCAGAAGCTGATTGTAATTTTTTCGCCTATTTGACCTGCATTTCAATGGATGATGCGAATATTAAATATAGCGGGCTCTTGGCTTATTGGAGGTATTTAGCAAGCGAGCTGAGGCAGCGGGACAAGGAGTCCTATAATAATCACAGGACTACACTTTCAGACTTAGTTGAAGGTGATTTAAAAGAAATAAGAAATCACATCGATAGATTCCCTCAAATAATGCCTGCTTATAGAGATAAGGTGTATAATCAATATCTTAAATCTCACGGAATTAATGATGGCATTAAGAATTACAATCGGATGGTCTTGTTAATCAAAGCTCATCAAGAAGCTCAATTATTAAAGTAAATCAGAAGATTCATTTTTTATATAGATTTTGCTTTTGGTCGTGTGAATTTCTTTTTAAAATTATTCTCGATAGCCTTTTATCTTAGTTGAATGAATCGCATAGTATTATTTGAAACCGAGAGAACGCACATTCGATATTTAACCATAAAGGATGCAGCTTTTATTCTAGCTTTGCTTAATAGTAAAGGATGGCTTGAAAATATTGGCGATAGAATGGTGTATGATTTACCTTCTGCGGAGACGTATTTAAAAGACCGAGTGATTTTTGATTATCCTAAAGGCTTTGGTCTTTATGGAGTTGAATTAAAACAAACAGGAAAGTTGATCGGAACAACAGGTTTGATTGATCGTCCGGGGCTCGATGGGATTGACGTTGGTTTTGCCATGTTGGATGATGAAGTAGGGAAGGGCTACGGATTTGAATCTACTTTACCAATGCTTGAGCATGCAAGAAGTCTTGGCATTGATAAGTTACTTGCGATCACATTGCCGACGAATAAGGCCTCGTGCAGACTATTGGAAAAATTAGGGTTTCAAAAGGAAAAAGAATTTTATATGGAAGGGGACCCAGAGTTACTTTGTCTTTATGTCCAGGAATTATAAAAAAAAGGTGTTCATAAATAATTATGAACACCTTTTCTGTATCGTGTGAAATTGTATTTTCTATTCTGCGTCTGGTAGATATCTGTCTTCGATATCATAGTCAGCTGGACAAGGTCTTGTGAAAAAGTGGTTTCCACAAGTTTTCATGAAGTGTAAGTGACATCCATTCTTTGCTGTTATTCTGAATGCTTCTAAATCCTTTTTGTCTGTAGGCACAAGCTTCCTAAAGTAAGTTTTGTGCATGGTACCTCCTCCTAGGTTACCTTCAACACCACTTTTTAATGTAACTTCTTTAAATATTTTTGCGGAAGCCTCACCAAACCCATCATAACCCATCTGCTCAAATATTTCATTCAACCATTTCTTGTCTGCTGCATTTGTATTGAACCTATTTTTTAACTTATTGTAAAATCCTGGTGCATCTAAGGCATGACTATTACCGAATTCAGGAAAGATTCCTAATCGAGTAGAAGTCTTTGGTGGAGCACCATCAGGGATGTCAAATATGTAATGTGTTTTAGAATCACAATCGCATACTGGGGCAACTACTGGGGCAATTGGCATAGCGACAGCGACAGCTACCGGTGGGGGTATTGGTGGTGGCGGACATCCAAATATAAAGAGTAATGGTATCAAGAATAGTAGTAATGGAAGCCACCATAATCCGCCGTTCGGATCTTCTGTTGCCACAGGGATAAATTCTCTTCTAGCAGGCAGAGGCTTTTCTTCCCAAGATGTTTTTGTCTTTAACTTGGCCATTGCTGGCGCTGTTAGTGCTGCCAGTGCAATTGCTCCTGCTGTTTTTGTAACGACTCTGTTTTCGCTAATTTGATTTCTCGTTTCACTCACCACATTACGAGTCTCACCAATTACTTTTCGTGACTTTTCTCCTAAATCCCTTCTATTTTCTTTAACAACCTTTCTTTCTCCATAGCTCTTTGTCTCACCTAATTCATTTCGCGTAATACTTAAAACCTTAAGTCCACTGATATCAATCTTTTCTCCGCTTACTGTTTTTCCAGAACTAATAGACGCTGCTCCTGCCGCTACTTCACCTTTTTTAGAACTAGATCCAGCATTTCCTTTTCCATCGATAAAGGCTTGAGCCAATGCCATACTATCATAGGGGCCACTTTTTGCAATTTCTTGATTGTTACCCGCTTTAAGACTGACAAAGAATTTTTTCATCATCTCAACAACACTATACCTACCTTCAATGTCTTTATTCTTAATAACCGATGCTATACCATTATCTCTGCCTTTGGCTGAAGAATACCCTTCAGAACGCAGCACAACATTTCCATCCTTATCATGCATGGCAAAATAGAATTCACCTTCATGCTCAAATGTGGAGAAATCAGGATTTTCCTTGGTTCTTGTATGACCTGCATACATTTTCAGCGATAGATAATCATCTTGTTTTTTACTCATTGTAAATGATGTGTTTAAATAAATGAAGCAGAAAGTTTATATAAACTTCTCGAATTCAAAAATTAAAAATGATAGGAGTGTAAGCTTTAGGAAGATTCTATGGCTAATATAATACTTTAGAAGCTACTGCCAATCGGTTTCCTTATATATTAATTACAGTAATATATCCTCTCTTGAGACTAAGAATCAATCAATAAGTATCTAATTTTTAATATGAAAAATAAAATGAGGCATATTTTAGCATTATTAAACTGCCTAAAAGATTAATTCTTTATTCACTCCTTCCTCTAAAGAAATGAACGTTTCCGTGCGTGCAATTCCATCAATACTTTGGATTTCTTTACTTAAGATTTCCATCAAATGAATGTTGTCCTTGGCATATACCTTAGCAAAGATGGAATAATTGCCTGTTGTAAAATGTGCTTCTAAAATTTCTGGTACTTGCTGCAATTGGGAAATCACATCATGGTAATTCTTTGCTTTTTCAAGGAAAATTCCCAAGTATGCAGCCGTTTTATACCCCAATTTGAGATAATCAATCTTGGCAGTATAGCCCTTAATGATGCCTTGTGTCTCTAATTTGGTGATTCGCTGTTGGGTGGCAACATTAGAAATGTCTAATTCCTCCGAAATCTTTGTCGTAGATCTTCTACTATTTCCAACTAAAGAGTTAATAATCTTAATATCTGTATCGTCTATCATTAAAAAATTAAATTATAATTGATTTATTAATTAAGAAAATGTAGTTTTGGTGTAAATTTACTTAAAATACTTAAATCATGTGCGGAATATTTGCAGCAATCAACGATCAAAAGCAAGGATCTGAGTTGAAGTCCCATTTCTTAAAGCTGAAACACAGAGGTCCAGATCATTCAAATTTTGTAAGCCCTACTGGCAAATTACAATTGGGTTTTCATCGATTAATGATTAATGGACAGAATGAAGCAAGTCATCAACCATTCCATATGGATGGTATTTGGTTAATTGCAAATGCTGAAATATTCAATTTTCAAGAATTAGCCGATAAGTACGGATTTAAATTAAAGACAGAAAGTGATTGTGAAGTATTGATTCACATGTATAAGAAATTTGGTCTTGCAAGAACTTTGGATGAAATCGTTGCAGAATTTGCATTTGTACTGCATGATGAAAAAAAGGACATAACCTATGTTTGCAGAGATCATTTAGGTATCCGTGGTCTATATTATGGAGAAGAAAATGGAGGACATTATTTTGCAAGTGAAGCGAAAGGTTTGACTTTCTGTTCAAAAGTAATTCAATTTCCTCCTCGACATTATTGGGATTCTGAAAGCACTGCATTTACAAAGTACTTCAATTTGAAATATGATCAGCATGAAGATCAATCTGAAGCATCACATCTAAAGAATATAAAACACTTACTTGAAAAATCTATCAAAGACAGAATGCTTTCAGAACGTAAGGTAGGTTGTCTTTTGAGCGGTGGTTTAGATTCGAGTTTAGTTTCTGCCATAGTTGCTAAGCATTTCAAGGATCCTAAGGATTTAGAAACCTTTTCTATAGGAATGGAGGGGTCACCTGACATAGCGGCTGCGAAAATTGTAGCAGATCATATAGGGTCAACCCATCATTCAATTGTATTGTCTGAGCGTGAATTTTTAGCTGGTCTTGAGGAAACAGTTTATATCACAGGTTCATTTGATGTGACAACAGTAAGAGCTTCTGTTGGTCATCAGTTAGTAAGTAACTGGGTAAAAGATAATTCAGAAGTGAAGGTTTTATTTACTGGAGAAACAATAGATGAAATGGGCAGTTATCTGTATTTTCAGAATGCTCCGACTCCTGAGGCATTCCAAGAAGAGGCAATTCGGTTGCTTAAAGACATTCATTTCTTTGATATGCTTAGAGGAGATCGCTCGATTTCATCAGCTGGTATCGAAGCAAGAGTTCCATTTGCCGATAAGGCCTTCATGAGCTACTATATGGGGATTGATCCTGCCTTAAGAATGTTTGATGGCGATAAAAAAATTGAAAAGTATCTACTTCGTCAAGCTTTCGCAAATGAAAATTTACTTCCTGATGAAGTACTATGGAGAAGGAAAAACGGTTTTTCAGATTCCGTAAGCATGCAGACAAGATCTTGGTCTGAAATTATAAGGGATGCCGTCGATCAAAAAGTAAGTGATGGTGAGTTTCTAGAGGCACAACAAAAAGATAAAGTAGGCACACCAAAAACTAAAGAAGGTTATTACTACAAGAAACTATTTTTAAAGCAATATGGTGATAAAACTAATTTAACTCCTTACCAATGGTTGCCTAAGTGGTGTGGTGATGTAACAGATCCTTCTGCCCGTGTATTAAGTATTTATCAGGCGGACTAACTTCAGATTCTTGACATCTTTTCATGTAGAAAGCAAATAGGCCTTATCTTGGGAAAAAATAATTGAATGAGTTCAAGTAATTTTCCTTTTAGTGCAGAGACATATGCTAACCGTAGACGTCAATTAATGACTGAGGTTAAAAGTGGTCAAATATTACTTATAAGTAATAATTATTCGAGCATTAACTTCAAGGATAATCATTTCAGGTATAGGCAGGACAGTAGCTTTCTTTATTACATAGGAATTAATCAGCCCGAGGTATTCGCAGTTTTGGATTGTGAAAAAGGTACGACTACTTTATATGGAGACGATGTCTCGATGGATATGATTATTTGGACAGGAAATCAACCTGCTATAAAAGAATTAGCTGCTAAGAGTGGTATTGAAAATATACTTCCATTATCAAATTTAAGTGATTTAAATATAGATCAATTAAAGTATTTGCCTACTTATCGAGCGGAACATGAATTGTTTTTATCAAGCTTGGGAGTTAAGGTAATTCAAGCACATAAGGATTTAATCCTTGCGGTAATTCAACAAAGAAATATAAAGTCAGCTCAAGAAATAGAGCTTTTGGATAAAGCAGTTGGGTTAACTGCACAAATGCACAAAAAAGTCATCGAAGGTGCTAAACCTGGAATGACTGAATATCAATTAGTTTCCATTGCCAATGCGTTTGCTTGGGATAACAACTGTGCCTTTTCATTTCCTCCCATTTTAACCATTAATGGTCAAACTCTTCACAATCATTATTATGGGAATGTATTGAAAGAAGATAGTATGGTGCTTTTTGATGGCGGAATAGAGTTGGAAAGTGGATATTGCGGTGATATGACTAGGACCTTTCCTGCTGGTAAAAAATTGACAGGGATACAAACTGATATTTATAATATAGTTCACCGATCTTACGAAAAAGCAGTCGAACTTTCTAAGCCTGGCGTATACTATCGAGACGTTCATTTAGCAGTAGCTAAGGTTATGGTCGAAGGTTTAAAGTCCATTGGTTTTATGAAAGGTGATACTGATGAGGCAGTAGCTACTGGTGCTCACACCTTATTTTTTCAACACGGACTAGGCCATATGTTGGGCTTGGATGTTCATGACATGGAGAATTTAGGCGAAGTACTGGTCGGTTATGATGAAAGTATTTCCAAAAGCAAAGAATTTGGGTTGAAGTCCTTAAGATTGGGTCGAAAATTGAAAGAAGGTTATGTTATAACCATTGAGCCAGGTATTTATATCATTCCTGAATTGATTGCAAAATTTGAATCTGAAAAGAAGCATTTGGAATTTGTGAATTATGAAACGGTGAATAAACATCTGAATGCAGGAGGAATTAGAATCGAGGATGATTACCTGATAACTATGGAAAGCAATCGGAGATTGGGAGAACCATTAACCAATGATTTGGAGTCCATTTTATCGCTGAAATCCTAAATTTTTAGATATTTGTTTTTTATTAATAACCACTAAAAAACAAAAATCACAATGGAAGAATACGAAAAGTATATGGAGATGCTAATGGATTGGACCATTACCTTCGTGCCGAAACTTTTACTTGCTTGTCTAGTTCTAGTCATTGGTTTTTGGGTGGTTAAAAAAATCTTGAAGGCAATTACCAAGCTCATAGATAAAGCAGGAGTTGGAGTTGAGATTTCAGGTTTTCTAAATTCAATAATTAACATCGTTCTTAAAATGGCTGTTATCCTGGGAGCCATGAGTATTATTGGATTTGAAGTTTCATCGTTATTGGGAATCTTAGCGGCCGCAGCATTTGCTATTGGAATGGCATTACAAGGCTTTATGGGTAACTTTGCTTCAGGCATTACCATTGTATTTTTTAAGCCTTATAAAGTAGGAGATTGGGTTGAGGTAGCGGATAAATTTGGAAGGGTAAAGAACATTGAAATATTTTTTACGACACTAGAAACTCCAGGCAATAAAACTTTAATCATTCCTAACGGAAAGGTAACAGACGAGGTTGTAACAAATTTTACGACGCTGGGTAGTATAAGATTGGAACTTGAAGTGGCAATGCCTTATGAAGAAAGTTACCCAAAGGTTCGTGAGATAATCCTCAAGGTGTTGGATGACTATGAGAAGGTGATGAAGTCTCCATTGCCAGAAGTTGGGATTATTACCTATGACACGCACTACATCGTATTAGGGGTAAGACCATTTATCCAAGCAGATGATTATTGGGAAGCTACTTATGAAATAAACCAAAGAATTAAAAATGCCTTTAGCGCTAATGGCGTAAAGATGGCTTATTCCGAGGGGGTAGAATTAGGAGCGATTGGAGCTTAGCTAACCTTTGCAAGAACTTATTCTTCTTCAAATGTTTCAGCTACCTGCTCCTCAATGGTTCGCAGTTTATCTTTACAAAATTTCAAAAGTTCATTTGCACGAGCAGACTTTTTAGCTAATAAGTCTATGCTAACCTCATCGTTCTGCAGATCGTTCAAAATTTTATTAAGTTCAGTAAATGCTTTGTCGTAAGTTATTTTAGCCATTGTTAATTTTTACATTAGTTTGTCCATCGTGATAATGGATTAATAGTTCCTTTTCTTTCTTTGCTTTTTTGGAATTCAAAACAAAATCACCATTGAGGGTAGTTGTGTAATTGAATCCTCTTTTTAGGATGTTTTTAGGATCGACGACTTTCAACAGGGTCTCAAATCCTTCTAGTTTATCTGATTGTCTTTCAATTACTCTGTCCGTGCTATTTCTTAATATTTTCTGTGCACTACTAAGGTTTATCATTTCAGAAGAGAACCGATCTCTAATTAAATAATTTAATTGTTCTCTAAATGAATTTAGCCATTGGTTATCGGAGTCGAAGCGGTGCAAAATCTCCGCATTAATTCCTCTTCCCATTTCGATGATTTGAGCCTCGAACTGTGCATTGCTATCAATTAAGTAACTGGCAACCGCCGTCGGTGTTTTTAAGGACAGATAAGAGGTAAGATCTGAAACGGTTGTGTCAATTTTATGTCCTATACCTGTGATAACCGGAAGCTTGCACTTGGCTATATGAGCTGCAATGTTATAATTATCAAAACCTGATAAATCAAGCTTAGATCCTCCACCTCTTATAATGACAAGACAGTCATAAAGATGTGCTTCATCGTTTATTTCTCTTATGGATTCTGTAATCTGAGATTCCATCTTTTGACCTTGAACTGCAGAATCGTAAAGTCCTATTTGAAAATCGTAACCATAGGCATTGCTTTGAAGTTGTTCTATGAAATCTGCATATCCAGCCGCTGTCTCAGAACTAATGACTGCAATTCTTTGGAGAACAGATGGAAGGACCTTGCTATGGTTTAAGGTTATTAAATTTTCAGCCTTCAATCTTTCTATAACCTTCTGCCGTTGCAATTCCATTTGGCCCATGGTATAGTTTACGTCAACATCTTCAATGACAAAACTTAATCCATATCTTTCATTGAAATTGACATTGACTTTCAGTCTAACCTCAACACCTGATTGCAAAATGCTATCAAATAATTTCCCTAGCTTTTTCTTAATGAATAAAGCACTTTTGTACCATATAGCTGCTGAAGCTTTAGCGATAATATCCCCAGATTTTTCAGACTTTTCGATAAGCTCCAAATAGTAGTTGCCGCGATTACCATTGATTTGGTTTATCTCACATTCTATCCAAAATGCATCTTCAAAATTTAAGGCAATGACTCTTTTGATGTACTCATTGACTTCAAATAAGCTATAGGACTCCACGGAACAGATTTTTATAGGAAAATATGAATATAATCATAATATGAAATAACTTTTTTATTCTTAAAAATTAACCAAATGCCAATTTTAGGAGAATTATTATATATTAAAATCTAATATTTTAAAATTTTATTCTTAGAATTGCACTTCATAAAAATAGTATAGAGATGTTAGATAAGCTCGATAAGATCGATTTGAAGATTTTAAAAATACTTCAAGAGAGCAGCAAGATTACGAATTTAGATTTATCAAAAAAAATAGGATTATCACCAGCACCTACTTTAGAAAGAGTCAAGAAGTTGGAGAATACTGGAATCATTGAAAGTTATCATGCTAAAATTGATCCATCAAAAATAGGATTAAGTATCCAAACTTTCGCTCTTGTATCCATCGCTTGGCATAAAGAAAATGCACTGGACAATTTTTTAGAAAAGGTGAATAAAATTGATGAAATAACTGAATGCTTCATAATTACGGGGGATGCCGATTTTCTATTAAGGATTGTCTGTAAGGATATGAGTGCCTATGAGCAATTATTATTCAAGCAGCTTTCGCAAATAGAAGAGGTAGAAAGATTGAAGACCTTGATGACTATGTCTCAGGCTAAATCTTCAACAGTGCTTCCATTTGAGTATGATAAGAGCTAATAACCTTGTCTAAGAATTTGACCCCACTTTGGGCGATTAACTTCGAAGACCTTCCAACTTCATATATTTTTGGTACGGTGCATGTTCAAGATAAGCGTGCATTTAAATTCATTGATCTTGCAATCGAGCATTTGCGTCAGTGCGAATATTTCTTTTCTGAAATTGAATTTGATCCAAGTGCAATGACTCTATTTGCGCAAGCACAGCATTTAAGAAATGGACAAAGTCTCAGAAATTTATTGTCGCCCAAACGATATGAAAAATATCAATTGCTCATCAAGAAACGATTTGGATTACAACTAGAATCAATGGACCGGTTGCTGCCCATTATACTATTAAATCATTTAACCTTATTATTTGTAGGATCTGAGCATGAAGAGCAGTTGGATGCGCATTTGTCTGATCAAGCCAAAATCTTAGGCTTGAAAACAAAAGGACTCGAAAGCTATCAAGAGCATTTAAGCGTCCTTAATGAAATTGGGATTCCATTGCAGTTGAAGCAATTAAATGATTTTTTAAAGATGAGTGCAAAATATCGAAAGAAGACGCATCGCATGCTTGATTTATATTCAGAAGGAGAAATCTATAAGTTGTATAAAATGGCCAAATCTTCTCTCGGAAAACTCAAAAAACCCATGCTTTATGATCGCAATGAATTAATGGCCAATAGAATATTCTTTCACAGGGAATATCCATCTTTTTATGCTTTCGGGGCAGGACATTTATGCGGTGAACAAGGAGTCATGAGAAAGCTAAAAAATAAAGGTTATCGATTACAACCAATCCATCTTTCGACGGTTATATAATGGTCGATTAGTTTATGCTGATAATCGAATAAGCCGCTATCTAAGCTTATTTTAATGAATCTTTGTGTTTAATTGATAATGATGAAATATCACCTCATTCTTCTCTTTGGAATTGTATTATTCAGCGGTTCCATTGAAGCCCAAGAAGACTATACGCTTAGCGGTTATTTAAAGGATGCCAGCAGTGGCGAGACACTGATCGGAGCAAATATATTCGATTTAAATAATCAAGCATTAGGAACTTCTTCTAACGCATATGGATTTTACAGTCTCAGTTTGCCAGCTGGAGAATATCAACTGGTTGCAAGCTATCTTGGATACAATAATTCAATTATTGAAGTCCTGCTAGATTCAGATCAAAAACTTGACATTGAACTTTCTCAAGGTGTCGTTATGGAGGAAGTTACCATTACTGCGGCTGAGGCAGAAAAGGATCAGAATGTTGAATCAACACAGATGGGAAAAGTTGAATTACCTGTGGAGAGCATTAAAAAGTTACCAGCTTTATTAGGCGAGGTGGATATTCTAAAAACTTTGCAGTTACTTCCTGGAGTTCTATCGGCAGGAGAGGGAGGCTCTGGTTTCTATGTCAGAGGAGGTGGTCCTGATCAAAATTTGGTTTTACTAGATGAGGCGGTCGTTTATAACACAGGACACCTGTTAGGATTCTTTTCTGTGTTTAACGCAGACGCGATCAAGAATACAACGCTAATTAAAGGTGGAATGCCTGCTCAATATGGAGGCAGACTATCGTCAGTTGTTGATGTTCAGATGAGAGAAGGAAACAATAAACATTATCAAGTAGATGGTGGTGTTGGTATTATTGCTTCTAGATTAACTGTTCAAGGACCTATCCAGAAAGACAAAAGTTCATTTCTCGTATCAGGAAGAAGGACTTATGCATTAGATTTAGCTCAGCCTTTTCTTAGAGGCGGAAACTTTGAAGGAACCAATTACTTTTTCTATGACTTCAATACCAAGATTAATTTCAAACTCTCCGATAAAGATCGAATTTATTTGAGCGGTTATTTTGGAAGAGATGTATTAAATTTCAAACAACCGGCAAGAGATTTTTTCTTTGATCTACCATATGGAAACACAACGGCAACACTTCGTTGGAATCACTTGTTTACGGATAGATTATTTATGAACGTTTCAGCGATTTACAACGACTATCAATTTGCATTTAAGGGAGGTCAAGAAGACTTTATTTTCGAATTGAAGTCTGCAATAGAAGATATCAACTTAAAGGTGGATTTTGATTTTTATCCAAATCCTACGCATAGTATAAAATATGGAATCAACACAACTTACCACACCTTAACACCCAATACGGCAACTGCCATGAATGATGATATTGATTTCAGTTCAGGTATTGAGCCAAAGTATGCATTAGAGACAGGCTTGTATGTTCAAGATGATATTAAAGTGAATCCAGCCTTAAGTTTAAATGTAGGGGTTCGATTTTCAATTTTCAATCAGCTTGGACCATTTACTTCTGGTTTAGATGGTCAAGTTTATGAAACCAATGAAATAGTTCAAACATACACAGGTCTTGAGCCTAGAGCAAGTTTGAAATATTCTTTAGGTAAAGATTTGTCACTTAAAGCTGCTGTTACCTATGCAAATCAATACCTACATTTAGTTTCCAATTCTTCAAGTACTTTGCCGACAGATATTTGGGTGCCAAGTACGGAAGTTGTGAAGCCACAAACTGGGCTGCAATATGCTGCAGGAATATTTAAGAACTTTCAAGATGCTATGTGGGAAACCTCAATAGAGTTGTATTATAAGGATTTAAATAATCAGATTGATTATGCAGATGACTATGTTCAGAATATTGGAGTAGATGAAGAACAGGCTTTTGTTTTTGGAGAAGGTAGGGCATATGGTGCAGAGTTTTTCTTAAGAAAAAATAGAGGTAAGGCAACAGGATGGGTTGGATATACCTTAGCTAAAACAGAACGATCATTTGAGGATATAGAAGGAGGGAGATGGTATCCTGCAGTCTATGATCGATTGAATGATTTGTCGGTGGTTTTAAATTATGAAATAAATCAAAAGCTTGAGCTTGGAGCATCCTTTGTTTATGGCACTGGAAGATGGTTTACACCGTATGAGAGTTTTTATTTTATCGAAGGAAATATTGCACCTGAGTATGGACCTCGTAACTCTTCGCAGATAGAAGATTATCATAGGTTCGATGTGTCTTTAACGTATACGCCTAAAGCCGATGATGCAAAGAAGTTTAAATCATCATGGAACTTATCATTTTACAATGTGTATAACCGTAAGAATCCTTTCTTTATTTACTACGATGCAGTGATTGATCGTGAAATAGGAACAACTCAATTAGAGGCTTTTAAGGTTACTATTTTTCCAATCATCCCTTCTATTACTTACAATTTTAAATGGAATCAAAAAGCTAAATAAATGAGATATTTAATTACTACATTGGTTCTTCTCAGTTTATTTTCTTGCCAAGAAGAATTTATACCTGACAACATTTCTGAAGAACCTGTAATTGTGGTTGAGGGATTTGTTGAAGCTGGCGAAGGAACTAATCCTGCCTATGTTCTGATTACTCAATCCGTTCCATTTCTTAGTGAAATTGGACCAGAACTTTTTCAAGGGTTGTTTATTAGAGATGTTGCAGTAGATATTTCGGATGGGAATGAAACAGTCCGTTTAACAGAACTTTGCTTAAGTGATTTACCAGATGAAATAAAAGAAGAATTTGCAAATCAACTTGGTTTAGATGGTGATAGTCTTTCGGTGGATTATTGTATATATGTTGATGCATTAGATCAGTTGGATAGAGATTTTGGAAAGACTTATAATTTAAGAATTGTAGTTGATGATGTTGAGTTAACTGCGGAAACGACAATCCCTGAGTTGGTTCCGATCGATAGTATATATTTCACAGAGATACCTGGTGATCCTATAGATTCGCTTGCGCAAATGTGGGTAAATATTCAAGACCCAGAAGGTCCAAATTACTACAGGTATTTTACAGATGATGGCAATGGTGTAATTACAACTTCAGCCTTTGGCTCGGTAACAGATGATATCTTTTTTGATGGTCAGTCCTTTGATTTTCCCTTAACAAAAGCATCAGTAAGAGGTGCCGATGTAGATCCAGCTACCTTTGGTTTTTTTGCAGTGGGTGATACCACAACATTAAAGTGGTGTAGTATTGATGCTGAGCATTATGACTTTTGGTCGACTTATGAATTCAATTTAAATAGTCAAGGACCATTTGCAAACTATATAAGAGTGAATCATAACATTGAAGGTGGGATTGGTATTTTTGGTGGATTGGCTGTTGATGTCCTACGACCTTATGTGATTAAGGAGTAATTTTTTCACTAATTTAGTGTTAAGATTTAATTGTATTCTCCATTAAGAATAACCAATTTATCTAAATCGTATAGATTGCTTTTTTCTACTTTTTGTTGTTCAAAATCTTGAACTAGGTAAGCCAATTTTTTGTCCGTATTTTTAACTTCTCCTTGTTTAAGGATTAGTATACTTGACACGAGTAATAAACTGGCAGCAATGCCTGTAATCCATCTTAGTTTTTTCTTGATTACCTTATTTTCTCCTGACAATTGTTTATTGTCAAGAAGTGTTTCTAAGCGATCCCAAGTAGCTTCTTTCGGAGTTACTCTTAAATCGTCCGCGGCTTTTTTGAAATTTAAATTATTCATGATCTAAATCGGATGGCTTGTTTTTTTTTATTTAAAATTTCTCTCAATCTCTTTTTAGCTAAAATCAGTTGAGATTTACTGGTGTTTATACTTATTCCCAACTGCTCGGCAATTTCTCTATGCTTAAATCCTTCAATAACATAGAGATTAAATACGGTTCTATACCCAGTCGGCAATTCATCTAATATGGTTAATAACTCATTGTACTCAAGAATTTCTTCAATTCCTTGCTCTGTATAAGGGACTTCAAAACTCGAATCAATTTCTACCAGTAGCATTTTTTTCTTCCTTAGCAACATCAAGCATTCATTCACAGCAACCCGTCTCATCCATCCTTCGAAGCTTCCATCTCCGGTATAACTGTTGATTTTAGTGTAAATCTTGTAGAAACATTGGATCATCGCGTCTTCAGCCTCATCTCGTTGCTTGAGGTAGCGGCAACAAATCCCAAGAATATATGAACAGTATTTATCATATAATTCTTTTTGAGCGCTACGTTCATTATTTTTGCATCCTGATATGAGGTTCATTTTTTCCAAAAAACCAGTGTTTGAAGGGAAGATGCAGCCACTATTGGTTTTGGTGCATCAACATTAATTTATTTATTCAATTTAAGATTAATTTATGGAATTATCCACGAGATACAGCCCAACTGAGAAGGAAGATAAGTGGTATAGCTTCTGGGAGTCTAAAGGCTATTTTCACTCTGAACCAGATGAAAGAGAGTCATTCAGCGTGGTTATTCCTCCACCGAATGTAACGGGTGTCCTTCATATGGGGCATATGCTTAACAATACCATACAGGACATTCTGATCAGAAAGGCAAGAATTGATGGTAAAAATGCCTGTTGGGTGCCTGGTACTGATCATGCATCAATAGCTACAGAAGCGAAGGTGGTCAAAATGTTACGAGAACAAGGAATTAAAAAGTCAGACCTTACTCGGGATGAATTTTTGAAATATGCCTGGGATTGGAAGGAGAAGTATGGGGGAATCATATTACAGCAACTTAGGAAACTAGGAGCAAGTTGTGATTGGGAGCGTACATCATTTACGATGGACGAGGTTCGGTCTAAAGGAGTTACCAAAGTATTTGTCGACTTATACAACAAAGGCAAGCTATATAGGGATTATAGAATGGTTAACTGGGATTGTGAAGCGAAAACGGTTTTATCAAATGAAGAAGTCTTGTATTCTGATGAAAACTCCAAACTGTATCATGTCAGATATCAAATTGAAGGCACTGAAGAATATTTAACGGTAGCAACCAAACGTCCTGAAACAATAATGGGTGATACTGCTATTGCGGTGAATCCAAAAGATGAAAGATATTCCCACTTAAAAGGGAAGCGAGCAATAGTCCCATTGATCAATAGATCCGTACCAATTATTTTTGATGATTATGTGGATGTAGAATTTGGGACGGGTGCATTGAAAGTTACACCTGCGCATGATCCGAATGATTATGAGATTGGGAAAAGACATGAGCTTGAAGTCATTGCTACCATCAATGAAGATGGTACTCTAAATGAAAAAGCACAGATTCATGTAGGCGTAGATAGGTTTAAGGCTAGGAAATTAGTAGCTGCAGATTTAGAAGAAGCAGGAAGTATGGTCCTGATTGAAGACTATCAAAGTAGTATTGGGCGATCAGAACGTACCAATACTGTTGTGGAACCTATGATGTCTCTTCAGTGGTATGTTGATATGAAATCCATTGCGGGTCCAGCTCTAAAAGGTGTGATGGAAGATGATGTTCAATTCTTTCCAGAGAAGTATAAAAATACTTACAGGCACTGGATGGAAAACATTCGAGATTGGTGTATCTCTCGTCAATTGTGGTGGGGACATAGAATCCCTGCTTACTACTACGGAGACCAATTTTTTGTTGCAGAAACGCCTGAAGAGGCTTTAGCGCAAGCGCAAAAAGCATTCAACAATCCAGAATTAAAAATTGAACATTTAAAGCAGGAAGAAGACGTACTTGATACGTGGTTCTCGAGTTGGTTATGGCCAATTACAGTTTTTAATGGATTCGATGATAAAGAACAGTTGGACTATTATTATCCCACATCTGTGTTGGTAACCGGATGGGACATTATCTTTCTTTGGGTGGCTAGAATGATCATGGCAGGTTATGAGTGGAAAAGTAAAAGACCTTTTGACCATGTTTACTTTACAGGGATGGTTAGAGATCAGAAGAGAAGAAAAATGAGTAAGTCACTTGGGAATTCTCCAGATGCCTTGAAGTTGATTGAAGATTTTGGAGCTGACGGTGTGCGTTTTGGAATGATGTCATCAAGTCCTGCTGGCGGGGATTTATTGTTTGATGAAAAGTTGTGTGAACAAGGTAGGAACTTTTGCAATAAAATATGGAATGCACTTCGATTGACTAAAGGATGGGAAGTCGACGATTCTTTAACAACTCCAGAATACAATAAGTTGACCATTGCTTGGTTTGAATCACAAATAGTAAAAGTCAATGCACAGGTCCAAAAGGAATATTCTGAATATAGATTAAGTGAAGCACTCATTACTTTGTATCAATTCATTTGGAATGATTTCTTTTCATGGTACTTAGAGATGATTAAGCCTGATTATCAAAAGCCAATTGATAGACATACTCTTGAAAAGACGAATGAATTTTTTAGCTCCATTTGTACAATGTTACACCCATTTATGCCATTCATTACTGAAGAGGTCTGGCATGCTTTGGTTGAAAGAAAAGATGGCGAGGATTGCATGATGACTCCACTTAAGATTGAAAATTCATTTGACGAAAGTCTACTGAATAAAATAGATTTATTGAGAGACATAACAAGCAATGTAAGAGACGTCCGTAACAAGCAGGGGCTGAAGAAAAGAGATGAGTTGCAAGTTGTTGCCTTAGATTCTGCAGATACGACCGAGCTTATGAATACGCCTGGAGCAATGGACCTTTTAAAAAGGATTGCCTTTGTTTCGAGTTTTGAGATGGCCAACGAAGCACCGGAAGATGCGGTTGGTTTTATAAGTGGTAGAAGTTCTTTTCATGTTCCGTTAGAACAGAAGGAAATAAATGTAGAAGAGGAATTGGCTAAGTTGGAAAAGGATTTGGCTCACCAAAATGGGTTTGTTCTTTCTATCGAGAAGAAGTTAGGAAATGAAAGGTTTGTATCCAATGCACCTGAAGCAGTTGTAAATATGGAGCGGAAGAAGTTAGCAGATGGGACAGAAAGAATCCAGAAGATTAAAGAAGCGATTGAGAAATTAAAAAATCGGTAATTAACCAAGACAATAGTCAACATGAGAGCCATCAACTTTAAAGATTACATTATTCACTTAGTTGCCATTGTTATTTTTGGTCTAGTGTCTGCCATGTATTTTTCTCCGCAACTTTCTGGCAAGAAAATTAGTCAAGGGGATACCGTTCAATACTTGGGAATGTCCAAGGAAATAAAAGACTATCATGAAAAAACTGGAATCTGGAGTCAGTGGACCAACAGCGGTTTTGGTGGCATGCCTTCTTATCAAATTCATACGACGCAACCCACTAACTTAACGACACATATTCGGAAGGCGTTATCGCTTTGGATACCAAGACCTATAGGATTATTTATTTTTGGCTCTATGTGCTTTTATTTAATGGCCTTGACCTTAGGAGTCCACCCATGGCTAGGGATATTTGGAGCCATTGCCTTTGCTTTTAATACAAATAATGTTGTTCTTTTTGAGGCAGGGCATAATACAAAGATATTGACGATAATGTGTAGCCCTCTGGTAATTGCTGGGGTCATTCGTGCTTATCGCGGCAAGCTATTATCCGGACTTGCAGTATTCACTCTTGGGATGTCTTTATGCTTAGGTGCCAATCATCCACAAATGACTTACTACCTGGCATTACTTCTGGGGATTTACGTGCTCATTCAGTTTGTTGACTCTATTAGAAAGGGTAAGCTTCCAACATTTGCGAAAGCGAGTGGATTATTGTTGTTAGGTTTCTTCATCGCTTTTGGTACCTCAGCAGCCAAACTTTTGCCAACCTATGAGTACTCCAAAGACACGATGAGGGGCCAACCTATATTAAAGAAACAAGGGGTTGCAAGATCGAGTAGTGAGGTAGATGGTTTAGAGTGGAATTATGCTACTGCTTGGTCTAATGGAACAAGTGATTTGTGGTCCAGCTACATTCCAATGGCAGTTGGTGGTAGTACAGGAGAGGTTATTGATAGAAATTCTGCTTTTGGTAAGGAAATGAGAAGTAAGGGATTGGCTCGAGGTGAGGTGAGGGTGCCATTGTATTTTGGTGGTCTTTCTTCAACGAGTGGCCCCATTTATTTTGGAGCGGTGATTTGTTTCCTATTTATGATGTCACTTACTTTTCTGAATGCTAAACTAAGATGGTGGGGTATTGCCTGTGTTCTGCTTACACTACTTTTATCCATGGGGAAAAACATGGAATTCCTTTACCGGATTTTCTTTGATTACTTTCCATTCTTTAATAAGTTCAGAACACCTAACAGTATTCTTTCTGTGACTTCTGTCATTGTTCCAATGATAGGACTATTGGCTTTAGATCAATTCTTTAAAAAGGATAAAGACGAAGTGAAATTGACTCAATTAATTTTGCCTGCTGCCATTTTAGTCGTCGGAGCTCTTTTTGTCGCCTTTGCGGGTTCATCTGTATTTAATATGGAAGGAGCTTATGATGGTCAATTACAGCAAGCAGGTGCTGATATTTCGAAATTAATTGATACAAGAGCGAGTATGATGCAATCGAGTGCATTAAGATCGGTCTTACTCATTTTGGTAGCTTTCGGTGTTTGTTTCGCATATTTAAAGGGAAAGTTGAATGAGAAGTTTGCGATGATAATGATTGCTCTCGTAGGAGTTTTTGATTTGATTCAGGTGGATAGAGGCTATGTTAATTCAGATGACTTTATTACTGAAAGAAACTTCAAGCAGAACTTTCCGCTTAGAGCAGCAGACGAGCAAATATTAAAAGATACGGATCCGCACTATCGAGTAATGGATGTAACATTAAGTAATCCTTGGAGTAATGCAGCCACTAGCTATACGCACAAAACAATCGGAGGAATGCATGCGGCAAAGCTCCAACGTTATATGGATATTATAGATCGCCACTTGCAAAACAGTAATCAGCAAGTCTATAATATGCTGAATACTAAATATTTTATCACGCAGAATCAGCAAGGTGCTGCAATGGCTCAAAAGAACCCTTCCGCCTGCGGTAATGCATGGTTTGTTGATGAGATTAAAATGGTAGCTAGTGCCAATGAAGAGATAGATGCATTGTCCAATTTTGATGCAAATCGAACGGCTATTATTCACAATGAATTTGCTGGTCAAGTAGGCAATTTCCAGCCACAGAAGAGTGGCGTTATCGAATTAGTGAGTTATGCTCCCAATCGGATAGAATATTTAAGTAATTCAACTACGGATCAACTGGCTGTATTTTCTGAAGTATGGTATGGTCCTGATAAGGGATGGAAGGCAAGCATTGATGGCAAACCTGTAGATCACTTAAGAGCAAACTATATTTTGAGAGCCTTGAAAGTCCCTTCAGGCAAACATAGCATTGTCTTTGAGTTTGCACCAAGCTCTTACCGTATTGGTAGTATTATTTCATTGATTTGCTCTTTGATTGTGGTGTTAGGTCTTGGGTTTATGTTTTACCAATGGCTAATGAAGGAGGAATAATTATTTGAACTGGCTATTAATTTTATACTTCATTAAATCACCAATTTGCTGAGCTCGTTGGATGGCTAAATTTGCTATTTCACCTTCGTGATATTGATTGACTGATTCTTCCCAAAGTATCAACCATTGTTGGAAGTGATGTTCTTTTAGATTCCTTTTAGCATCAAGTTCTAGGTGTTTTTGCATGGCATTGGCCTTATATTTTTGGCCACCTAATAAGGTGGTTTCCCAAAAGTCATACATAATAGGGATGTGTTTATTCCAATCCAATACAACAGTCTCAGTGAAGAAAGTACCGATTATTTCATCCTTCAATACCTTTTTATAAAAGTGATCAATAATGATTACTAAATCTTCTCTGGATTCAATGTCTCTCATTTAAAAGATTGTAATTGCTCAAATAAACTCAAAAGCTGAATGGCGGTATTTTTTCTTGAATACTGTTCAATACTCGGGTCATTGGCATTGTACTGGTGCATGCCTTCTGAAATACTTATTAGATATTCTTCTATGGCCTTTGGTTCATTATTATTAAATGATTTTCCAGCTTTGCAATCATTAACAATTTTTGCTGCATCTCCATTTTCATTACCTAAAAGAATAATTGGAGTGCCTGAGCTTAGGTACTCGAATAATTTTGCCGGTATTCTTCCTTTATTAGCTTCTGAACTATTGATTGGTAGGAGTAAAGCAGAAGAGCTTGCAATCCAATCCTTTGCAGTCGCATGATTAACAACTCCTGGTAATTCTAATTGCTGATTATTTAGTTTGCTTTTAGCGAATTCAATTGTTTGAGAGTCTACGTTTCCGACTAAAGCAAGTTTCCATTGCTTATCATTATTTTTTACTAGACTTGCTGCATTTGCGAAAGCTTCAATAAAGCCATTTAAATCTCTATCTGCATGTATAGATCCTACATGAGAGACGATAAAATCTTTTGAGATTTTTGGTGTAATGATGTCGTCAAATCCGTTGGTGATATGTGTTGAATTTTTTGCCCCAAGCTTTAAGAAATCTTCAGCCCAGCTAGGACTTACCGTCAAGGTTAAATCTGCATTTTGAATAACTTTGTGTTCTAAGGTTTGGTGCTTTTTTAAGGCTGACGAACTTAAAGGTAAATGAGCAAAATTATCCATTCTAGTCCATGGATCTCTGAAATCAGCAATCCAAGGGATGCTTGAATTTTGTTTGATTCCTAAGCCTGCAAGGTGAACAGAATGTGGAGTGCCATTTGTGAAAACTAAATCAAAATTCTTTTCTTCAATCAATTTATGTGCTTTGGCAATCACTGGTTTCACCCAATTAATTTTGGGGTCAGGAATAAAATAATTAGCTCTAATCTTTTTTAATACTTTAGAGAAGAAAGAAGTATTTCCACTTTTGATGTTCCCTTCTTTCGCCTGGCCAGGAAGCTTCTTGATCAGTGATGTTAGATCTTTAATTGGTACCGGATGTAAATATATATTTTCTTGGACCTCTTCCAAAAGCGATTCATCGATCTGGTAATAACTCGCATTTGTTGGGTGGATTACATGGCAGTTTACTCCAAGCTCACTCAAATTTTTAACAAAATGTAAGATTCTCTGTACAGAAACACCGCCAGCTGGTGGCCAATAATATGTTATGAACAATACCTTCAATTCCATGTAGATCGATAAAACCTTAATTTAAACACATAATTACCATTTTATATATATAAATCACTGTCTACTATCATATTTTATTTCTTCTGCTACATTGGATGTGGTCCATGTTGTACCTTAGTGCGGTGAAGTATTGAGTAAATGAAACATCTTATTATAATACCGGCATACAATGAAGAAGATAACATAGGACGTCTATTAAATTCGTTGAGTAAGCAGACGGAGGTGGCAAATACCATAGTTGTTGTGAATGATGGTTCGTCAGATGGTACACTATCTATACTTAAAAGGTTTCAACAAGAAATGCCTAATCTTTCCATTGTAAATAATAATGGAAAGAAGAAAAGACAGACCGGAGCCAAAATTGTCAGAGCATTCAACTTAGGATTGGATTCGGTTGATCTGCAGTGTTATGATCTTGTAAGTAAGTTTGATGCAGACTTAGAATTTCCATCAGATTACTTGTCTAGTATAAATAAGACATTTAATGAAAATCCTAAACTAGGACTTGCAGGTGGTGGCTGCGAAGTTTTGGAAAAAGGGGATTGGGTTTATGAAAAAGTGGCCAAAGGTGATCATGTGCGAGGTGCTTTGAAAACATACCGCGTAGAAGCTTTCGAAATGATTCAAGGACTCCCTGAATTTATGGGGTGGGATTCAGCCGATGAATTTTTATTGAGATATAATGATTGGGGAGTAAAATTACTGTCTGATCTCCGGGTCAAACATTATCGACCCACCAATCAATTGAATGGTTGGCAAAGATCAGCTAAGCTAAATGCTCAAGTATACCATAACTTAAGTTATGGTTTCATTATAGGATCAATTTCTGCTTTAAAAAGAGGGATAAAAAATAAACCAATTGTGATCTCTGGAATCTTGACTTGGTTACATTTTTTGATGGGATACTTCAGACCTAATAATCCAAGAATCTCAAAACCAGTTGGTAAATTCATTAGAAAGTACCGCTGGAAATCTATGTTTAGTTGATGGGAGTAATTAAACGACAAGGCATTAAACACACGATGGTCAATCTCTTTGGCGTAGCTATTGGATTGTTGTCAACCGTATTTGTGTATCCTAGAGCTACAGAACTTTACGGTCTTGCCCAAATCTTTATTGGGGGTTCTATTTTGTTGATGTCTTTTTTCTCTTTAGGCCTTAATGCTGTAACTATAAAGTATTTTCCAGTTTTTAAGAACGAAGATAAAAAGCATCATGGATTTCTTGGCTTCTTACTTATTGGAGTCACCTTAGGATTTGTTCTCTTTTTATTCTGCCTGCCCTTTATTCGGTGGATATTCTTAGATGTCCTTTTTGCAAATAATGAAAATAGAGAATTGCTTTCAGAGAATTTTCTGATCTTAATTCCTATCGTTTTTTTGATGCTATTCAATTTTATATTTTTAAAATATACTTCGAATTTTCATCGGATAGTTGTACCAACCATTCTAGATCAGATTCTAATCAAGGTAAGCCTGCCTGTCCTAGTTCTTTTATATTTATTTCAATTTATCGATTTAGATATCTTCCTATTGGGTATTGTGGCTAATTATGTTTTTGTTTTGATTGGCTTTATAATTTACATTACGAAGCTTGGGCAATTTCATATTTCAATGGATAAAAGCTTTTTGACTAAGCCGTTGCGGAAAGAAATTTCTGAATATTCATTTTTTGGAATTTTAAATGCTTTAGGAAGTCAATTGGCTTTTCGCATTGACACATTAATGGTTGCAGGATTAGTAAGTATTTCTTCGGGAGGGATTTATGCAATTGTGCATGTGATTATCGATGTGATCAGTAAACCTTTAAAAGCGATCATTGCTATTGCTTCACCCATTATTTCTGAAAAGTGGATAGATAATGACGTTCAAGGAATTGAATCCATCTATCAAAAGTCATCCATTCTTTTACTTTTGTTGGGCGTGTATATTTTTCTAGGCATTTGGTTATCCATTGATGATCTATTTTTATTGATGCCTAATTCAGAAGAAATGAGTCGAGGGAAGTATGTAGTTTTCTTTTTAGGAATTGCTAAGATGATTGACTTAGGGACAAGTGTAAATTCTCAGATCATTGCTTATTCAGAAAAGTATAAGTTTAACTTTTATGCTTTGATGATTCTCGCTTGCGCAAATATAATTTTCAATTTAGTATTCATTCCTGAATTTCAAATGGTAGGAGCGGCCATCGCAACCTTATGTTCGATTAGTTTATTTAATCTAGCAAAAGTTATTTACCTGCGAATAAAGTTTGGACTTCAACCATTTCAATCTAAAACAATTGTGCTTGTATTACTAGCTACGGTAACATACTTTGCTTGTTCCAAGATTCCATTGGATTTTCATCCATTTTGGAATATTATTATTAGGTCAATCGTACTGACAATTTTATATGTTGGCGGTGCATATCTTCTGAAGATTTCAAAAGACTTTAATGGCATAATGCGAGGAGGTATTAAATCGCTTAAGTTTTAATTTACCTCTTAAAAAATTTAGTAGAAAGCTTATCTGTTCCATCGTCAATCCTGACAATGTACATCCCTTGTGTATAGTTGCTTACATCAACTTCTACTGAGCTTTCCCTAAATAATGAAGGAATCACTTCCTCAGTATGAACCAATTGCCCAACTTCATTGTAAATAGATAATCTGTGGGAAGCATAAGTTTTAAATCCATATTTCAATTCAAATCGATCAGTGACAGGATTAGGATTGACGGTCATGATTTCAAGTTTGTTCTTTTGAAACGGACTACCTTCACTGCACAGAGATCTTAATCCAGACATGGAATCAAATACATTGAGCCTTCCTCCAGAAGTAGTAATACCTTCCATCGATTGAACACTTTCTGTGTTTGCTAGAATGGTTTCTTTCATTAATAATGCTGCATCGCTAGGTCTTAATTTTGCTAGATTGGCAATACTATCGCAATCAATGGCATAAAGTAATCCGATGGAACCTGTGACATGTGGACAAGAAGCCGAAGTTCCTGTGAAATCTGCATAATTATTATCTATACTTGTGCTTACGGTGTTAGTGCCCGGTGCTCCAAGATCTACATTAATGGGACCGAAAGCTGCATCAACATATTTGTTGTCATATCTATCAGTGTTGGTTACAGCAATTAAATAATCTGATTGACAGGTAGTAGGCATGTCTCCCTCTAAATCTACGTTGTAGGAAAGATTATCAGCCGAGCATACAGAAACTACACCTTCTTCTCCAAGTCTATCAAACATTCCACACCAAATGGGAAAATTTTCACCAAAGACTCTAGAAATACCTGCTGAGAAATTTGTAGCAACGACGAAAGAACCTCTTTCTCCCCAAGTTTGATTATATAATTTCCTTTGTTGTAAAACATAGTCATAGCCTTCTACAATATCGGCAGCAGTATTGGTTCCCGTAATCACCATGATTTTTATATTCCAATTTAGACCTGCTATTCCTAAATCATTATTTCCTTTAGCACCAATGATTCCTGAAACTTTAGATCCATGCGAACCAAAAGGATGGTCATCATTTTTATTATCCACGTATAAACCATAATAGTCATCAACGTAACCATTTAAATCATTATCAATTCCATCTCCATCTATTTCTAATTCATTCACCCAGATATTGTCCGCTAAATCTTCGTGAGTGAAATCGATGAATTCTTCTAATACAGCAATAACGATTTCATTTCCTAAGCCAGTTACTCCATGATTGACTTCATTCCAAGCTTCCTCAGCACCGATGATTGGCATATTCCATTGGTCTAAATAACGTGGATCATTTGGGATTTCTCTATACTTAACTTCAAGGTTGGGAGTGGTCTGCAAAATCTGAGAATTCTTAACTAATTCTTCATCCGTGATATCATTCTTGAAATCCACCTGGTATATCGGCAAGTCACGCATGAGTTTTCTATTGTAAACTACATCAAGGTTTCGTTGCTCAAGGTATTCATTGGCTAAAGTCTCAGATTTGAACTCCAAAATCCAAGATTTTTGACCATTAACATTAAGAGCAACAAGGAGAAGAGTAGATACTATAAGGATTCTAGTCATGATTACTTATTCAATTAATTCCAAGTTATGGAGAAATCTTGTATTAAAACATGCTCACCTTAATATTTGTTGTCGGAATGTCTTCATATAATTGATGGCAGGTAATAATCTTGATCCATACCAAGAACAATAGCTTCCATCTATCAAATATGTAGGTATTCCAGTCATATTCTGTATGTTTTCTGCATGAGAAATATTGAAAGGAAAGGGTTCTGATGAAAGGAATATGAAATCGGGCTTCAACTCAACAAGCTTTTTAAGGGTTATTTCTGGATATCTGGTGGCTTCAGGCAGACAGTTTAAAAATCCAAACTCTTTCAGAAAGTTGTTTATATAGGTATCGTTCCCTACGGTCATATATGGCTTCTGCCAAATTAAATAGCATACGGTAAATGTATTCAAACTTTTTTCTCGATGTAAATTTTTGATTTTTTTTACTAATTCAATAGACTCAGATTCGCGCCCAACAATCTCTCCGATCTGTTGAATCATTTGTAGTGCATCAGATATTGTTTGGATATTTGTTGTAAAGGTGTTTACTGATTGCTGAAGAATTTCGACTTGTTCCTTTACGTTTTCTTCTTTATTTGCAATGACGAGATCAGGTTTTAAATCTAGAACAATATCAGTATGAACATTTTTTGTCCCTCCGATAATCTTTGATTTGGGAAATCCATTTTTAGGATATATGCAGAATTTTGTTCTACCAACTACTTGATCATATAAGCCTAAATCATGTAATAATTCCGTCAGAGAAGGTACCAAAGAGACAATGCGAGTAGATGGCTTGTCTAGTTTTATTTTATGACCGATGTGATCTGTAACAATCATTGATTGTCAACAAGAACCAATTTATTTTTACGCACGGCTATGCGGGTAATGTTGCCAATACCATAATCCGAGAGGTCAATCATATCCTTCCACTGATCTCTACTTTTTGGTGAATTATAATATAGCTTCGAGCCTTTTCCAGCGATTAAGGTTCCATCTTTCATTAGCTCGAAATCTTCTACACCTTTCATAGTCTCACAAATGGTAATAATTTTTAAAGTCTCTGGATTCAGTGTTTTTACAAACCAAGAGTCCACAGCTTTATGGATAAAATAAAGTTGTCCTTTATCATCATATTTTAAGGTGCGACCAATATTGCTTATGATTTTATTTACATAATTATCAAAAGCATTACCTATTGCTAATATGTGTTCGCCGTTTTCTTCAACTAAGAATAGTGCTATTTCTTCATCACTAATCCATTCATGATATCCAACATTGCCAACTTCCGGAAATAACATTTTAGGAGTTCCTTTCATTGATTTTGGATACAAGACAAGATTCTGAGTTACACCATCTTCTGCCACACGTACTGTTGAGAAAAAATTCTTGTTGGCTGAAGTAGGAGAGTACTCGCTTTCTATGGTATTAGTTATTCTTGTTAATTTTTTTTCAAATAAATCTAAGCTTACTACTTCTGTGGATCCATTAGAACTAGAATTAGTTGTACAGTATAAAGTAAAGTCTGATAAAAAGCTCGGCTGATTGTTGTAGCCATCCGAATTGAAAGCACTTAGGAATTTTGGATAACGAATATTGTAGCCGGCATCTGAAGAAGTTATGGTAAACATATACAAGTTGCACTTAGGTAAATCTTGACTAGTCAAGCTGAAACTTGAACAAAGTAAAACCAAGTAGATGAAGGCTAATTTTATTCTCATAATTCCTAATTCATGTCATTTGCTGATTTAAAGATACGATCCCAGTTTATACCACCTTGATCTTTTGAGAACCAGATGAAAAGTGGTTTGCCTACAATGTGATCGTGAGGAACAAAGCCCCAGGCTCTGCTGTCTTCACTGTTGTGTCTGTTGTCACCCATGGCCCAGAAGTAATCTTGTTTAAAGGTATACTCTGAAGCAGGTTCTCCATTGATGGTAACCTTTCCTGCTTTGGTGCTCATCGTATTTAGTTCGTATTTTTCGATGCACTGACGGTATAATGCAATATTCTCTTTGGTCAGTTGAATGGTTTCTCCTTTTTTTGGAATCCAAATCGGTCCAAAATCATCTACTGTCCAATCCCTAAACAAAGTGGGACTATGTGGATATAATTTTCCAGGTTCAGCTTTACTTACCTTCTTTTGAATACTTATAGATGCACCCAAAGATTTAACTTTTTCAACCTGTGCAGCATCGAGAAACATTCCATAAACATTGTTTCCATAGTCTATGATGTCTTCAGAATCAATTCCCCATTCATCTAGTTTTTTAAAGTTGATATTTCCTTGAGGAATTAAAGCCTGATAGAAAAATTGAAGGTGTTCTGGGTTATTCCCAGGTTGACCATTAATGTGGATTTGTCCTCCTATGATTTGTAAGGAATCTCCAGGAACCGCAACACATCTCTTGATATAGTGATCTTTTTTATCAATGGGTCTTGTGATTATATCTTTATTTTTTCGCTTCTTTCTTAATTCAGCATCTGTCCTTTCAAAAGCCGCAGCATCTCGATTCACCTGATTGACCGTATATGGTCTTTTCTTAGTCACAAATACACTGTCTCCAACTGGCCAATTAAAAACAATAGGATCATTTCTATCAATTGATTCAATCGCTGGTAGTCTATAATATGGAAGTGATGGCTTTTTTAAGTAAGATTCCGCATCGATGAAAGGCATTCTATTGTGCAAAAGCGGGAACATTGCCACAGTCATCGGAGTACGAATTCCATAATGGGCCTTTGATACAAAAAGATAATCTCCTACATTCAATGAACCTTCCATAGAAGGTGTAGGAATAACATAAGCTTCTATTAAAAACATTCGGATGAATGCTGCTGCAAATACAGCAAATACAATAGACTCTATCCATTCTCTTCCTTGAGATTTTTTATACGGATTATTTTCTACGAGCTTTTTGTATTTACGATCATTTCCTGCACTTTTTGCTTCAGCAAGTTCTTTAGCATAAGCTAATTCCTGAGTCACTGAAGGCCCCCCGTAAGCTGCCTTGTCATCCTTTGCAAGTTTGAAAAATGCAATGGGAGCATAAATTACAGCTAGGGCGCTGTCTCCAAATTTATACTTGCCAAATGATCGAACCATTTCGACACACATGCCCGCAAAAACAAAAAAGTTAATAATAGGTAAAAGTAGTAGCGCGGCATGCCAAGTAGGTCTGCCTACTGCTTTCGTCCATTCAATAAAATTAACTCCTGGAATTAATCCTTTGGTCGCCTCAATGCCCAATTTTGGGAACAAAAAATACAGGCTGATGCTTAGGAGTATGTAGCTTACAATAAAAAATATTAGAACTGTCACTCTTTTCTAGTTAGTTGCCACAAATATAGTTCTTTGACCTATTTCTTATTGTTATTTCTGATAATTGCTGAGTTTTCATCTACCAAGTAGAATTTTGGCTCTATTTCGGGAAGGATCGGGCTAAATTTGGTGCTTTAGTAGCTTAATTACTGCATTATTAAGATTATTAATGGCCAATTCAAGATTCCATTTGTCCTTGTTCCTTGGCTCCACTTGATTGGAAATGCTTCTAAGTTGCAAGGCTGGGATATTCATCACCTTGGCAGCATACATGAATGCGGCACCTTCCATACTTTCGATTTGAGGATCGTATTTAGCCTTAATGGCTTTTATGGAATCTCCAGTTCCGTGTACCTTATTTACTGTGATTCCTCTTGCATTTTCTAGTTGGGTCTGATCTTCAATCTTTATCCATCCATTTTCAAATGGAAACTGCCCATTTTCTATTAATTCCAATTCAAATAAGTCGGTCATACTTCCATCCGCTTCCTCTACACCTAAGTCAGCAAATCGGTCTTCTACCACCTCTACAACCTTCCCCAACTCCCAACTGGGAACGAAGCTACCTGCTACTCCTGCATTTACCATCAGCGTGGCAGTCTCGATATCTTTTATTCTGCTTATCGCAAATGCAGTCATCATTGAACCGACTCCAGTCACCACTGGAAAAACGGATACTCCATTTTTTTCATATTCGAAAAAAGACCGCTTATTAAAATTTGAATCAAGAAATTGGATGGTCGGAATTATTTCAAATTGCGTGGCCGCAATTAGATAAATTTTGGTCATCGATTCCCTTTTATCGTGAGTGATGGCGAACTACCCAGTACAGAATGGAAGCTATAAGATCCATCAAAATGTAAAGCCTTTGAAAAGTGATAACTCAATCCCACGGAATATAGGGTAGGATTAGAGCTCGCTCCGAACCTTAGATTAATATTTTCTTGCAATAAGTATTCAAAACCACCGCGCACAGATAAGGGATTCTGCTGCCATTTATCTACTTCGAATAGTACACGAAGTTTGTCAGAAGGAACATAAGAAGCCCCAAATCTAATCCTTGTATTTACATCATTGTCTTCATCTGTTAAGGCTATCTTTACAGGAGAAAAAATATGTGAACCGATTTTAAATTTTTCTCCTATTGAGGCTATAAAACCTAATTCAGCCGTGAATGCTGACGTTGATCCGAAATTTACAATATTTGTATTTAACCAATCAAATTGTACACCAAGGCTAAGTGCTTCGACCAATTTACGGGCATAGGCTACACCGATTTTTTGCTCCGTGTATTCTTCCAAACCTAAGTTTGACACACTCAATCCGAATACTCCTTTGCCATTTGTTGGGATCGTAATTCCAGCGCCAAAGGTAGTAAGTCCTGGAGTGAGAAATCTTAGTTCTGAAGCTACAATGAATGAAATATTTTCATTGGAAGTAATCCCTGCTTGATTGTTAAATAAGCCATCTACACCTTCTAATAAAGTACCATGTCCAGCCATCCCTGTGGCTGTCGCTCCCTGAATGGCATTGAAATGCAATTGGGAATAAACCAGATGACTGAAAGAAACCAACACGACAATGAGAAGATTTTTCATGACCCTAAAATACTATTTAATAAGAATCATTTAGTTTTTTTAGCTGTTCTTATGTCTAATTTCAAATATATTTTATTGAAGTGTGGCTTTACCTTTTTTGGATAGATCCCAAAGTATTCCACTCCCCCTGATGAATGAATTCCTATTCTTAAACAGAACCCTAATTTAAATTTTGGTGTCAAAATTTGGAGCAGATAATAATCTCCTAAAATCGACCAAAACTCGTCTCTATTGAAGCTTGAAAAATTACGATTAAATCCTTTTCTCGAGAGTGATTAAGTAATAGTCAGAAAAAAGAACTTTGACTAAATGCAAGAATTTTGCAGTCTAAGAGTTTTACTAATAATTTCATTGAGCACCAAATATGATTCACTATATTATGTTTAGAAATAAGCATAAACGCTCAATCATAATTGCAAATCAAAAAAATAACGAAGTAATCTAATAGGACTTAATAAAAGAATAATGAAAGAAAAGAGAATTGATTTACCGTTAACGAAAAATGCAAATCTTGCTCTTTGGAAAGTATATTCTGATTCAAGTTCAAAAGGAAAAGATGTATTCCTAACACATGGCACTTTCTCTAACAGAAAAATATGTATGGGTATCACTGAATATCTCGTGAAGCGGGGATATAATTGTTGGATACTTGAATGGAGAAATCATGGAGAAAGTTCAATTACTAAAAGTGATTACGATTTTGAAGATGTTGCTAAAGAAGACATTGATATCGCTTTAAGATATCTATTCGAAGAAGAACAACTCAGAAAGATTGACTGTGTAACGCATAGTGGTGGAGGCTTGTGTTTAACCCTTAACTTATTAGAGCATCCAGAGTATACTGAAAGGATAAATCGAATGGTATTCTTTGGCTGTCAAGCTTGGGGAGCTGCAGATAACCTGTTCCGCCGTTTAAGAATGATTGTTGTTAACTTTTTTGGAAAAAGTTTAGGTTATCTACCTGGTAAAATACTAAAGAGGCCACACAATGAAGATTATTCAATCTTGAAGCATTGGTTTCGTTGGAACCTATCCAAAGAATTTAAAAATGAAGAGGGAAGAGATTATCAATCAGAAATGCCACAAATTAAGATTCCAATATTAGCCATCTGCGGAACAGGCGATACAATGATTGCTCCAGCTCAAGGATGTCAAGACTACTTGGCTAGCTTTAAAAATCCAAATAATAAAGTCTTGGTATGCGGCATTGATACAGGGTATATGGAAGACTATAATCACGGTAGAATAATTTATTCTCGAAGCGCAGAAAAGGAAATTTACGGTGAGGTTTTGAATTGGATAAAATAGAAATACTAAATCCTTTTTTATCTGTTCTTAATCCTTAATTAATACATATTTATTAAAAAGTCTTAGGAGGTTTTCTCGATCAATTCGGTGGTCACCTTCGTAAGAATCTCTAATCAACGGTAAGTTATTTTTCTCAACGACCATTTCTAATTTTTCTATGGAAGAAGGTTTTAAGAATTGATCTTGTAAGCCATAAGTATAAATGAGTTGCAGTTCTTTCCAATCAGTCTTTGCTTGACTCAAATCAATTTCTTCCGGGATCCAACACGAATAGGCAATGAAGGTCTGAAAATTAATCTTCGCTTGATTCAGCCATCGAAAACCCATGGTTCCACCCTGAGAAAAACCTAACAAAATTTTGTGACAGTTGTCGGGCATCATGGTTTCAAAATGCTTGTACAAAGAGCTGAGATAATTACCTATGTCATTTATCTCATGCAATCGATCTCTTTTTGTCATCCAAGTGGCCACAACATCTCCACCAAAGTCTTTGGCATAAAGTCGATTAAACGCTTCTGGAGCAACAATGAAGTGTTCTGTCGTGTCAAATTCTGAAAACTTGTACAGAACCTGCTCACACAACATTCTCGACCCGTGCAGTGCAAACCAGAAATATTTTGTTTTTTCTGTTAAGTCGCCATAAGTAGAGTAGCGTACGGTTTTATTTATTTGGAAGTTTTTAGTTTGAATGTTCACTAGTAGGTTTCAGAATTAATACAAAATAAACAAAGTAGATTATTTCTTTTTTATTTCAAAATGCAACTTTCTCATTTTTTATCCGTCTTTGTTTTATGAGACAGAAAAATCATTTGAACCGCTTATTGCTTTTCGTCCTTTGTTTTTCTTCATTTGCCTTGAGCGCACAAATAAATGAAGAAAGCGAATCGAATCTTATCCAACAGAAATTATTAATTGAAGATCTTCATTTTCTGCAACAGAATTGGGATGCACTTCATGGGGCAATGTACATCTACAATTCTAAGGAAGTTATTGATGCAAAATTCAAAGAAATTGAAGATTCAATCAATCGGCCAATGACCTCTTTGGAATTTTATAAAGCCGTTTGTCCAATTTTAAAACTTATTGGTAATGGACATACACATGTCGTACCGTCCGCAGAAGCCTATACCAAACTTCGAAGTACACAGAAGTTATTTCCTTTCGATCTATATGTTGATGGTGAAGTCGTATATATTCTGAGGAACAATTCAAAAAATAAAGACATTAGGCCTGGTGACGTTCTTTATTCTGTCAATGGCGTAGACGCTTTAACCATAATTAAGGACATTGCGAATAACTTAACCCGAGATGGTATAAATGAATCCATGCCAATGACCAGAGCAACGGAGCGATTTACAACCTTTTATGGATTTATGAATCCTAGGACGGATACTTTTCTATGTGAAATTTCAAGTCTTAGTGGTGAGAGACTAAATGTTGACATTCAAGGCCTTACTTACGCAAATATTAAATCCAACCGAATAGCTTCATACGGAGATCAAAAAAACTGGATTGAATTAAAACAACCTGCATACACCTTAGAGTTTGAAGGTGAAACTGCAATTATGACGCTGCGTACCTTTTCCAATAAGGAAATTAAGAAGTACAATAAAATGAAGTCCAAGAAATGGTTTAAACAAGCGTTCGCAAAAATTAATGATAGAGATAGTAAGAAATTAATCATTGATTTAAGAGATAATGGAGGAGGCGATGAAGAGCCTACCATTGAACTCTTTTCACATCTTCATGATAAGCCATTTCAATTTTACAAGGATGTATTTTTACAAGAACGAAAAATCCCCAATGGTAAACATTATGATGACAACATCTCCATTTTAAATATTTACGCGAAGCTCATCACAAAAAAAGTAAATGGGAAATATGTTTTAAAAGCTAAAGGTCTAAAGAGTTATCCACCTGCAAAGGAGCAATACATGGGGGAAGTTCTTGTATTAACTGATGCTGGTTCATTTTCTGCGACTGGTGAAATGACTGCGATCATAAAAGAGCATGACCGAGCTATTTTTATTGGAGAGGAACCAGGGGGCAATCCCAATCAAAATACGAGTGGAGCTATGCTTATTTTAAATCTTCCACATTCAAAGCTAAGAGCGGTGGTTCCTGTAGTCGTCTTTGAAATGAATGTAAGTTTTGAAAATAGTGGGAGAGGTGTCATCCCTGATTATCCCATAAAGAATAGTATTCAAGATGAAATCAATGGTCGTGATGCGGTTATGGATTTTGCTAAGGAATTTTGATTATTGCTCCATTAATCCTTTAGACTTCAAGATTAGAGTGAAACGAATGGTCTGAGAAACAGTATTATATTCAGAGTATTAAAAAGTTAATACGTTAAGTGAGTGATTTGTTTATCAATGATTAAGAAGGAGGAAGTATTGAAAATTAGTGGCTTTTGCTAAGCTAAACAAAAAAACCAGCTGTGAATTACATCACAACTGGTTAATTTCTGCTTGTACCCGAGGCGGGACTTGAACCCGCACGACCGTGAAGTCATTGGATTTTAA
>JAHDGF010000075.1:0-3468 GCA_020627785.1 Saprospiraceae bacterium
ATGCCTACGGCAAACCGTATTTAGCACAGATTGTACTTACTGACTCCGGACTGAGTCCCATTTGCCGAAAGGCGATGACAACTACTACCTATTATCTATTTTCTGAACCTCAAACTCGTGTATTATGAAACAGCTTATGATTGCTCTCGTTGTCCTGTATTGTTCTTCTCTGTTTTCTCAAGCACAGATACATTGTGTCCATGGGCTTGGTGGCAATGGGGGGAAGTTTGATGCCATGCTTGAGGAGTTAGGAAATGTGTGTGATGACTTTGCTTCTACGCAAGCGGATTATACTTCTGAAGAAGGGATGGTCGTGCAAAGCAGTGAAGTCATTGCAGTGATGCATGAGGCTAATGTGTCTGGCAAGTCGGTTGCTATCGGAGTAAGTTTTGGTGGTGTAGTCCTCAGATTATTAGCGAGTGGAAATGCTCCTCTCTTTGATGCGATGATTACCATAGGGGCTCAGCATCTTGGGACCAAGTTGGCGAATAGCACATTGAATGGGGATATGGAGCGCTACTTGGAAGGTGGTTGTGAGGCTTTGTTGGCAAAGCCTGCTCGTGCGCGATATTTGGTGGAGTTAGTTGATGGTGATTTTGCACTGGGTCAGACTACTTTCGCTGCTGCTCAAGCAATTGGCTATTCTGTGCTTTGTGATGGGCTCTTTGAAGTGGTGCTTGTCCTGAATCGGATACTTGGTGGTGTGACTGGGAGTGAGTTTCTGACCATTAAAGATATTAGACTCAATGGTCCTGCTGCGAATCTTCCTTTGCCAACTATGCCTACTGTATCAATCAGCACGCATGTGGAATCTCCTGTGCATTGGAATCTGATTGGTGATGAAACCGGTACTGATGTAGCTGGTAAAATGGAGAGTATGCGTAGTAATTATGTGGCGCTTGCTGATGCTAATGCTGCTCTTGCGGCTAGTCTTATTACTCAATGGTGGAATCCTTCTTCTTGGAATGCTCCACTCTATCGTATTGCGTTACTGCATTACTCACGAGCACTCGAACAAGGGGCTTCTTGGATAGCTGGTAGCGAAGATGCTTGGAACGTATTGATTGGTGCTGATACTGGTGGGCAATGGGAGTATCACTCTGTTGAGGTTATCATCCCGATGGGTGAACCTTGTTTCTCTGATGGTGAATGTGGACTTGGTCAATCTTGTATCAATCAATGGTGTGTTGAGGATGGTGCTAACCCTTGTGACTCTAATACTGAGACTCAAACTGTGACCACAAAGAAATGGGTGGCTAATCCTCCTATACCTAGCGATGGGCTCGTCATAGCACCCAGTCAAGTGCTCCAAAGTGCTGATGCGCACTATCATGTATCTGGTGTCTCGCATTGGCAGCAGTCTCGAGATCCTAAGGTGCATGCTGTGCTTTCTTCTATCCTTTCTGATGGGTCGATACATCCTGTCTTCAATTATGCGTGCCAAGATTAGTCATGTACACTTACAAAGCGCTCGTCAAGCAAGTGTCTGATGGTGATACCATCACCGTTGATATTGATCTCGGATTCTACACAACTCTAAAGGATCAGAAAATCAGACTGCTAGGTATTGATGCTCCTGAAGTGAGAGGTCATCAACGTGAGCGCGGGTTGTTTGTACGTAGGAAGTTGGCTGATCTCATTCTTGGGAAGTCTGTGATCCTCAAAACCTTCAAGGACAAGAAAGGGAAATATGGTCGATGGTTGGCTGTGGTGTATTATGGGAGGATTAATGTGAATGGGTGGTTATTGAAAGAGGGGTTGGTGGGGAGGTATTGAGTAGGAAACGGTCAATTATAACTCGTGTCTCTACGAGGTACGAGTAGATATTCGATTTTATATATTGTCATAGGTCGTCACTTTTACCTTAATTGACTTTTAAACCATAAAATTGAGCCTTTCCCTTTTGAATAAATTATTTCAGTTACTTCTCTTGTATGTCTTATTGGATTTCTTAGGTTTAGCAAATCATTAAATTCTGTTTCAAGTTTTGTTTTATTTAGGAAAATTGGTTCAAAATATTTCCAGTTATTTTTTTGAAGTATGATTTGTTTTAATTCACCTAAATCAGTTAATTCTATCCAATATTGAACTAAGTGCTCTCTTCTTTTTACTCCTTGTGGATCTTTTTTTCTTTCTCGTTCAATACTTGATTCAATTGATTTAACTATTTCGCCGTTGAAGTTTTGTTTAATATCCTTTGTTGTTAAAAGTCCAAGGTTTTTGATTATTAGTTCTCTTAAAGTAATTTCAATATTTGCAATCTCAACATCAGGATCTAATGCTGTCTCTTTCTTCTGTCCAAATGAATCAAGAAATACTTTGTACAAAGCTATTGGTCTTGTTAATGACGATAAATAGAATTTTAACGTTTCATCCTTATCAGATTCGTGATTAAACAATACTTCTTCACAATTGACTATTGAATTGTAGTTGTTTGAAAAAGAATCATTGATTGATTTTATTGTCTTTTCAAGAATATCTTCAATTCTTTCAATTTCATTTTGATGATATTTACTTGGAATTGGTGATGCATTATATCTATTGTAAAAATCTTCTTTAAGTTCTTTTATGTTGGTAATTGGAAAATTCGAATATTGGGTTTGTCCATTGGCCTTAAGTTGTTGCCAATGTGATTCATATCTCTCAATTAAATGTGGGGTAAATATTCTAGCTTCTTCTTTTGTCGATGGAAAAACATTAAGAACAGAATCATCATCAAACCTATAGGATAAGCTACAACTAAAATGATTAGGGTTGTTTGTGACAAAATCAATTTTTTCTTGGTAGTTATTAAACGGTGAATTTTCATTAAAGAGTTTTCTTTTTACTTCCCAAGACAACCAAGATTCAATGCAGCTTTCACATAGTCTATCTTCAACAGCACATTCTTTATTAAAGCCTTTTGAGTCAAGAAATGTCAAATATTGCTGAGTTAATTTCTTTACAGGTTTGTCGAAAAGAAATTCTGACCATTCAGATATTCGTTCTATTTTTTGATTTATGACTTCCATTTAATTTTCTTCAATTCGATTCTGACTAACGTAAAAACGTTTTGTTGAATTTCAATAGATTATATATTTAAATTTAACAAATTTTAGGCTTTTACGTTAGCGAACTCGTTTTCCTCCTAGTTCAGTTTTAGGAAAGAATTTATAGTTTTTAGTTGATAAATTTCTTTCGAGATTGGCAGTCGGGGGAGGCTGGGTAATGACCTATAACGGATAATTATAAGCGGAGTATGACCGCAGGGAATATTCCGTCTTATATATTGTTATGTGCTGGATTATTTTAAATTAAGTTCTTTTAATGATGAATTGTCCCAACTTGTTACTCTATTATTCTGGAATGTAACGGTACTATATCCGAATGTCCAAATTTCTTTCGAACCAGAATTTTTCATTTTGTCAGGTGTTCCTTGAGCTGAAAGAACTTCGTCTTTTGTTGAACCAAGAGTAAATTTTGAATTAA
>JAHDGF010000075.1:3568-9191 GCA_020627785.1 Saprospiraceae bacterium
TACTCGATTGTTTTGTAGGGTAACTGTGCTATATCCGAAAGTCAATATTTCCTTGAAACCTGAATTTCTCATTTTATCAGGTGTGCCTTGAGCTGAAAGAACTTCGTCTTTTGTTGAACCAAGAGTAAATTTTGAATTAAAAGAGTTTTTTGGTTTTAGTTCGATTTTTAATTCTTTTAATGAAGAGTTATCCCAGTCAATTACTCGATTGTTTTGTAGGGTAACTGTGCTATATCCGAAAGTCAATATTTCCTTGGAACCTGAATTTCTCATTTTATCAGGTGTGCCTTGAACTGAAAGAACTTGATCTTTTGTTGAGCCAAGAGTAAATTTACTACTAATCGATGCACTTATATTTGATTTTTTTTCTGTTTCAGTATCAGTTTTTATAGTTTTTTTAATCGGTACAATAGATTCTTCAAAATAGTCGGAATTTGTGGCCTTAACAATCTTCCATCTATCATCAATAATATCTAAATGAAAATCAAGATTAAAAGTATCAGAAGTGTTACAAAGATCTTCTGCATAATAGTATGCGTTAACTACTTTATTTCCTTTTGGTTCTGGATGTTCAATTTCTTTTATTCTAAATCTATTTATCTTGGAGATGCATCCCCAGCCTTCATTGGAAACAAATTTCTCCTTTCCACCCCATGTTGGATTTGATGTTAGCAGAAATGATTTATGAAAGTTTCCTTTATCAAGAAAATTTAAAAACTTAAATACACAGTCTCTTGCACTTAAAGGAATTTCATTACATCGCAAAACTTCTTTTTCGATGTCCTGTTCATAAATCATTCTGACAATCTTATACCCATTTGATGTTTTTTTTAAGTGGAAATCGAAACTTCTTTCCAATATTTCGTTCGTTTTTTTTGATCTCGCAGAATGAACAACATTAAGAATCTTGTCACCTCCATACTCTGAACAATAATCTACTTCTTTTACATTATTTATTTGCAATTGGTCTAATCCGCCCCATCCAGTAGTTGTGCTCTTAAATACGTCATAAGGTTCCCATTTTTCATTTGATGTTAAGTTATAAGCTTTGTTGTAATCTGCTTTGTTAATGAGCTCAAAGAATACTCTCATTGTTTGTTCTGTTGATAAAGTTCTCGGAATCTTACTCGTGGTATTTGAGGTAGTAACAGGTTTATATATGGTAGTTGTTTTTTGAGGCCTATATGTTTCGGTTTTATTTGATGGTGATTGTTGGATTTTTGGTTTTGAGTAACAGTATTCGTCGATTATGTTAATTCCAATTATGATACCTATAAACCATAGATACCAAGGTATTCTCAAAAGAATGTTTTTTCTTGGTATTGTTTGTTTCCGTTTAGTTTTATTAGTTGATTTTGAATTTATTGATTTTGGCGGTGTTTGGTTTGGTTGTGAAGGGATATATGGCTTTCCATGTTTAAGACCGATATTTTTATTATTATATTTTCCTGACCTAATTGCATTTAACAACCCATTAGACCAATCCTGAAATGAAGCCCTTTTGATTGGAGAGTATAATCCTGTTTCAAAAGTTGAAAAGAATAGATTTCTCAATGAACTTGATAAAGAGTGGAAATGATAATGGAATTTGGGTATTACAATTAGTTCATTTTTCTTGTTCCCGTGAACAAAAAATCCATTCTTTATTAAATCTGGTAAAGTAGTATGAATTGAATGTGAGCCTTGAAAAGGATGTATTCCAAATAGTAATGAATATAATATTACACCAAAACTAAAATAATCCCATTCTTTAGAGATATTACCATTAGCTGGATTATTAGTATTTTTTTCGGGTGGGCTATATTCCTCAGTAAACACTTTGCAGCTATGATTGATGGCTCCATCCTTAATTTGAATACTATCCAAATCTACAAGTGAAATTGTACCATCATTCTTAATAAAAACATTTTCAGGTTTTAGGTCAACAATTACATAAGCACCAGACTCATGAATTGCATAACAAGCTCGTGATAAATTATATCCAATTTTAAGTCTTGTTACCAAGCCATTTTTATGGTTTCGGTCGAATTTGTTCCAATTAATTCCTTTCTTCTTTGACACCGATTTCGGTAACGTTAAAACCTTAAGAGTTGTTGAATCTAAACTCTTTATCTTCCTCATTAAGAATCCTACAAAAAAATTGTTTGAATCATACAATGCATCAAGTGGCCATATAATTGATTTAGCAATATCATCGGACAATCCATTGGTAGGATTATTTCTAACCATATAAGCAATCTTGCTATGTCTTTGATTAGCAATTGATTTGGTATTGTAGATTTTAGCGACAAGATTCTCTAATCCCTTGTTCTGAATTTCGTATACAGTTCCTTCACCTCCTGGCTTTGCAACAGGATTACCTAATTTGAGTTTTCCGTATTTTTTAGACTTTAAATTCATCAAACAATTCCAATAACTAAGGTCTTATCATCTTGCTCTTCTTTGAACTTTGGATGACCATTATCAATGTAGTCTCTCCAAGCATTTATAGTTTCTTCTTTAGATTTTGATTTGAGCAAGTCTTTTAACGTTTTAATATTTTGATCAAAAAATGTTGCAAAAGGCATGTTTGGGTCATAGTATTTCTTTTCTTCCTCATTGTAAAAGTTACACTCCCAACAGTAATTTTCCATTCCATCAGATAAAGCAAAAACACTTTCAATTTTATCTTCAAAAGTATTTGCTGATAGGTATAATTCAGGATTTTCTAAAACTATTTTAGATGTTATAAAAACGGTCATGCCAACTTGATCTCCTTGAAACGGCTTAAATAAGGAAAAATAATTTCCTTTAGAATTTCTATATCCTGCTCTACCATCACCAATATTTAAGCTTAATACATATTTCTTAGTGAAGACTATGCATATAAGGGTACATGACAGCGTATTTGCTTCAGTTCCTATTTCAATAGCTTTTTCACATATTTTTTCATAAATAGTTTTATGGAGTTTAAGTGAAATTTTCTCCCATTCAGGTTGGGACAATATTTTTTTACTTCTTATTATTTTTCTATCCACAAGATATTTAACTTCATTAATAACGGTTTCCACTGCTGTTAATGATCCTAATTCAGAAAAGGAATATTCATTTGATCCAGCACCATCGCTAATAGCAATTATTCCGATATTCTTGTAAATCTCAAACATGCAATTATCCTCACAAGAGCTATTGGTTGCTAAATGCTTTTTTCCAATAACAGAAGCTCCAATTATTTCCATATTTAAACTGTAATTTGAAATGGATTATCACCCTCACTTTTAGGTGCTATGTCAATTTTTTCCCCATCACGAGAATTTGTTATTGCGTTCATACTTGAGCTCAACCATTTGAAGAAAGTGACAAAATCAGTACCTTTTAACTTTTGTGGACTAAATTCTGGATGAGATATGTCCTTTAACAAATTCATGTCGGCACCTTCAACTCCAAATGCCCAAAAGTTAAACTTCTTGTCGTCAACACCACTTTTAATAGCGGTTTTTATTTGCTCTATATTCTGATCACCATCTGGAGCACCATCAGTCATAAGAATTATGTATGGACGATAGTAAGTTTGACCAGTTTCTTTATACCAGTTTTTCCTTTCTTCAATTGATTCAATCGCTTTATTTAAACCATCAACCATTTTCGTTGTTCCTCTGGCCAATAAGTTTGGCATTTGATATTCTTCATCTAACAGTCCAAAGTCCTTTTCGATTGTCACCTCTGATTCAAATGTGATTAATTGTACTTCTAATCTGCTTGATGCTGTTTCATCTCCTGAAACCTCAACTAAAAATTGTTTTAAGCCTTCATTTAGTTGATTAATTGGTTCGCCTGACATAGAGCCAGAAACATCAAGGACTAAACAACAAGCACATTTCTGTTCATAATTTTGTGGAGTTTCCTCCGTGTAAAATCCATTGCTCATATTATTATATTTTAGTTTGTTAATTTTTTTGCTTCTTGCACATAACTAGGTTATATGGGCACTGATAATGCGTTTTACATCCATAAAAAGAAATATCACCACATAGTCAGTCTTTTCGGTGTTGAATATACGCCATCAAAATGATGTATTTTAGCCTAAATTAGTTAAATGGTCTAAGTGGCGGAATATTGTCAGTATTCGCTGGGAAAGAGAATAGTAGTTGCACTCATATCCCACTCAGTGATGATCCAGATTTTGTCTTGTCCAGGGATATTGGTTAATGGAGGTAGGTTATAAGCACTTACAATCCTTTCCTTATGCTTTAGCGCAAAATCATTCATTTCGAGGTCGTGGGATGAGAGATCTCCCCACTTGCCTGTAGAGTGCATTCTTAATGACTGCAGCACAAATCGATGGAATTTTTGGTTGTCTACGATCTCATGGGCTACTCCTCTTGATAGTAGAAGCTTACCTAGTCTGAATAGTTGTTTTGTTGCTTTCATGGTATAAGTTTTAATGTGTGATAGAATGCATAGACCCATCCCAAACCCTTCCCTTAAAAAGGAAGGACTTCACAATGGTCAAAAGCAGAGCTGCAGGTCAGAAAAACCTTATGCCACTAATTGCGCTAAGGAAGCCACACAACAAGGTGGAACTATAGATAGGGATGGAGAGGCGATAGACTCTATAATTATTTCGAAGGTATATTTTCCACCCCCTGCCCCCTCAAGGGGGAGATTATCGACTCTAGAGGCTGGCTACCTTGTGGTGTGGGTGACGTGGGCTAGTTTTGTGTAAGGGCTTTTTGGTTAAAAGGTGTTAAAGCATGGTTTCGAGATAATAGAAGGATTATCTTTAGAATGTTAAGTATCAGGAGCTTTCATAAGCACCAACCGAGCATAGATGCCACGGTGGTTATATGATGCGGATTTATTTACAATCAAAAATTATCATTATGAGTAATCCTCACTCTTCCCCACTCTCTTCTTATCAAGAATTTCTATCCCGTTTCGAAGGCTACAATGTCTATCAACTTGTCAATTCCTTTAATAAAGAAGTTGGATCAACTGCATGGACCTCTGGGCGAGGAAATTATATTGCTGCACTTGTTGACACTCTGCAATTAAAAAGTATCAATGTTGATGCGATAAAGCAGGATAATGCAATAGTGCTTAAGGATCCAATTTACATAGATAGGAATAATAACCTTCGGAGGTGTAAACTGAACTGATGTCTGGATTCTACCTGAGGTAGAATTGGCATTGGCTATTCTGTTCTGCATGAAATATGCCATTTAACATTGATCAAGTAGTTATTCAATAACTAGAGACCTAGAATCATAATCGATTATGAGCTTTGACTCCATCAAGGTTAGATAATAGACTTTATGGAAGGACAATTTTGTTTCATTCTTTGACAAATGGTAATCTGAACGCGGAATTGGAGGTAATCCGATTGGCCAATTGACAGTTGTCTGATAAAGTACGAAGTACTTTCTTAGCCAATTTTCGTCACTATTCATTGCTAAATCTTGAATTGCTAAAATGTATTTATCCATATAGTGAAGTTAGCGGAATACTGATATCAGGCGTATCCCGTAGGGTATGCCGTGATCACCATGTGTTACATGCTGGCTCTCTTTTGTTTTGTGATTCTTTTTTCATTTTCTTGGTCTTTTTAAGGGTCGGCTTACAGCTCTCTGTCGCCCGCAGGAAT
>JAHDGF010000042.1:0-4394 GCA_020627785.1 Saprospiraceae bacterium
AAAAAAGACCTCAGCGAAAGCTGGGGAGTCGTGAATCAACTATGCTGCAGACATTTTATTCTTGTTCCCTTTTAGATCATATTCACTGCTGAAAGCAGCTGGTTTAATTTTGAACCTTTCTGAAAGCTTCATAACCATGCGTTTACTAATATTCCTTTTATAATTTATAATTTCTGTAATCAATTGCCTTGAGACTCCTAACTGTCTTGCTAATTCTGATTTACTCAAATTATGTTCTTCTAATAAATATGCTAAAATTTCGACAGGATCCATTTCTTCTGGAATTCCTATGTCTTGAATTGTTTTGTTGTCAAAATCTTCAAGAAGTAATTCCAAAAGATCAATTTTATCCTCATCTTTTTTTAATCCTCTATATAGCAGTTCTTCATATAATTCTGCATACTTATTGTATTGCTTCAGATTTTTAATTCTTTTAAATTCCATAATTAGCTTTTGAACATGTTTATTGTACATGCATCAACTTTATCATATTCTTGATGTGTTCCTACAAATTTTATAAATAGAATAATCCGTTTCGATATAAAAAGATAGCCGCAGATCATTCTATACTTGTTGCTACCAATATTAAAAACAATTCGACTTTGTTTAGTCTTTTTACAAGTTACTAGGTCACTATTAGGGATTGCTTTTAATAAATCTTGTGGGTTATTGATTGATTGTGATTCTTTTAATCGTCTTCTAAAATCTTCAAATGCTTTGAGCATTTTCTTGTTACCACTGCAATGATGAAGAACATTCGACCATTTAATTAATCTCGTTACCACAATATAAAGATACAGACTAATTTAATAATGTCAACAATATGTGAACAAAATTTTAAATTGAAAAAGACTTTACATACTAAGCTCTGAATTTCAACCCTACATCTTAACAATCTTCTCATTCCCCGAGGATACCTCCCCATCCATTACCTCATAAAAATATACACCACTTGCCAGATTTATTAATGGCAAATTATTCTCGCCTCCTCGTACAGGGGTACAATAAGAAAGTTTGCCCTCTGCATCGTACAATCGCATATAAGCCTGAGTAGGAAAATAATGATGCAGCATTAGTCTTGTGTTTTCTACTATAGGATTAGGATAAATGGAAACATAGTTCTTCTCTAGTGTAGGATTTTCCCAATTCCAATAAATTAATGGAGAAAAAAACTAATTTTTACCCTAAATACAGACCTTTCACGCCACATATAGCAGACATTTCCGTTCTATTATTGTAACCCCATTTATGTATTAGAACACTTAGTTAATATATTAGTGAATACTATTGAGGGTAGTTTTTAGTTGGATAGGGCTAAAACTTAAACGATATAGTTATCTTAACTTTTCATTAGTACTGTCAATGCATCATATTAAGGTCATTTTATTAAGCTCACTTATTTGGATACTACCTTCCATAGGTACTCTTAATGGCCTATTTGCACAGTGCATTTCCGTAAACGAATTATCCCTAGCTGGTGCCACACAATTCTGTGAAGATGGTTCAGCTCTAATTTCTGCCATAGGAGATTTTGTTTCTTATGAATGGAATAATGGAGTTAATACCCAGACCATGTCCACCGATAGTGCAGGCTTTTATTCTGTGACAGTTACCGATGCTCTTGGGTGTACAAAAACAACAAATGTTGCCATTGAAAAAGGCAATGATCTGGGTCTTATCATCGCTCAACCAAGTTCAACTTGTAATATAGATACCATTACCCTTTATGCTGGCTATGGTTTCGACGTATATGAATGGGATGATGGCCAGACCACCCCAGAAAGAAAAATTACAACTTCAGGCTTATACGGAGTACGAGTCATGGATGCTTCCGGGTGTCAAGGAGTAGCAAGCATAGAAATATTTATGGCGATCGATAGCATTGCACCTGTGATCCTAAGTTGCCCAGGAGGAGGCGTTGATGTTGACATTGAATTAAATACTGGATCATGCGATGAATCTAATCCATTGATAGAAAGTCAAACAGGATTTCCGGTAAGCCTACAATGGGCAGAAATAGACACCAATCTGACATTCATACCACCCGTAATTACAGATGATTTAAATCTCGGAATTACCAACATCATAAGTTACCGAGACAACATAACCGTCTCTAATTGTACAGGAGGTTCCAATGTCGCATTTGAGATTGAAAGAACTTGGAGAGCAGAAGACCTTTGTCAGAATTTTACGGAATGTGTACAGATAATAAAACTCAGAGATACACAAGGACCAATATTAGTGGAAGGAATAGATTTTTTCCTTTCACAAGATTCATCGAATCCACTCGGTCCATTTAATTTCGAACCAATATTCTGTCCAATAGATTTAAACTGGAATGATCCCACCGAAATCAATTTAAGTGATAATTGCACCGCAGGGCTAGACATCATTGTTGTAAGCTCAACAAGTTCTTCTTCAAGCTTTGATGAAGGGATCACAGAGGTGAGTTATGTATTGACAGACGATTGCGGGAATTCCACTGAATATATTTTTGAAATAAATGTCGAGTGCATTGGTTGTGACCAAACATCCGGAATGGTATTTTCGGATTGCTCAATGGTTCCAACACTCTGCGATCTCAACGAAATAAATAATTTTAGTTCTTGCACACCAGAAGATACCGGAGAGACTTTTGGACCTTTTTGTAATGGCGGTGTTTTAAACAATCCTTCTTACTTTAATTTCATAGCAGGAGCCTCTTCCATCAACATTACCATAGACCCATACAATTGCAGCCCTAGCCCTTCCGGCTTTGTCGGAATACAGGCAAATGTTACAAGACCCTGTGACGCGTCCATCTGTTTTGGTTCATCCAATGATGATTGCTTTTCAGAAATTTTTGAATTCAGTGCCACTGGATTAACTGTAGGCGATGAGTACCAAATTGTTGTGGACGGTTGTTCCGGTAGTGAATGCTTGTGGAGTATTGAAATTAATTCTGCTCCTACTTTTAATATTTTGGAAGTAGAAGAATTTGTAGCAACCAACTATGACGAAAATTGTGAAACGATAGGAACAAGTTTTTGCAAAGGCTCAGAAGTATTATTCTTTCCTGAAAACTTAGAGGATTCTGAATTTTATTTCTGCTGGTCTATCAGCAATGACCAAGGTGTGACTGCGTTGAATGAAAGTTCGGATTGTCTGGCTGCTCCGGATGCCGTATTTAACTGCACGGCAGATTTTAATTCGTGTGGTCCTCTTGCGCTTAGTTTTGAAGAAAGCGGTACCTACGAAATATGCTTGCTCTCTATAGAAAATGGCTGTGACAATATCGCACTGAATAATTATTGCTATACGGTAAACATCTTCGAAGATCAAGTCGTAGACTTTGGTACCGTAGAAGTCTGTGCTTCAAGTCTGCCATGGATCCCAGATCTTATAGGACCAAATGGAGAGCAATGGTCTGGCAATGAACCACTATTCGTTGGGGAACATGAGAATAACAATGTTGATGATTGTAATTGTAGTGTGGTTCAAAGAATGAATATTGTTGAAATTCCAGAACCTGTCGCTAATGTTTTCATAGACATTTGCGAAAGCGATCTAGAAACTTATGAAAACATAGATCTCGGCATTAACTGGGATGATATATCTGCCAACTTTACCCCAGGGCAATCGATGGTAGAATTTACTTTTACAAAATCAAATGGATCTTTAAACACGCAGGCAAACGGAACTGCATGTGATTCAATGACCAATTTCCAGTTTTTCATTTATGATCTTGACGGTGAAGTCATAAGATCAGAAGGACCAGATTGCAATACACTTTTGCATTTTGATTTATATGAAGATGCACTTCCCAATTTTATGTCTGCATCCAATGTAACTTACCAATGGTTTGATCCGACCGGTCAACCTTTAGGTACTAATGAAACTCAAGAAATAAACATTGATGGAGAATACTTGATAAGGTTAACATACCTGATTCCTGTTGGCACTTCTTGTAGCTATGACTTTTATCAGTCGGCTTTTGATGTCAGCCCTCCACTCATAAATCAGTTTTTGGATAGCGATGGAGATGGTTTTGGTTTAACCAATCAAGCAGTTACTGATTGCGAAATCTTAATCGGATATGCAACCAATGCAGGTGACTGCAACGACTCAGATCCGAATATTTATCCAGGAGCTCCTGAGATAGAAAATAATGGAATTGATGAAAATTGTGATGGGATGGATACCACCATCGGAGTGGATAATGACAACGATGGATTCACAGACGACGTAGATTGTAATGACAATGATCCAAACATCAATCCAACGGCGATAGAAATTCCTAACAATGACATAGATGAAAATTGTGACGGTAGTTTATTATTTATTGATTTAGATGGGGACGGATGGAATTCTGATGAAGATTGTGATGACAACGATTCCAACATCAATCCTGCTGC
>JAHDGF010000042.1:4494-35238 GCA_020627785.1 Saprospiraceae bacterium
GAAAATTGTGATGGTAGTTTGCTTTTCATTGACCTTGACGGAGATGGATGGAATTCCGATGAAGATTGTAACGATAATGATGATGCCATTAATCCAGCAGCTGAAGAAATTCCTAACAACACAATAGATGAAGATTGCGATGGTGTCATTCTAATCATTGATAACGATGGAGATGGATGGAATTCTGATGTTGACTGTGATGATTCTAATGCAAGCATTAATCCTGGTGCCGCAGAAATTCCAGATAATGAATTTGATGAAAACTGTGATGGCATCATTGAAACAACAAGTTCCAACGAGAATTTAATAAGTATTAACGTACAGCTTTTCCCTAATCCTGTGATTAATCAATTAAACATTGAATCGAATCAAATACTCGACTATAAGATATTGAGCGCAACAGGAATTGTATATGAACTGGGTCGATTGACCTCAGATAAAACTTCAATCAACTGTCAAGAATTCGTTCCAGGCCTATATTTCATATTGTTTATGCATGAAGGCGATCTTCTCAGAACAGATCGATTTATTAAGTTATAAACGAAATCTACATTTTACGTTCCCCATTTTAATATCAATTTAGTATGTTTGAGTTCTATGTTGAAGATATACTGGGCTGGGTTATTTTTATTATTTTCATTAACATCGCTTGCGCAAATAGGAGGAGTTTCTGGTGATAAATTAGTTGCTCTAAATGCAGCACCTTTGGATATTTTCATGCTAGAATTAGAACCAACACTTACCTATACTCGTAGTGATGGTTTTTATAACACCTTAGGAGAATATCAAACAATCGCTGACACTAGAAGAAGCACGCAAATGGTTTTCAGATCTGCACTTGGCGTTTCAGAAAACTTAGAAATAGGTGCTCAATTCGATACAGACTTTAGCTTTTATAATCTTTCTGCCAAATATCATCTACTAGGATCAGAAATATTCAATGTAGGGATAGCTGCTGGTCTAAATGGCACCTTAGGAAATGATCTTGTCGGTCCTACGGATCTTTATGAACAATACTTAGTAGGATTGATTCTTGATTATTCCTTAACCGAGAATATTACTTTAAATGTCAATTTCACGGTTCAGGATCAGAAAGAATACAACAAATCAGATTTCTTTTTCGCGGCAGATCTAGGTTATTATTTTGTGCCAGGTCAAATGTTGGTTGCCGCTTTCACCTTCCAAAATACATCCAACAACAATTTAACCCCTTCTTCTAAGTGGACCTTTTATCCTTGCTACATTTTAGAAAGACAGCAATATGCCATTACTATTTCAGGTCAATTTGATTTAGCGGGTAAAAACATTGAGGCTGAAAATGGAGTATCTGTTACCATAACTCAGATCATGAATAAATAAGTTTTCTTCACTTATTTTCTGGCAACCACAAAGAAATAATTTTTAAAAATCTCCGCCTGTTCAACTTTGAAGCCTGCTGCTTTCAATGAATCTTCTATGGGCTTTATCGATTCAAATTCTACCGTATGATCGTCCAAGGCTACTCTATTTTTTATCCGGTGTAATATTCTTATCCCACGTTCAAGTAAAGCACCGCTCTTAGATTTTTTTCTTGCTGATTTTTTTAAATGAGAAGAAATCAATATTTGCCCTTGAGGCTTAAGGATACGGAAAGCCTCTGAAATAAATATTTTATAATCATCATAATGATCAATGGCAGACGAAGAGATGACAAGATCCATGGTCTCTGAGATAAAAGGTAAATCCTCAGCATTTGCCCGGATATGTGCCATTGGTATTTCCAATAATTCAGGATACATGCGCACAAACTGATCGTGTAATTCCCGCACGTTCGGATCAACCAAAAAATATTCGATATCATGAGGATGCCTGAAGAAACTCGAAAGAAAATGCCCAGTGCCTCCCCCAATGTCAGCTACTCTTATACCTTTTAAAAAAGCCAATTGGGTTTTAAGGCCAATGTAATGGTCGATAGGAATACTATTGAAAAAAGTATGAGGAGTGAGAGACTTGTGATAGCGTAGAAATTTTTCATTTTGTTCTTGCCAATCATTAGAAAGGTCTTTGCTAGCATTCAAGCAGTCAAGGACTCCATTGACCGTATTATATTCTAGATTAGGTTTTAGAATATCAAGATAATCTTGTGGCTTTTTCCTTAGCTGAGGGAATAGTTCTGCAGCTTGATAGATTGCTCTTGGCCTGTCAATCCAGTTTAAAAATATTTCCTCCAAAGACATAGTCCAAAGGTAATCAATCTTTTGAGCCAAAAATGACGGAGCTTTCTATGTATAAAAATAATAACTTGGGTGAAAAATTAGTTCTTTAAAGATGTCAATACATTCAATATCCCATCTCTTGGCCTCTCCAGCGGCGTTGGTTCTTTTGTATTTAGGATACAACAGCCTAACGATTCAAAATTATGAATATAGTATCTGGATGGCGGTGCCGCTTACCGTTCTTGTATTGATCTATTTGTTTAAACCTCAACTTGACTATTGGTATCACACCAAGTATCCGATAAAATTTGATCCAGAATTGAGTGAATTCTTAAAGAGAAATAATGCGTTTTATGCTTCTCTTGAAGGTGAGGAAAAAACCAAATTTGAAAACAGATTGAATCTCTACATGGAAGCTAGAGAATTTAAGGCGGTCGGAGCTCAGGAAATGAGAGACATACCTTACGACCTACGTGCGATGCTTGCCTCAATCCCCATCGAGTTAACCATGCATGTCAAAGATTTTTTGATTGGAGATCTTGATCGAGTATTTTTATATAAACATCCATTCCCAACACCAGGGATGCAATTCTTACATACCATAGAAACCCACGCCGAAGATGGTGTTATCATTTTTGCCCTAGACGCTTATGAAGCCGCTGAAAAAGTTCCGACAGAATATTATCACATACTCTGGTATGGTTACGTAGATGCTTTTTTAAAAATTTCTAAACCCGATACCAGCAGACTAGAAAAGTATGCAGTCTTTGGCAACATTGAACAGATCGCCGGATTTCCCGAATCAAATATTTTAAGAATCACGGGACTTAAAGCCATTGATCCATTGGTGGTATTAATCAGTTTGTATTTCACCCATAAAGAACAGATGAAAGAAAAGAGTCCTGACATATTTAAGGAGATGCAGGATTTCTTTGCTGGTGATGGACTATGATGCACTATGATGCACTATGATGCACTATGATGCATATGATGCATATGATGCATATGATGGGCTATGATTTTGACATCTACTTTAAGTTTACCTTTTTGATTTTATTTTAATTAAGTACAAATACTTAATTGTGATTAAAGAGGAATATAAATTTTCTGAACTGACATCTAAAATCATCGGGTTGTCAATGAAGGTACATTCAGCTTTGGGTAATGGTTTTCAAGAAGTCATTTATCAAAGAGCTTTGGCCTTTGAGTTCACGGATTCAGGTCTATCCTTTGAAAGAGAAAAGAAGATGCCTGTATACTATAGAGGGCGACAAATAGGTTTGCGACGCGCCGATTTTTTAGTAGGGGGTCTAATTGCTGTAGAATTAAAGTCAGTAACTGAATTAAATGATCATCATTTAGCGCAAGCTATTAATTACCTAGAATGCTATGCTTTAGAGGTTGGTCTTCTCATAAATTTTGGTGCAAAGTCATTACAATTTAAACGAGTGGGCAACAATAACTTAAGGCAAAAAAAACAAGGAAATCCATTAGTATAATTGAAAGAGAGCCGATAGAAAAATCAATTACAAATAAGAAAAAAATCTTTCTCATTATCTGCCATAATCATAGTCAATCAAACAAATCAATTTAATAAGAGCTTATTAATCGCCGCAGCCAACTCATAATCTTTCTCCGTGACCTTTCCACCTGCATCATGCGTATTCAATTTAAAACTGACCTTATTCCATACATTGGTCCAATCAGGATGATGATCTAACTTTTCAGCAATCATGGCAACTTGTGTCATAAATGCGAAGGCTTCTTTAAAATCTTTGAATTCAAAGGTCGCTTGAAGCGCATCGTCTTTTTCAATCCAATTATCCATTTATTTCTTGTTGTCTGCTCCAGGATCTCGTTCCAAAAACTCATCATATAAAAGTGTCTGGCGACTTTCAATCGGTACATTCCATCCTTCAATAAATAAATGTTCAATCTGTGTTTTCGTCTCAAATGGATCTCCTGTGGACACAAACAAGTTAGCAACTTTACCTTCTGTTAATGAGCCAAGTTGATCATCAACACCAAATATTTCTGCCGGGTTAATTGTTACCGTTTTTAAAGCTTCCTCAACACCAAGTCCATAAGCCGCAGCAAAGCCTGCGTGGAATGGTAGATTACGAACGTTCTCTGTATCATTGGTTCTTAGACAAACTTTCACTCCAGCCTTTACCATTTTTGCAACATTGGTATAAGCAGCATCGTATCGATCGCTATTCCTAGAAGGTATACTCAGTACCGGACCAGCAATAACAGGTATGTCATATTTAGTCAAAGAGTCTGCCACACGCCATCCGTCAGCTACACCAGAGAATATTACATTTATCTCTTTTTCTTGTGACCATTTAATTGCTGCTAGTATGTCTGACTTTTTATTGACGTTTACAATTAACGGTGCTTCATCATTTATGATTGGGAGCACTGCTGATAGTTGAGGGTTATAAGAGCCATCATTTATTTTGGCGTAGACCTCCGCCTGCTGCCAAAATTCCTTCAACTTTTTTAAAGCCTTGTCACTATCCTTCTTAATATCCTCCTCACTCCTTCGGTCTCTTCTTCCCCGCTTTCCTGTAGATGGAAAGTTCATTACCACTGCTTTAAAACCAGCATACATTTGATCCGGTGTATAACCATGTAAATTTATCAAGGCAGCAGTTCCAGGAAATAAATCACCAGTAGGTGAGCTAATAACAGTAGTTACTCCGTTAACTCTAGTGACTGGTATGGCTACTGAATTAGGATTTACAGCAGTTAATGCCTGCATGTGTGGTGTATAATCTCCAATCTCATCAGAATCTTGGGTCAGTGAAATAGAACCGACTTCACCTAATCCCAATTGAGTACCCCCATCTATCATTCCAGGGTAAACAAATTTCCCAGAACAATCCATCACCTCTGCTTCACCAGCTTCTAAGGCTCTTCCAATTTTCGCAATTTTACCATCGCTAATCAATAAGTCGCCCTCAATCGTACCGTTAGTTACCGTGACTAAGGTGGCACCTTTTAAAAGGACATCCTTATAGGTTGATTTTTCAACCTGCTGACCAAAGCCAACTACTGTCAAAAAGCAAAGAATTAATATATTGACAATCTTCATTTCTTAATGTTTGTGGTTTAAGAATTCATACACATCCTGCATGCACTTATCTTCTCCATGCTCATGACTGTGTTCTTCCAATTCATAAAAAGCAGGCACTGTTTCTTCCGGATCTACATCTAATCTCATATCATCAATATCCTCCGCAATATCAAACCTTACAATTCCATCAACAATCGTCTGTTGAGGAATGGCATAGATAGACAAAGGATGATTCTCAAAAATTACGACATCACCCTCTTTCCCTTCCTCCAGCGAACCAACTCTATCATCTATCCCCAATTGAATGGCAGGATTCAGGGTAATTAATTTTAGCGCTTCATTGTCGGACAATCCACCATACCTTTGAGTCTTGGCAGCTTCATGGTAAAGGTGCCTTATCAATTCTCCAGAATCAGAATTAATGGAAGTAACTACTCCATTCTCTGCCAATATTGTAGCATTATAAGCCGTAGAATAATACACCTCAAATTTATAAGCCCACCAATCTGAAAAGACGGAAGCATGAGCACCGTAAGCAGCCAATTCTGGGGCCACTTTAAATCCTTCATTCACATGTTGAAAGCAAATCTTTTTAACACCATAATCATCTAGCACTCTTAGCAGCATGTAAATCTCATCCGCTCTATAAGAGTGACAATGGATAATAATATCTCCTTTTAAAATATCTGCCATAACCTCACTCTGTAGGTTATACAGTGGCGGCACATCCAACTTACCCGCAGCATAATCCTTGTTGGCTTTCATGTAGGCTTTCCCTTGTTCAAAAGCATTTCTAAAGATTTGCTCCATACCCATACGCGTAGCTGGGCTAATGTTATTTCTCTCACCATGGACCCTCATTGGATTTTCGCCCAAGGCAAATTTTATCGTCCGAGGTGCTCCATCCATCCGCATCTCTTCTGGGTTTAAAACTCCATATCTATGCTTGATCGTTTCGCATTGACCACCTATTGCATTGGCAGAACCATGCATGGCATGTGAAATGGTAACACCACCCGCAAGCGCTCGATAAACACCTACATCGTATGGATTTAATCCATCACCAACCCATACGTGAGCCGTATTAGGACTGGTAGCCTCATTAACCACATCTAAGGCAATATGTGAGTGTGCATCAATGATGCCCGGCATAACAAATTTACCTTCAGCATCAATGGTCGTGATGTCTGATGCAGATAAATCTTCACCAATTTTATCAATTTTTCCATTTTTAATTAAAACGTCCGTGTTTTCTAAAACACCATTGGTGATGGTTATAACTGTTCCGTTTTTAATTAGTACATCTCCTTTCTCTTGAGCCTGAAGACCAAAACAAAGAAGGGCTAAAAAGAATATATAATTTATTTTTTTCATAACTCTATTCATCTTTTATTGCTTAGGAGATTTTTTAGCTCCTTCGATTGGAGCTTCACCAAATTGAGTACTCACTGTACCTTCAAATTCTTCATCGATAAATTCTACGGTTACAGAAATGTCCATCGTAAAACCATCCTCTGATACTGATAAATCAAAACTCAGCTCACTACCATCCTGCGAAACATTGGTGCCCTCGATGGTATCACTAAGATCTTCTGAATCTGACATTAAAACTTTTAAGTCATCTCCATCTTTTTCTATGGTCATTTCACCGCTGGCATCAAACTGATCAATCGTATAAGAATACTTCCCTACAATATCCATTTGCTCTCCTCCTCCACTTTTTTTCTTCTTTTCCTTTATTTTGTATTCAAACAATTCTCCATCGACCAGCATGAATTTAATCTTAGAATTCTTTTCAAAGATTGGTTTTGTACTGATGATTAAGTTTCCAAGCTTACCCTTCTCTGCAGTTCCAGCAATGTTTGATATTCCTAGCACCTGCGCAGGATTTGTAGTCAATGCTGAGATGGCCACCTTTTCTGATAAGCCATTTTCAATCAAGGTCTGGATGTTCTTTTGTAATTCTTTTGGCTTCGCGTCTATCCATGAAAAAGAGAATGGAATTCCTGCCTTTTCAAGCATGGCTCCTTGAGAAACATAATTTTTATATGCTTCTATTTTACGCTCCTTAAACTTCATTGTCTCTTCATCATCTTCTTCTACTTCTTCCTCCTCATCTTCGTCTGTATCCGTTTCCTCTTCTTCCGATTCTTCGTCGTCACCTTCCTCTTCTTCATCTTCCATTCCTTCCGGCTTTTCTGGAAGGTCAAGAGAAAGCAAAAGCTTTGCACGAGAAGACTTGATGGCATCAACTACTGGATACACTTGCTCCACATCCGAAAGCACTAGATCAAACCCTAAGTCTTTTTGAAGTGCCAACACACGATAAACATCCTTAGCAGATTTTGCTTTGAAAAATACAGTCTGTTGTTTTTTAGTTACAGGGATCATTCCTACAATGGCTTCATCATAGTTGGGTCTTTGCATTCCAAGTGGGGAATTTTTATACTTGTCTAGATGGACACTTGCTCCTTCTGCTTGTCGATACAACTCTTTGAATTTTGAAAGTACACCGATCATGGTGGCTGGATATACCCGAGGTGAAGTCTTCAATTGAGCGTACATCCCTACCTTTTCCTTTAAAACAATGTCCTTAATCGGTTTACCGCTTAATGAAATTATAGCAGACTGACCTGGCAACATTCTTCCCTCGGCTACGGAATGCGATAAACCAAAACCAGCTTCTCTAAGAGAGGAAATGTTTTTTGATTCTTCATCCAGTTGGTCAACAACCGATGTATGAGGTAAAATTCCTGCAACCATATTTGGTGGAGAACCAACAAACTTGATGTTTGGTCTTTCTCCTTCTTCTTTCTTCTTAACACCTGTGTGTGACAAGGCATCTATGAAAGCTGGATATACATGAAGCGAATCTGCCTCTAGAATTAAAGCATCATTAGGTTCAGCGATTCCTCTCCCGATTTGTTTAATAATCCCATTATCAATTAAGATCGAGCCATATTCTATCGTTGATCCTGGTCGATCATGTATGATCACATCCTTGATAAAAATTTTATTGGTTGCCTTCTGAATTATATCATAATCAACCTGTGATTGAGCCGCCAATGGCAGCATCAAGGCCAAAATGGCCAGGTAAAAGAGTCTTTTCATGCTCTATCAGTTTAATCCCTAAGATAGGATAATATGTATCTAAGAAATGAATGAATTGTGCGTTAATCGTCCCACTTTATAGGTAGTTAGTCGATTAGTTAATGGCACGAAAGAACTTGCTTTGATATATTAAATTTTTCTATAATTCGTATATTTGTTGTAAATCAAGGAATTGTCTAAGAAAAAAACAAAAACACCCGTTCTTAAACTCTTTGGAACCCAATGGACGGTTACAAAGCTTAGGCTGGTATTGTTTGTATTTTCTTGTCTTCTGTATGTAAATACAATCGGTCACGATTACGCACAAGATGACGCGATTGTCATTTATGACAATATGTTTGTAGAACAAGGAATTTCAGGTATTCCAAGCTTATTGAGTAAAGATACTTTCTTTGGTTTTTTCAAGGAAGAAGGAAAGGCAAACTTAGTTTCAGGAGGACGATATCGACCCTTAACACCCATCATGTTTGCGATTGAATGGCAGATTTTTGGGAAGAACCCGATGATTGGCCACTTGATAAATGTTTTACTTTTTGGTCTGCTAACGGTAGTGTTATTTAACCTTCTCTTTCTATTGCTGCACAAAAGTGAATGGAAAGAAACTGCATTGAGTATATCCTTATTGGCAAGTTTGATTTTTGCTGCCCATCCAATACATACAGAAGCTGTGGCAAACATTAAAGGTCGAGATGAAATTGTGGCCCTACTGGCTTCGCTTTATGCGCTTTTCCTTATTGTCAAATCATTCGATGAGAAAAAAACTAAACTTCTGATTGCTGCAGGAATCATTTTTTTCCTTGGGTTGATGAGCAAAGAAAATACCATCACCTTTTTAGCAATCATTCCATTGACGCTCGTCGTATTTAGAAAAGAATCTTTTATTGGCGCTTTAGCAAAAGTATGGACTGCTGGAATCGCAACTTTAGCTTTTTTATTAATAAGGACTTCCGTTCTTGGATTTAGTTTTGGGGGAACACCTAATGAACTTATGAACAATCCTTTTCTAAAGTTGGAAGGCGCAAGTTATGTTCCTTTTAGTCTAGCAGAAAAATTAGCTACAATACTTTTTACCCTTGGAAAATATTTATGTCTATTATTTTTTCCACACCCATTAACGCATGACTACTACCCTCGACACGTTGACATCATGTCATTCGGAGATGTTTCGGTAATCCTTGCATTCGTTTCCCACCTTATTTTAGCCATAGTATGTATTTTATACTTCAAGAAAAATAAATTGATTAGCTATTCTATCTTGTTTTATCTAATCACCTTATCGATTGTATCCAACATCGTATTCCCGATTGGTACGAATATGAGTGAACGATTTTTATTTATGCCTTCTGTAGGTTTTGCTCTGGGACTGAGCGCGCTTCTACACAAACCTTCCATTAAAAAATGGGGAATTTATGTTGGAGTTGCTGCCATATTTGCCTTGAGCATAAAAACCATCCTAAGGAATCCAGTATGGAAAAATGACTACACGCTGTTTAATACGGATGTCCATGTATCAAAACGATCTGCAAAACTTCAAAACGCCGCTGGAGGATCTATCATAACAGAATATTCTTCTAAGCCAGAAAGCGCGGAAAGAACAAAAAAGTTAACCGAAGCAGTAGCTCACCTAAGAGAAGCAATCAAGATCCATCCGACCTACAAAAATGCGTATCTGCTTTTAGGTAATGGTCAATATTATTTGAAGGATTATGACAATGCAATCTTAGCGTACGAAAATGCACTGAAAGTTTCTCCAGGCTATTCTGAAGCAAATAAAAACTTAGGAATTACCCTTAGAGATGCTGGGCGATATTATGGAGAACAGAAACAAGATTTAAATCGAGCGATGACTTATTTAAATCGTTCTTATGCAATCAATAAATCAGACTATGAAACCGTTAGATTACTAGGCGTTGCTAGCGGCATGAGCGGAAATGTTTCTTTAGCCCTCAAGTATTTTAAAGAAGGGGTAGCGCTCGAACCTAATCAAGCACAGGCCTATGTTAATCTAGGAACTGCTCTCCAAAATAGTGGAGATAAAGCAGGAGCAGATCAAAATTATCAAAAAGCATTACAACTTGATCCAAATGCTTTAAATCACATGAGACAATGAAAAAGTTGATTTTTTTCTCTGCAATACTTTCTCTTTTCGCTTTCGCAAATGTAGAATCTTCGATTGAAACAGATCCATCTCAGCTATGGGCAGACATGAAAATGAAGGACATGGATCTCGATGAAATGATCGGTCAACTATTCATGATCAGAGCGCATTCTGACAAAGGACCAGAGCATATTAAGGAGGTAAAAAGACAAATAAAAGATCTGAAGGTAGGTGGTCTCTGCTTCTTTCAAGGGACACCAAAAAAACAAGCCCAACTAACCAATGAATATCAAAAACTCTCAGAAATTCCATTGATGATTGCCATCGATGGTGAATGGGGTTTAGGTATGAGATTCGCTAAATCAACGATAAGTTTCCCAAAGCAATTAACCCTAGGTGCCATTAAAAATAATGATGTCATTTATGAAATGGGAGCTGAGATTGCTTATCAATTAAAAAGGATCGGGGTTCATGTAAATTTTGCGCCAGTAGTTGATGTTAATAATAATCCAGCTAACCCAGTAATCCACAACCGTTCCTTTGGGGAAGATATATTTAATGTAAGTGCTAAGAGTTATTCTTATATGAAAGGAATGCAGGACAATGGAGTATTTGCCTGCGCCAAACATTTTCCTGGACACGGAGATACAAGTGTAGATTCTCACTATGATCTACCCGTTATAAATCATTCTTACAATCGCTTAGATAGCATTGAATTAATGCCTTTCAAGTCCCTCATTCAATTGGGCGTAAGGAGCATTATGACAGCACACCTCCAAGTTCCTTCATTAGATAATCGCGCCAACAGACCGACCTCCCTGTCCGAAAAAGTCATCACCGGAATTCTAAAAGAAAAGATGGGATTCGAAGGACTGATTTTCACGGATGCCATGGAGATGCAAGGTGTAGCAAAACATTTCAGTGTCGGAGAATCATCAGCAGAGGCACTAAAAGCCGGTAACGATATTGTACTCATGCCTATAGATATAAATCAGGCCATCGCAGGTGTCAAAAAAGCACTTAAAGAAGGAACACTTGACTCAACATCGATCGCTTCAAAGGTGAAGAAAATATTGGTACATAAACACATATTAGGCTTAGATAAAACACCTGTGATCAAAGACTTAGATCGCATACCAGAAGATGTAAATAACCCAACGGCAACAAACATAAAAACTAAGTTATACGAAGAGGCCATAACCTATGTCAAAGGAGAAAATGTACGCCTGCCCATTCAAGAATTAAAGTCAAAAAATATTGCTGTATTAAGTTTGGGTACCACGGAGACAACGCCTTTTCAAAAAAGAATTAAATCTTATACCAATGCTGAATTAATCGTTGCTGGTGAAAATATTTCTGCTTCTCAAAAAACCAAAATCAAACAGAAATTATCGATAGCTGATGTGGTGCTTATCTCACTTCACGATTTAAACATTTATAGCAAAAAGAAATTTGGATTAAGCGAGTCACAACTCGATCTGATATTTCAACTTAATAGTCAGAACAAGGTCGTATTGGTAAATTTTGGTTCACCTTATGCCTTGCAATTTTTTAGATCGATCCCTAACATTGTACAAGCCTATGAGGAAGATGACATCTGTCAGGACGTAACCGCACAGATCATAATGGGTGGATTAGGTTTTAGGGGAAGGCTCCCGGTAGGCATCGGAGATGATTTTCCGTATCGGAAAGGTATACAAACGCAAGACCTTGGTAGATTAAAGTACGGGGCACCTGAAAGAGTGGGTATGAGTTCTGATAGTCTGGAAGAAATAGAAAAGATTGTCAAAGAAATGATGGATGAAAAAGCAGCGCCCGGCTGCCAGATTGTAGCCATCAAAAACGGCCAAGTAGTTTATGAAAAAGCATTTGGTTACCACACTTTTAATAAAAAGAAAAAAGTTTCCCTTAATCATATTTATGATGTAGCCTCTGTAACAAAAATCTTAGCAACGACCATTTCATTAATGAGGTTAGAAATGGAAAGTAAACTGAGCATCAATGAAAAAATTGATAGTTACCTTCCAGAGATTGATACATCAAATAAAGGAGATTTAATCATTCAAGATGTCATGGCACATCATGCTAAATTACCTGGTTGGATAGCATTCTACGAATCAACCTTGAAGGAAGAAAAGAAGAAAAAAATACCTTCAGAGAAATATTATAGAGATAGTCCTTCGGATAGTTTCTGCCATGAAGTTATCAAAGACATGTATCTCAGATGTGATTATAAGGACTCCATTTATTCTAGAATTTATGGATGTAAATTGAGGGATAAAGTAACCTATAAATACAGTGACCTTGGATTTTACCTTTTTCACAAGATCATAGAACGCATAAGTGGTCAAGCGCTCGACGAGTATACTCAGGCTACTTTCTATGATGAACTAGGACTTAGCAAAACCTGCTTCAACGCCATCCAGAAATTTCCAAAAGAGGTGATTGCTCCATCGGAAAAGGACAACTATTTTAGGAATACAGTGGTTCAAGGGTATGTTCATGATATGGGTGCTGCGATGCTTGGAGGTGTTTCTGGTCATGCAGGCCTTTTTAGCAATGCTCAAGATTTAGGCATTGTCATGCAAATGTTATTAAATGGAGGGTATTATGGTGGTAAAGAATATTTAGATCCTTTACTGATCCGAAAGTACACACAACGTCATCCATTATCGACAAGACGTGGGTTGGGATTCGACATGAAGGAACTAGATCCTAATAAGACAATGAATATGTCTGAGTTAGCCTCAGATGGGACCTTCGGTCATTTAGGTTTTACCGGAACTGCAGTTTTTGCGGATCCTGAGGAGGATTTAATTTATATTTTCCTTTCAAACAGGACCTACCCTACCATGAAAAATTACAAGTTCAGCAAGAATGAATACAGACCAAGAATTCAATCTGCATTGTACAAAGCCATGGGTAAAAATAAAGTTTAGCCTTAAAAAATTAGCTTTAAAAGTTCTTGTAAGTAACTTGTCTGTTCATGAATTTCAGTTTCGATATAGCCAAGAGATATTTGTTCAAAAAGAAGCGAACGAATGTAATAAACATTGTAACTGGAATTTCTATCATAGGGATTGCCATAGGGACCGCCGCATTGGTTATTATTCTTTCAGTATTTAATGGATTTGAAGACCTCCTTTCAGGTCAATTCAATGCTTTCAACCCAGACTATAAGGTAACCCCAGCTACTGGTAAGAGATTTACGGTATCGGAAGATCAGATGAATCAAATAACCAAAATCCCTGGAGTAATTGCGGCAGCGAAGGTACTTGAAGAGGTGGCTTTATTTGAATACAAAGGCACCCAAGAAATAGGAATTATAAAGGGCATTGATCCAGGTTTTATGGATGTAATCCCTTTAGATTCATTTCTACTATCTGGTAAAGAAAAATTCAACTCAAACACAATTGAATATGGTCTTGTAGGCCTTGGAATGAAGGTCAAGTTAAATGTAAACATCAATGATCGTTTAAACCCAGTGACGATTTATATGTTTTCTGAAAAGAAGAAATTAATCGGATCTAGCGATTTCAGTTTTGCTGACCTTTATCCATCGGGAACGTTTTCGGTAAAGAGCGATACAGATGCTCAATACATCTTAAGCTCTTTGGAGTTTGCTGAAAAACTGATAGGGTCGAAAGGATATTATAGTGCACTTGAAATAAAAGCTTCAGATGAAATCTCAGATGAGCTTTTAAAAAAGGAAGTGTATCAGATTCTTGGAAATGAAATGGACATCAAAAATAAATTTGAGCAAGACTCTGATTTCTTGAAGATCATGAATATTGAAAAATGGGTCAGTTATCTTATTGTCAGTCTCACCCTACTTCTAGTCGTCTTCAATCTAGTGGTATGCTTATGGATGATTGTCCTAGAAAAGAAGAAGGATATTTCAATTATGAAGTCCTTTGGTGTTGAGGATAGGACAATTAATCGCATATTTTTCAATATTGGCGGACTTATCAGCCTCATAGGGATGGGAATTGGATTTTTCTTAGCACTACTTCTTTACCTACTCCAGAGTGAATTAGGCATAATTACGGTCCCCGATGGCTTCATGATCTCAGCATATCCAATAAAATTGAAGATTTTTGACTTTGTAGTCGTAGGAATAACGGTACTTGTGTTGGGTTTGCTAGCGAGTTTTCTTCCTGCACGTAAAGCGGGCAACATTGAGATCAACTTCGCCTCTTAGCAAGCGTTGTATTTCCTTGAATATCATATATTTGCACACGAAAAACGCTCTTCGATGGAAGAATGGGAAATTGACTTTCATTTTTTGAAAGTAAGACATTATATAAAAGACAAATTAGGAGTAAAAGAATTACCTGATATGAGAAGTATTCTATTTCTCGTAGGTGTTCAAGAATTGGGCAGCGGACCAAGAGCTTTTAGTAAAGAAGAAAAGCAAGATCTGATGCACATTGCTGCTTGTACTCTTTTGGAAGAAGATGGATATTATGAATTCAAAGGCAGAGATGAAGATGGTTGGCCACACTGGAGCATTGGAATTCCATTCAAAACCAAAGGAGTAAAGGAACAAGAACAACTATTGAAAGAGAAAATTATCAGCTACTTCAAACAATCGATTCCTAACAACGAACAAAATTAAATTAGAAAGATGAAAAACATTTTTTTCGGATTTTTAGCCGTCCTCTTATTTACCGCTTGTGGTGATAAGAAAACCTACGTAATGATTGAAACTGATTTTGGAAATATGAAAGTCGAGTTGTATGATTCAACACCACTTCACAAAGAAAATTTCCTTAAGCTAGCGAAAGAAGGTTTCTATGATGACTTACTTTTCCATAGAGTTATTAAAAATTTCATGATTCAAGGAGGAGATCCAAACTCTAGAGGTGCTGCAGCAGGAGCAAGACTAGGGTCCGGAGGACCAGGATATACGATTCCTGCAGAAATCGGTGCACCTCACTTTAAAGGTACCTTATCAGCTGCACGTACTGGAGCTGGCAACCCGGAGAAAAGATCTTCCGGTAGTCAATTTTATATCACCCAAGGAACACCTCTAACTGATTCCCAGCTTGATTCATTTGAAAAGCAAAAGGGAATTAAATACAGTGAGACACAAAGAGCTAAATACCTAAGTCAAGGAGGTTACCCCGGATTAGATATGGATTATACGGTGTATGGAGAAGTTGTTGAAGGACTTGATGTAATTGATAAAATAGCAGCTGTTCAAACTGCCCCTGGTGATAGACCAGTAGAGGATGTTAAAATGAAAGTTAGAGTCCTCTAAGAATAATTTAAAAGGAAACCGTGAGTAAGTATTTGTTTTATTTCTTGGTGATCGGAACCTTGAGTTCTTGCGCCAAGCCAATGGCCGATTTTTTATTGACGACTGAATCAAGTGTAGCACCTGCTTCCATCCAGTTAGAAAATAAATCAAACAACGCTGAATCTTACCTTTGGGATTTTGGTGATGGGACGACATCAACAGAAGTTAATCCTGAGCACAACTATTCTTTATCAGGTAGATACATTGTGACCCTAAGTGCTACAGGCAAGAATAAAACAGATGTAAAGGCAAAGGAAATTGTATTTGATGCACCAAAAGAGTGTTTCATTCTTATGAAAACAACCCTCGGTGATTTAATGATTCAACTATATGACGATACTCCTTTACATAGAGATAATATCATAAAATTAATTCAGGAAAAATATTACGATGGATTATTATTCCATCGAGTAATTAAAGGGTTCATGGCACAAGGCGGCGACCCTAATTCAAAAGGTGCTGGCCCTGAAACACGTTTAGGTTCTGGGGGTCCAGGATACACAATTCCTGCAGAGATAAATAATAATAGAGTTCACTTTAAAGGTGCTCTTGCTGCTGCAAGGCAAGGTGATCAAGCAAACCCAAAAAGGAATTCTTCAGGTAGTCAATTCTACATCGTCCATGGAGGTCCTGTAGGAGAAACATCTTTAAATAGGCAAGAACAATCTACCGGAGTTATATATTCAGATGAACTGAGAGAAAAATATTATGAAGTAGGAGGCACCCCCGCCCTTGACTTTAAATACACAGTATTCGGTCAACTTATTGAAGGTTTTGATGTTATAGATGCCATTGCTAACACGGCAACACTTCCAGGTGATAGACCAGTAGAAGATGTACAAATTATTTCAGTCGAGTTAATCAGATGAGTCAATATCTAGCCATAGACGTAGGAGCTACCGGAATTAAAGGAGCAATCATTGATGTAGAAAAAGGTCAACTACAGACCGAGCGTATTAAACTAGCAACACCAAAACCAGCGACACCAGATAAGATTGCTGACACCATTGATGAACTCGTCAAGCAAATTGGTTTTGAAGGAACAGAAATTGGAATAGGGTTCCCGGCAATTATAAAAAATGGGCTTTGTCTTACGGCCAGTAATATAGATGATAGTTGGATAAACATTAATATCCCCAAACTTATAAAAAATAGATCTGGGCTTACAGTCCATGTACTAAATGATGCAGATGCTGCAGGTATTGCAGAAATGACATATGGTAAAGGAAAAGGAAAGAAAGGTACTGTGATTATGCTGACACTTGGTTCAGGTATAGGATCTGCATTTTTTAAAGATGGAGCACTTTTACCGAACATTGAATTGGGTAGAATGTATTATCGAGAAAGTGTTGCAGAACACTACGCCTCCAACAGTGCAAGAAAAACTAAAGATCTATCATGGGAAGTTTATGGTAAAGAATTAAATGAGTTTTTAGAATACACCGATAGAATCTTCTCTCCTGACCTTATCATAATCGGTGGAGGAATCAGCAAAAAATTCGCTAAATATTCTGAATACATAAATCCCAAATTAAATGTTACTCCCGCAGAGTTTCAGAATAATGCGGGAATCATCGGAGCTGCTATGTTTGCAGCCCAAAAAATTAAGAATGGATAGAAGGATCATTTTATTTTCCTTTCTTTTCTTCTTTCCCATCCTCTGCCATGCCCAACTTAAACTAGGTGCAAAAGTTGCTTTCACCAAAGTCTTCGTTTCCTCAGAAGCTCAACTATACGACAATGTAAATGACTTTGTCATTTATAGTCTTGATTTAGATAGACAACAAATGTTGCCAAGCATCGGTCCGACGGTTTATTACAAATTCAGTGAAAGGTTTGAGAATCGAAATCTAGCCGCCTTTATTCAATTGGAAACACTTTTCAATTTTAGAAGAACTCACTTCAATTTTAAAAATTTCTTGATCAGCATTAATCATGAAGAACAGATTGTGAAAAGAAATTCTTGGATCAGGGTTCCTATCTATGGAGGTTTTGAATTTTATAAATTCAGACTTGGAATTGGGCCCATGTTCTCTTTCTTAGTGCATGAACAAAAAGTTTTTGGAGAGATTCCAGATATAAGAGAAGATGCAAGAAGTTTTGAACCGGCAGCAATGGTTATGGCTGGTGTATCCTTTGATAATCTAGTTATTGATGTGAGTTATGAATATCACTTCAATGGAGTATCAGAGTTTTTATATTATAAAGAGCAGATCAATGGCTTTCGTGATCTACCACAATTTCTTTCTTTAAATCTAAGCTATCTAGTCCCGCAAAAAAGAAAACGTTGGTAAAACTTAATCTGTGTAAATTACCTTTCTCAAAAATTTAAAACCTACACTCAACTCAATGGTGAAATTTCGAATGTTTCGTTCGGGTAAGGTGGTTAATTGTCCAGTAAATGGGTTTTCAACATTGGCTATTGGGCCTTGCATGTATTGTAGATTTAAATCTGGACTCAGTGTCAACTCTAGGAAAGGTTTTACAAATTCACTAACCTCAATCTCATAACCAGCACCTCCACTGATACCGTAAGTAATTTTATTGGTAAATAGATCAAAAGGTAGATAGGCCCTGAAGTTAGAATCTACAATATCGTCTAAGTTAGTATTGACAGTATACTCCCCTCTTATTCCAATGTGATAATAGGTTCTAGATTTGCCTGAAGACTTAATGGTTCTTTTGGCACCAAGCATTAAAGAAATATTATTAAACCTAAAGCCTTGTGTATAATTAAAGAAACTATTGGTAATTCTAGTAGCTGAACCTCGTACATGATACCCTAGGCTCGCAAATAAACTTCCTGTTCCATTGGGATCTAAGGATTCTATAAATGCATCCCCATGGAAGCTAAAGAGTGGATCTCTTTCGAAGCCATTCCAATCTTGTAAGGCAATATTTAAACCTCCTTTAGGACCGAAGTAAAAGCCCTGGCCAAAACTATATTTGTGAAAACATAGGAAGAGTATTAAAACAGCAAAACGAGTAAAGTGATTTAATTTGTTCATTTTTATTCTACTTAAAACAAGACTAGAATATAACGTCTTTTTTGCGTCTCTGCTTACCTTTTTCTACATATTCTGGAATATCATCCAGTCGAACCATTCCTTTAAGATAAATTTTCTCACCCACTAGAGGTTCGGCTCCTATTGGCATCCTGTTTTTTAGATACAAGAATTCAAGTTCAACTCCATACCGATCAGATAACTCCGACATTTTATCACCAGATCTATAAATGTGATACTTCTCTCGACCTGTATACGACTTCCTCTTCTTTTCTAAAAATACAACCTGCCCCACTTCAAGATCAGCCGAAGTTGATCTTTGGTCTATATGTTTATTATACCTTTTTAAATCTTTTAAACTTACTTTTTGATCTTTAGCGATCTGTCGCAAATTTTCATTGCCAGTAGAAACAACAACCTTTACTTTGTTTATTTCTGATACGGAATAAAGACTTTCGCCTCTAGAGGATTTCTTAGAAGTTACTTTGGTGCTATAAGATTTTCTGAGTGTTTTCTTATCAGAAGGCTTATCGTTTTCTTTCTCTTCAGGAACAGAAACGACAGGCTCAGACGCAAGAATTTCTAAATCTAAAAAGTGAAGATTATATTTTTCAATGATGCCAATCAACTTTTGTGGATAGTTAGGATCTGTAGCATATCCAGCAGTTCTCAACCCTCTCGCCCAGGCTTTATAGTCTAAAATATCTAAGTCAAATAAATTACCATATCTAGGCTGGGTCACTAAAAAGTCTGAATGTGCAATGAATGACGTAGAAGCGTTTTCATATTTGCGAAAGCAACTCTTAATCAATTCACCATTTTTATAATCATCATCTTTTCTATAATGAGTGCCTCCTGTCCATTTATTTCCGCACTTTATCCCGAAATGATTATTGGCCTGACTCGCTAGGCTACTCTGTCCCATTCCCGACTCAAGCATGGCTTGAGCCATTTTAATACTCGCAGGTATGCCAGTTCTGTGCATTTCAGCTATGGCTAATTCCCTATATTTTTCAATATATTGCGAAGCCAATTCGTTCTCTTCTAGTTGTGCACTAAAAGAGAAAAACAAACCTATTAATAGCGTAATTGCTGTCTTCATCCTAGCTTGATTTCATATTATGAAAAATAATAATATGTATAGAGCAAATATTTTACCAAACTTTTAAAAATTTCAAATGAGTAATCCTTTATTAGAAATCCTTCAGAATCAAGTAATTAAGAACGTTATCGGCGGACTTGGTAATAAGGTGAACATCCAAGATGAAAACAAAGTCAGTGGTGCCAGCCAAAGTGCCATTAACCTTATCCTAAATGGACTCATGAAAAATGCTAGTAATTCTAACGGTCTTGGTGCCTTAGCTAGTGTATTGGACAAAGATCACGATGGAGGTATTCTGGATGATATTTCTGGGTTCCTTAATGGTGCAAAGGAAGGTCAGCGATCAGCCAATGGTTTTGGAATACTAAGTCATATACTTGGAGATAAGCTATTTCCCGTTGTAAAATCGCTATCACAGCAGAATAACATAAGCCAAGATCAATCCATTAATATCTTAATGAAAGTTGCTCCTCTTGTATTAGGATCTATTGGAAAGGCAAAGAAACAACAGAACTTAGATGGAAATGGATTGTTTGATCTTCTTCAAAATTCAGCACAGAGCTTCAATAAACCAAGGAATGATAATTCTGTTCTTCAAAATCTTCTTGACAGAGATGGTGACGGTAACCCAATGAACGATGTTGCCGGAATAGGTATGAAAATATTAGGGAACTTCCTTAAGAAATAAAAGTTTTACGTGAAAGCAATTGAAATTTATCAAGTGGATGCTTTCAGTGACAAAGCATTTGGGGGTAATCCAGCCGCGGTATGTATATTAAAAGAATGGCTTGAAGACAGTGTCTTGCAGAACATTGCTCAAGAGTTTAATTTATCTGAAACTGCCTTTTTGGTAAAAGAAGAAGGCACTTTCAAACTGCGGTGGTTTACCCCTAAAGCTGAAGTCAGAATGTGTGGGCATGCTACACTGGCTACAGGTCATATCGCACTAACAGTACTCTTCAAAGATCAAGATAAGATAGAGTTTGAAACCTTATCTGGGAAGTTATCTGTGACTAAAATAGCAGAAGGAAAATATGAACTTGAGCTACCTGCAGACAATGTTGAAGCCGTATTTTATGAAGACGGCTTAGAAAATTTAAATGTTGATTATAAATCTGTATTCCAAGGACAAGATGATTTTTTAATGATTTTAGACTCCGAGGAACAGGTAATAAGAGCGCGCCCTGATTTTAAAGCGGTGAGCAGATTAGAAAAAAGAGGGCTCATCATTACAGCCAAAGGTTCTGAGTCTGACTTTGTCAGCCGATGTTTTTATCCAGCACTAGGAATAGATGAAGATCCGGTGACAGGCTCCGCACACACCCTTCTTACTCCTTACTGGTCAAGCAGACTTGGTAAAGATGAACTTAAGGCCATTCAATTATCTGAAAGAAAAGGTCATCTCACCTGTAAAATTAAAGACGACAAGGTGATACTTTCTGGCTCAGCTAAAACAGTTATTTCAGGGACATTGTATCTTTAGGGCATGAAGAATATATTCCCTTGCTTATTTTTAATAGCTACCCTATTCATATCGTGCAAAGACTCAAGCACAGCAACCAAAGCTGAAAGAATAAACACTGACATTATTCCAGCGATTGAGGAACTAGATTTACTCATTGCTGAAAATCCCGAAAATCATGCTTTATACTTTGATAGAGCCAATGTCTATCTTCAAAATGATGGCTATCAAGAAGCCATTAATGATCTCAATAAGGCCATTGAAATTGATTCATTAAAGCCTGAATATCACCACTTACTTGCGGATAGCTACTTGGATTACTATCAATCTAAAAAAGCCATTGATGCACTTAAGAGAGCTTTGACTATTTTTCCAAACAGAACAGCAACAGAACTCAAGCTTTCAGAGTTTTATTTGATATTAAAACAATTCGAAAAATCGATTCAGACAGCTGCCGGTATTCTCTCAAGAGAACCAACCAATGGAGAAGCATATTTTATGATGGGGATGAACTTCAGAGCCAATGCTGATACGGTAAAAAGTATTTACAACTTTCAAGCAGCCATTGAGAATGATCCTGAACTCATCGATGCTTGGATAATTTTAGGAACCTTATATGAGGCTAAAAAAGATCCAAAAGCCATCGAATATTATAATGGAGCCCTTGAAGTAGAACCCAATAATATTTCTGTACTTCATGCCAAAGCCTTCTTCCTTCAAAACAATGACAACATTCCTGAAGCTCAAGAACTTTACAGAAAGATCATTAAGTTAGATCGTAACTATATGGATGCACCATTGAATTCTGGAATCTTATACCTTGAACAAGACTCTATTCAAAAAGCATTTGAACAGTTTAATATTCTAGTGGAAAATGTTCCTGAGAATCCAATGGGCTATTTCTATAGAGGTATCTGTCATGAACAATCCAATAGAACGGAAGCTGCAAAAGAAGATTTTAATAATGCACTCAGATTAGATCCTAATTACGATCGAGCAGCAAGAGCCCTTAGCCGAGTACAAGGTGAATAATCCATTCGATGTTCATGAAAATCAAAAGCCTTTTTCTATCCCTCATTGGACTTCTATTTACTCCTCTATGTAATAAAACCACAGAAAGTATTTTTTGGGTGAGTGGATATTATGTGGATTGTGATGGCGGATCTGGTAAGATGAAATGCCTGAAAATTCATAGAGGAGAAAATTTTGCAGCTCCTAACTGGGAATATTTTTACGCTCCTATTGATGGATTTGAAATGGAAGAAGGGCTTTTAAAGAAAATATTAATCAAGGAAGAAAAATTAGATGTTAAGCAAGTTCCTGCGGATGCATCTTCCATAAAATACACGCAAATAAAAGTATTGGAAACTAGAAAAGACGAATCTAAACTTGTCCAACAAAGATTACATGACATTTGGAATCTCTCCCATCTTAACGGAAAAGAAATCAAGGATTTTCACATACGCCCAACCATGGAAATAAATTTAACCGAAAACAAAGTAATGGGGGTAGATGGTTGCAATCAGTACTTTGGACCTATCAACCAAATAAACGGTAAGTCACTCAACTTCGGAATGATCGCAGCGACTAAAAAGTACTGTCCTCACATGGATCTTGCCAACCAATTTAACAAAGCACTTTCAAGCGTTGAAAGTTATAACTTAGTTGGATTGAACCTTTACCTATTTGACGAAAGTGAAAATGAAATCCTTCAATTCTTAAAAGGAGATTAAGTTAACTTCTTTTACTTCTTAAATATGTATCGGTCTATTTTCTGTTGCGGCTAAAGCGGCTTCCTTCGTTGCCTCAGTATAGGTCGGATGTGGATGTGAAATCCTTGCCATATCTTCTGCAGACGCTTTGAATTCCATTAAAGCAACCGCTTCCATTATCATGTCTGCAGCACGTGCACCAACCATATGAACCCCTAGTAATTCATCCGTGTCTTTATGGGCAATTACCTTTACCATACCTTCGATATCCATGCTCGCTCTCGCACGTCCTAAAGCTTTATATGGAAACTTTCCTACCTTATAAGGAATACCTGCCTCCTTAAGTTGATCTTCTGTTTGCCCACAAGCAGCTACCTCTGGCCACGTATAAACAACGCCGGGAATTAGGTTGTAATCTATGTGAGGTTTTTGACCATTCATATATTCAGCCACATACATTCCTTCCTCCTCTGCCTTATGTGCAAGCATGGCACCTTTGATAACATCCCCTATGGCATAAATACCAGGAACACTCGTTTCTAAATGTCCATTCACCTCAATTCTCCCCCGATCATCTTTCCCAATGCCTACATTCTCTAAACCTAAGTTATCTGTATAAGCTCTTCTTCCAATAGCAATCAAACAATAGTCTGCATCAATCTCAAAAGTATTAGTCTCGTCATCTCTTTTTGCCACAGATACCGTAGCTTTTGTAGCTGTCGCTTTCACACCCGTTACCATATGACTCAGGTGGAATTTAATGCCTAATTTCTTGAGAGACTTTTTTAATTCTTTGGAAGCATCTTTATCCATACCTGCAAGAATACTTTTTTGGAATTCCACAACTTCTACCTCCGTTCCTAATCTCGCATAGACACTTCCTAGTTCTAATCCAATAACACCTGCCCCAACAATGACCATACGTTTTGGAACCTTATCAATCATTAAGGCTTCAGTGCTGGTAATCACTCTTTTTTTATCGTACTTAAATGCTTCAGGAGTAATAGGTTTCGAACCCGTTGCTATGATAACCTTATCTGTTTGAATTGTTTCATGGCTACCGTCCTCCTTGGTTACTTTGATTTCCTTAGCAGATACAAATGAACCGTGACCATGATGAACGTCAATTTTATTTTTACCCATCAAATATTTTACACCGTCACAGGTTTGACTTACAACTCCGTTTTTTCTTTTAATCATCTGCGCCATATCCACCTTAGCCGACCCGACTTTAATTCCATGTTCTTCAAAGGTGTGTTGAAGATTATGATAATGCTCAGAAGAATCCAAAAGTGCTTTAGAAGGAATACACCCAACATTTAAACAGGTGCCTCCTAAGGTGGAATATTTTTCAATGATTGCTGTTTTCATTCCAAGCTGCGCGCATCGTATTGCAGCAACATAACCACCGGGACCTGAACCTATTACAGTAACATCATAAGCCATAATTACTTATCTTTTTTGTTATTATTTTTATTCTTATTATTTCTTGAATTTTTATTCTTAGGTGGTTTAGAATTTCCCGATTTATTATTCGGTTTATTGTTGTCTTTACGATCAACATTTTTCTTCCCTTCACCTTGCTTCGCTTGACCACCTTTTGCTTCCCCTTTTGAGCCGCCTTTTTTCTGGCCTCCACTTTTAGGTCCACTATTTTTTGCTCCACTATTTTTAGGGCCACTATTATTTCCTCCACCTTTTTTCGGGCCTCCTTTCTTCGGGCCACCTTTTTTGGAATTTCCTTTACGTCTATTATTCTTTGACTTCTTCTTAGTTTCTGGCATCTCCATTTCACCACCAGCTCCTTCAAAAGTAACCACCTTGTCTGTAGCCTCCGCAGCTATTAATGCATCTGCTCCAATTAATTTTTCAGGCTTCTCTCCATTATCATTCATCTTCTTGTATTCTATAACCTGCTCCTTGGTCAGACCTACAACAATATTTCTACCATACTCTGTTGAGATGGTATAGAACATTAATTGAGAAAAAATATCAACCTTCATCAAGTAAGCCATTCCTTGTTGCGTCCGAAGCTTATCAATTTTCCGCGGGTACTCTGATAAGGCATCAATGTACATGTCTAGCTCATAATTCAGACAACACTTTAGTCGCCCGCATTGTCCAGATAACTTTGTTTGATTGATGGCAATGTTTTGATATCTAGCCGCAGCCGTAGTCACTGTAGAAAAATCAGATAACCAAGTTGAACAACACAATTCTCTACCACAAGCACCAACTCCACCAACCAATCCAGATTCTTGTCGTGATCCAATCTGCTTCATTTCTATCTTCACTCTGAACTCTTTGGCATATACTCTTACCAATTCTCTAAAATCAACCCGACCATCTGCGATGTAGTAAAAAGTTGCTTTTCTAATATCGCCTTGATATTCTACTTCTCCGATCTTCATCTCTAACCCCAATGTTCGAGCCAATTGTCTAGCCTTAATCATTGCCGGTTTTTCTTTTGCTCTTGCATCTGCCAATTTTGACAAATCTCTATCGTTTGCCTTTCTGATAACACTATGTATGACCCGTTCTTCATTGGTTCTTTTTTTCTTCATCTGCGCCCTCACTAAATCTCCAGACAATGAAATTCTTCCCACGTCATAACCTGTTGCTGCCTCTACGATTACCATATCTCCTGTCATCGCTCTAGTACTTGGAGAATTCATAAAAAAGGCCTTGCGTGTCCCCTTTTTAAAAGAAACCTCTACTATGTGATAATCACTAGGATCATTCAACTCCAGGGTAGTTAACCAATCAAAGGTGTTCATCTTATTACAACTGCCACTACTGCAATGGCCTTTATCTCCGCACCCCGTTGGTGTTCCATCTTTTGATACTGCACATGTACTACATCCCATTTTTTCAATATTTATATGAAGCGGTTAAACCGCAATTTTTTCAGCTTTAAAAATTCCTTCAATTTCAAACATTGTGTTTGTCCACAGAATTTTTTTATTTGCATTTCGATGCAAATTTTTAATATTACTTTCCATCAACTGAGCCACCTGATTTGCCATAGCGATGTTAATTACCTTGGTCATTTTCAAGGTGGTTGCTTTTTCAGCATCTGACAATCGCACACTTTCGGTTGATTGTAAATGAACAACTCGCATATACTCCTTCAAAAAGTGAAGCGTATACAGACAAAAACTCTCCATGTCTTTTTTCGGAAGAGAAGCTAACATTTCTGCTTGTGCAATCATTTCACTCACCTTACCCAAAAAACAAAATCTAAATATTTGCAAAAGCGTATCATTCCAACCTTCTTCTTGATTTCCTGCCAGCTCATTGGCCATTCTTAAATCTCCATTGGCTAATCTTACAATCTCTTGAACCTTTTGGGAAGAACTAATCTTTTCTTCAAGAAAGGTTTCAACCTCCTCATCCATAAAAGGAGGAGCTCTGAAAACTTGACATCTTGAAAGAATGGTATTTAGCAATAAATCTTGGCGATCGGTCACTAAAATAATTAACGTATTCGGCGTAGGTTCTTCAATCAATTTCAAAAGCCTATTACCTTCCTTTGCTAGATGTTCAGCGCCCCAAATAATTTGAATCTTATAGCGCCCTTCATAACGACGAAGGCTTAAGCTCTTTATAATTTGATTACACTCGGTTACATTAATATTAAAATTCTTATTCTCATACCCAAGAAATTTAACCCATTGGGTCATTCCTCCATATGGATTATGTTCTAGGAATTTTCTCCATGATTGTAGGAAGTCTGTACTCGTCGTATCTTCTCTTTTTTTGCCATCCTTTGAACAGACTGGAAAAGTGAAATGTAAATCAGGATGAATAAACTTTGTTGATTTAGTGCATTGATTGCATTCTTCACAGAATTCAATCCCTTCTTTAACCTCACATAATAAGCCTATGGAGAAAAGTAAAGCATATGCCAATTTGCCATTTCCTTCTGGCCCAGAAAACAAAAGTGCATGCGGGACCCTATCTTCCTCTATGAGTCTGGATAGATATGCCTTACTTTCTAATTGTCCTGGTATATTGATAAATGCCATAACATTATCTAAATTCAACAGTAGAAAATGCAAGGTCTAAAGAGGTAGGTAAACCAAGACTATAAGCTCTTGATTTTTAGTACTTTATAAATTGATTAATATATCTATTGTTACAATCTCTCCTCTCCAGTGCTAACATTCTCCATTATATTGGTTTGCCTTTCGGCAAATATTATTCTTACTTACAAAAATACATTTAAATTACTAGAATCGCAGATTTGAATTTCAAACAATACTAGTTTCCTTTGTTATATATTAAAATAAAATAATGAGAATAGCCGTATTTAGGAAAGCACACTTTAACGCAGCCCATAGATTATACAATACTGAGTGGTCGGAAGAAAAAAATAAACAAGTATTTGGCTTATGTAGTAACAAAAACTATCATGGCCATAATTATGAATTAGAAGTAAAAGTAGTTGGGGAAGTTGACCCCGTTACTGGCTTTTTAATCGATTTAAAGGACCTAAAAGACATTATTAAAGTAGAAGTTGAAGATCGGTTTGATCATAAAAACTTTAACCTAGACACCCCATATTTTAAGGATAAAAACCCTACTTCAGAGAATATCTGTTACTTAATTTGGGAGTTACTTTCGAAGGCTCTAGACCCTAAATTTGAGATTACAGTAAGGTTGTGGGAAACTCCTAGAAATTATGTTGAATACCCAGCATAATTCTACCTCAAAAGCAAAAAATAGCATTTTAACGGTTTAATTCATGCTTTAATTAGCTTTCTTGGATTTTGTGTATGATATTTGATATTACACTATCAAACATCTTTTTTTGAACTTTGAATTATATCAGTGGATTGTCCCTTTAGTAGCCTTATTCTATATAGTAAGGCTTGTCAATCAATATAAGGTCAAAAAAAGACTCATCAAAGGCACCATATTTTGGTTTCTTTTCTGGATCGTTGTTAGTGTTTTAGCCATCATCCCTGATGATATATCAATTGGCGTAGCAAAAATGTTTGGGATCAAAGACAATGTAAATGCTGTTATATTTGTCGCCTTAGGGTTCCAGTTTCTTTTCCTCTACTATCTATCCAATACCGTTGAAAGACTCGAACGTAAAGTCACAGAACTTGTACGTAAAATTGCCATTGAGAAGAGCTTTACTGAATCGCAACCTACCGATAAAGAAGAATTTGCTGAGACCAAGTTCAAATAATGAAAATCCTTTATGTACTTGAAAACTTCCATCCGAAAATTGGTGGTGTAGAAACCCTCTTTAAAAATCTAACGGATGAACTTTCAAACAAAGGACATGAAATCACCATCCTTACCAACAGAACTCCAGGAGATGATCTTATTCCACGGGAAAGAATAAATAAGAATCTTTATGTTGTCCGAGTACCTTTTATTAATCGATATCTATTTACTTTCTTAGCTTGGATTCCTGCTCTGTTTTTAGCCAAAGGCAAAGACCTTATTCATACCACTTCATATAATGCAGCCATTCCTTCTTTTCTCACAGCCTTTTTCATGAGAAAGAAATCAGTCATAACCTTTCATGAGGTATGGGGTAATCTTTGGTTTGACCTTCCTTTTTTTTCTAAGTTTAGTCTTCGCCTACATTATTGGTTTGAACAGACAATTCTCAAAATTCCATTTAAAAAATTTATTGCAGTTTCTGAGTACACAAAAAATCAACTTATTAAAAATGGAGTTGAAGCTAATAAGGTCCATAGAATATACAACGGGATTGAATATGGAAAAACAGAAAAAGTAAGCAAAGAAAAAAATAACCCTTTTCGTTTTTTATATTTTGGTCGATTGGGGATTTCTAAAGGTTTGGATGTTTTATTAGAAGCAACTTCAATGCTGGATGCAGATTTTGAGCTTCACTTAATTGTACCGAATAATGACAAAAAATTCCTAAAGCTCATCAAGGACCTAATGGCCCAATTAAAAATTTCAGAGAAGATAGTTTTTCACCACAATCTGCCAAAGGCCGTGCTTATCGCTAAAGTACAGAAGGCCGACACAGTCATCGTCCCTTCTTACAGCGAAGGGTTTTGTTTTACTGCCGTTGAAACCATTGCCCTTGAAACGCCAATCATCGCCTCAAAAAAAGGTGCACTTTCAGAAGTTGTTTCAGGCACACACCTTTTCTTCGACCCATTTACTTCAGAGGAATTATCCATACAAATGAAAAAAGCAATGGAAGGAAAATTTGTGGAAGCAGAAAAGAAAATCTACGAACTAGAAGATTCGATTTTGGCTTATCAAGAATTTTATAAAACTGTTCTTAATCAAATGGATTAAATAGTTTTAGGAGCATACCTAAACCTGTCTGAAAGTTTTGTCCTTTGCTTAAAGTATCTTTAGTGTACTTTACATCGATTGGAATTTCTCCAACCTTTATTTTATGTATCTGGGCTTGCTTGATAATCTCAATACAAAACTCGAATCCATCGAAACTTAAATTTAGTTTATCGGCGAAGCTTCGGTTCATTACTTTCATTCCAGATTGACTATCTGAAAGGTATATACCTGTCACTAAAAAACTTACAAGGTTTCCAAAGAAATTATAAAACAAACGAGAAAGCGGAATTTCATTATACTTCATGAATCTACTGCCTATCACCAAATCACAACTTTCTTTTCTTAAATGATCTACTAGATTATGAAGATTATTGGGATTGTGCTGGTCGTCTGCATCTAAGGTCGCAACAAGCTCTGCTCCAGCCTTTACTGCATACTTTATACCTGTTAAAGTTGCAGCACCTGGACCTAGATTTATGGTATGATTTAAGACAACCACATTTTCAAAGCTACTTACTACTTTTTCTGTATCATCAGAACTACCATCATTCACAACAATGATGTTTTGAATGCCTAGCATCTGAAGCTTAACCAAGACTGGTTTAATTCTTTGGCCTTCGTTTTTAGCCGGAATAACTACGTGCAAATTTTCTAAATTAACCTTCATATACTTAGATCAATTTAAATACTGCATAAGATCCACCAAACACGACCTTCCCATTCAACCCTCTATATAATTGCGTGTTACCGGTATTTGGATCAGTTTTTTCAACAACTCTATTCGTATTAATTAACTGCACTGTTGGGTTATCAGTCACATAGTCTAGGAAGTTATTATACTTTTGAGTTAGCGATCGGTTAGTGGTTTTATCAATTGTGACTGTATTTAAATCCAGTATGATATATTCAAAGCCTGAAAATTTTAAGGCATTGGTTATTTCTGTTTTATCACTGTAGACCTTGGTCATATAATTGAAAGAACCAAGTTGGTTATCTTCAAACAATCTAGTATGATTGTTTTTCACGAAGTAAGTTAAACCCGTTCCAATCTTATAAACCAGACTTTCCGTCTTGTTCATCTCCTCTAAAGTATTATACAGGTCAGGATACATTTTATCCATCACTGCCTTGTAGTCTTTTACACCAGAATTATAATCATAAATTACTGGATGGAAAAAACTTTGTCCATACTGCTGAGGTGGAGTTGCACCTGTAATATTTCCAATTCTTAAGGCAAATACCATTACTGTCCAAATTGCTAAAAATGCATAGAACGAAGCACTCAACCACTTAAAATGAAATTGTTGTTTGTCTTTAATTTTATTAAAGAATATGAAAATAAAAATGGGTGCAAGACATAAAATGAGAAATCCATACCACA
>JAHDGF010000042.1:35338-45703 GCA_020627785.1 Saprospiraceae bacterium
AAGAATATGAAAATAAAAATGGGTGCAAGACATAAAATGAGAAATCCATACCACACAATTCCTGAAGAAAGTATTAACCAAAAAAGAAAATAATTGGTAAATAAAAAAGCCGTACTTTTTAATCCATTGGAATTATGATCCTTGTACTCCTTTATAAGGGCTATGGAAAAAATTAAAAATAATAAGATCAAGATTGGATAGGTAATGTGATCTTTCTGAGCGGTCACATTTTCTGCAACCCAACCAAACGGAGTATATAAAACATGAAAAAATTCATAAAACATTCCAGTAACCGCAGCTACTGGTGAAGACTGAAAATCTGGAGCAAAGACTCCTATCGTTTGACCATTTGTTGTTTTATTATAACTGCCATTTCCGGAATCATATAAATAAGAATTTGCGGAAGCGAGTAAAATTGTAATCACCAATAGAGCGAAAAACAAAGAGGTAATCCAAATGTTCTTGCGCCGAAAATATACGATAAATAATAGTGGCAAAAACATAAAATACAAAAACCCATAATCAACAAAGTTTCCGCGTTCGTTGATATTCATGGTCGAATCATATGGCAGACTTAAATATCTAAACAGTAACTCTTCATACCCAATGTATCGTTGAATTTCCTCCTTTTTACTATCGCTCTGATCTACAAACCCCATTGCCTCTTTTGCAGCCTCATTAGGCTCTTGTGCGATCAATGCTGTTACACCAAAATTTAGCAGAAATAATAACGAAACTATATAGAATATTTTTCCCCTACTCATTGCCTCTCTTATGTCTATTATAATTCTGAATAATTTCCCAAATGGTAACCTCCGGTCCTGGATTATTTCCGATGATTAAACTATTAATATTTGTTGTCTTGCTTTCACTGTAATGTTTTAAAATCCAAGGCATAAAAACCATAAGACTTACAACACTTACAATAACACTAGTTTTCATGGAAGCAAGAAAAGCTTCTTTATATTTCACAAATGACAAAGCTCCAAAAATAATGGTCGCTGCAAGAAGTATGTATTTCAAGTAATAACTTCCCAGGTGATAGCTTCCCATTCCACTTACATCATCTAAGTGCCCAAAAAGTATCAATGAAAATATTGCAGCAAAACAAGCAAGGAAACCATAAAATTGACAATACACAGTCCATAAAAACATCATGATCGCAAAAATCATGTATAAATGCGTTGCCTTAATCCCTAAAGCAAAACCAAAAAACACTCCTAATAATATGAGTAACTTATACAGGTCTGCATCAAAGCTAAATTTATCTCCTTTTGTTATGTTATCAACCGTATCAATCAACAATAATAAATTGCATATCTGAACAAACAACAATCCAAAATCTACTTTTAGCTCAATATACATTTGATTAAAAAAGGCAGGCATCAATGAAACAATCAATAAAACTGCCCAAGATTGATTAACTTTTAAATGAAGGTAATTTCTTGCTAATTCCCACAACGCCCATAGAGACAATAGTATCCCCGAAAAAGATAACAATAGTGTCAATGTTATGCTCTTAAAACCGATGTTGCCTATCGCCATAAAAATTGACCAAGAATACGATTGGAAACCTTTCACCACTCCATTATAATCACCTAAGAGTTTGGATATATTGACATAATAGTTTCTTGAATCAAAGCCTAAAGGAAAAGGAGACATGGCTCCAAGAAAATTCATGGTCAAGAAAATAACCAGTGTACCAAATAAAACTCCTGTAAAGAAATTCATCTGATTGGCCTTAGGAGTAATAGGCGTTAGAAAAAGCCCCTTTATTAAACCGATGTTTGACTTGATGTTTATTAGAATTGGTAGTAGCAAGAAAACCAAAACCGTAATCTGATTCAATAACCCCAGCATAGCTAACAGGAACATGATAAAAGTAATGACCATGATACCAAACACGACTTCGTAAATTGGTCTACTAGACTCCCGAATGTCGAAGTTGACGATTTTAAAAGTCAGGTTACCAATTGAAGAAACTGAAATAAAAATTAATATAAGTGCAGCTAAATATTTAATCGCATTGGCAGCAAAAACTATCGATGTTGCAAAGTTATTATCGCCATCACTGAAATTCACGTAAGAATAAGTCGTCGCTACTGAAGCAATAAAAATCGAAGCGATGATTCCCAAACCGTTAAAAATGTACCTTTTATACTTGGGTTTTATAAACTTAAATAAAAGTCCATGTGCCAAAACATACAATAGAATAAATACAGCATAGTTCTTAAATTGAAAATGCTCTATTGAAATACCGTAAAAAGGATGTTTATTGATGTAGTCACTAAATATAAAGACTATCCAAAATAGTCCAAATAGTAATAGTAAAACGTCAGAAATCTTTGATTTTAACATTAGGTATGAAAATAAATTATTCTAGGAACGATCTTTACTATAAGCTTGGCAAAAATAGGGATTATTGTCACTAATAAAGTATTTAGGACGTTTGTCTTTCGTTAATATTTTTACCGTTTTAGCAAGTTTTAAAAGCATTAGAATCAATATTTATTTATATTTGCAACAATGTTGCATTTATGATTGGCATACTTGAAAAATTTGGAATAGGATTATCTGCACTGTGTATGATTCACTGCATTGCAACCCCAATAACCCTGGTGTTTTTTGGAGGAATTTCACATGCCCATGATTCACACTTACTTTTTGATGTCTTAATCCTGACTTCTGCCGCAATTGTGATGCTTTTAAGCATCCTAAATTCAGAAATTCGAAGCAATTCCTTAAAAGTTATAGGCCTTGGTCTTTCATTCTTTGGCCTTTCATTTTTCGTTCCAAGTCCATTTAACCACTTACTCTTTGTTTTAGGCTCTTTGATTTGGTTTTATGTTCATTTTAGAAACCTCAGATCTCATAACGCCAATCATCTGGCCTGATGTTTAGTACATATTTATCATTAGGTTTTGAGCATATCTTAGATATTAAAGGACTTGATCATGTACTTTTTATCCTTTCTCTCTGCCTTTCGGCAAATGCAAAATCACTTAAAAAATTACTGTTTCTAATTACAGCATTCACCATTGGTCATTCCATTACATTGGCAGCCAGTGCATTAGATGTATTTAGGTTACCCATTTCGTTGGTAGAAAATGCCATACCATTGACTATTATCGCCTCCTGCCTATTAAATGTATATCAGGAATATAAAGAGACCACACATACCTCAGGCTATATTCTGGTCTTAATCTTTGGTTTCATTCATGGAATGGGCTTTTCTAACTTCTTTAGATCAATTCTAGGTAAAGAAGAAAGCATTCTAGGACCGCTCTTCGCTTTCAATATTGGGGTAGAATTGGCGCAAGCTGCCATTGTTACGATTGTATTTTTCCTACTCTATGCCTTATCAAAGGTCATTAATCCCGCAAAATGGATAAACATTATCGGGTCTACTATTATTATAGTTATGACTATTCTGTTGGTTATGTCTTAAATATTGCATAATCAAGATGAAAGAACATATTAATAAAATTTAATATGTAAATTTTATGTAATGTATCACCCTTTGTATAGATTTGCTCAAGTAATAATCGTCCTAATAAAATTATTTGTCCTAAGGAACCTACTGCTCTGCGGTAGGTTTTTTTATTTTTATAAACAAGGATGCCTCATGCGCTATACTCTATTTACTCTGGTATTTTGTTTTGCTACCTTTCATAGCTCTGCCAATGGATTAGAAAAGAGACTTACTGGCGATGAATTCTCCAAAGTAATTCCTTACCTAAATAATTCCATTTTACTTATAGATATAGAAGGTTCTGCAAAATTATTTAACGGCTCTACCATTCATACTCCAGATAAATTCGACAAAATCGTTTACGCAGATTCTGAATTTGTCCTATTCTTTCAAGAAGATAACTTAATCTTAGAGCGAACCGAGGATAATAAAACTATGAACTTTGGAGGTGGGTTTTCGCCATCTAAAATGCATAGAGTTGAAAGAAGTAAAAAGAACCTATTATTTGCTCATGAAAATGATTTATATCGTATCGATTTAGAAGATCTGACAACAAAAATCCTGATCGAAAACAATTTGTATGATTCTTCAAATCTAATCTGTCAGAATAATTGTGTTTTAGCTCTAGGCAAATTATTATTAAATCCTTTGAACACTTCTGAGGTACTCTATGAGTCTCCAATACCAATAGACAGAATTGATACTCATTCCAAACATGGTATTTTATTTCTCTCCAATAATTTATTATGGATTTATAAAGATGGCGAAGCCAAAACCATGTCACCTGCTCAAGGTAGAATTCCAATGAAACCAATTGATCTAAAGAGCTCTGAAAGATATCTCTACCTGATAACGGAACAGGAGGTGCATGTTTTTGATTGGCTAAGTTCTTCCATGGAAAAAGTTGGCCTTTTTACAGGAGATTTAAGACATTCAATGACTGACCATTGGGGTAATTTGTGGCTTACTACCTCTACTGGGTTATGGAACTATACCCCGGATGAATTACAAAAAGAATCTTATTTCATAATAGATAAAATTGTAGATGATCAATCATCAAGCTATTCCATCAATAACATTAACCTCAACCAAGATGCAAATTACCTGAGTATTCATTCTAAACTCATCTATTTACCAAACAAAAAAGAGGTAGATACAGAATGGTCTTTTGATGGTAAAAGCTGGAAAAAGTATGATGAAGAAATCATCATTCCTATTTCAATGCTTACTCATGGGCAGAATGAATTATTATTGCGTGCTACCATTGATCATAATCAGGTTCACTCCATTGGAAAGAAAATTATAATATTAAAGTCAAGAAAAACCAGTGGAATATTGGCTTGGATACTATTTCCACTGCTTGCTTTCATGTCTCTTGTCTCATTATTAAGCCTTCGAAACTCAAGGAAAGAAAGAGCTTCCATGAAAACTGAAATTGAGAAAATTAGAGCAGAAGCTCAATTGGTTCAATCGGAGATTAAGAATGACCAATTAAAAATGAACCCACATTTTTTATTCAACGCACTCGCCTCAGTCAATGGACTTATCGCCCAACAAAAGATACCGGAAGCAAGAGCAGCCATCAATTCCTTTTCAAAGTTTCTCCGTGAATTTCTCTATTCTTCCGACTCCAATGAAATCTCTCTAGAATCAGAATGTTCTTTACTTGAAAACTATTTAAATATTGAAAAAATATGCAGAGGACAATCTTTTGAGTTTGAAGTACAAAAAATAGAAGACGAGTTATTGTTAGAAACGCCTATCCCCAATATGGTACTCCAACCATTTGTAGAAAATGCAATCATTCATGGGGTGAATAAGATTAGTTACCCGGGTTATATAAAAGTTTACTTTACCATAGAAGATTCTTATTTAGTTGCTCACGTTGAAGATAATGGAGTTGGATTTGCGAAAGCGAAAACAAAAGCAGAACATAAGAGTTTGGCCATTAATCTCATCAAAAAAAGATTACAAAATCTTGACTTAGGTTCTAGAAAAGAATACGTCGTTTATGAGCCTTTAAATCCTGGAACTCGCGCGAAAATCTATTTAAGAAGAATTTAATAGAACACATCTTTGATATGCTTCAGATCATAGTTTTTATATTCTGTAGCTTCTAAGAGATGAATAGAAATTATATCAAACCTTATTTCCCAATCATGGTTTACCTTCTCCATATATCGTTGCGCGGCACCAAAAATGAGGTTTTGCTTTTTCTCGTTAACGGTTTCCTCTGGGAGGCCATAATTTAAGGATGATCTTGACTTCACTTCCACAAAAATTAAGCAATCTTCATGTTTGGCAATTAAATCAATTTCTGCCCTACTATAGCGCCAATTTTTCTCTAGGATATTATAACCTAGGGACTCAAGGTAATTTTTAGCTATTTGCTCACACTTATAGCCTATTGTTGTGGTGTTATCCATAAAGATTGCGGATTATTAGCTCAGATATTAATACTTTTGGTGATAAATTATTTAGAATTATGATGGATAAATTGATCGAAAGATTTCCCGCCCAATTAATAGAGGCTTTAGAAATCGGAGAAGCTGCCTCAATAAGCGCAGCAGAAAATGAAATTAACAAAGTTTATGTTGCTGGTTTAGGTGGTTCTGGTATAGGTGCAAACTTTGTTGCTTCTTTCGTACGAGATGAATGTCCGATACCTTATAATGTTGGGAAAGGATATACAATTCCCAAATATGTCGATAAAAATACCTTAGCAATTGCCTCTTCATATTCAGGTAATACTGAGGAAACACTTATGGCCTTTGATGCCATGAAAAAGACAGGCGCTAAAATCGTGGTCGTAAGTTCGGGCGGTAAGTTAATCGAATACGCCAAAGAATTAGGATTAGACTATATTCAAGTTCCTGGTGATTGGCCATCTCCAAGAGCATGTTTAGGTTTTTCATTGGTTCAGCAATTATTTATTTTAAACAAGCTGAATCTTATTTCAAATGATTCTATACTTTCTGTTAAATCTAGCATTGATTTAATAAAATACAATCAAGAAGACATCAAAGAAGAAGCGAAGAAAATCGCTGACTTTCTTCATGGGAAAATGCCTATCATTTATTCTACTTCAAGAATGGAACCTGTGGCCATTCGATTTAGACAACAAATAAATGAAAATGCAAAAGCATTGTGCTGGCACCACGTGATTCCTGAGATGAATCATAATGAGCTAGTAGGTTGGAAAGATGAAAACGAAAATCTAGCCGTGGTTTACTTGAGAAATAATGATGACTTTAGCCGAAACCAACTTAGAATGGACATTAATCAAAAAATCATTGGTAAGTTGACTCCTAATATCTATGTTGCTAATTCAAAAGGCAAAAACTATGTTGAAAAGTCAATTTACTTTGTTCATTTAGTTGACTGGGTCACTTTTTATTTATCTGAACTTAGAGGTGTAGATTCGATAGAAGTAGATGTCATCGATTATTTGAAGAGTGAATTGGCCAAGGTTTAAAGCATGACTAAATTCGCCTATAAAAACAATAGGAAGAAACCTCCTTATAAATCAATATTATCCTACTTCTTTTTTGGATTGATGTTTACATGGCTCTTAGTATCAATTTACTTTGAAGTAAGTCCGATTGATATTTTAAAAAAAGGAGTCGTTTCTATTGGTAGCGTAGGCACAACAAAAACTATAGAATCTCTAGAGCTAGAATTATTAAAAAAAGACTCAATAATTATAGCTCTAGAAAAACAATTAAATTTATCAAACACAGATGGATTAAAGAAGGCCATCGTTAAAGTCTCAAGTAGTACATTAAATATGAGAGACAAACCTTCTTTAGCATCTGACATCGTCATACAGATTCCTGTTGAAAGCGAAGTCGATATTCTATTCTACGATACTGAAACATACTACCTAGAGGGTAAACAAGGAAAATGGTGTAAGATTAAATATGCTGGACAAGAAGGATGGGTCTGGGGTAATTTCTTGCTGGTCACTCAATAGCCTTTGACTTTTTCTTGATTTGGTTCAAATAGCCTTTTAGTTCTAAACTCACTTTTGGAAACAAGAGAAGGAGTCCTATCATATTCGGAAATACGAGCGCAAGGATCATGGCATCTGAAAACTTTATTACTGCTTCTAAAGTAATTGCAGAACCCAATACGGTGAACAATAAGAATATACACTTAAAACTTAAGTCACTAAATTTGCTTTTCCCAAATAAAAATATCCAAGATTGTAATCCGTAATATGACCATGATAGCATCGTAGAAACAGCAAACAATACCACTGCCACCATTAACACATATGAGTAACCCGGTAAATATGACTCAAAGGCTAATGAAGTTAGATTAACTCCACCTATTCTTTCTGAATTAGATAAGAGAAGTACTTGATCATTTAATACATTTCCGTATTCAAATGCTCCATTTAAATTAAATATAATTATGACCAAAGCAGTCATCGTACAAATCAACACCGTATCAATAAATGGTTCTAAAAGAGCTACCAAACCTTCAGATGCAGGATGGTTAGTAATGACTGCAGAGTGTGCAATAGCCGCAGAGCCAGCTCCTGCTTCATTAGAGAACGCTGCGCGTCTAAATCCTTGGATCATGACACCTATGACGCCACCTGTGATTCCAGCCACTGGATTAAAGGCTTGTTGAAAAATTTGAATGAAAGCATTATCCAATAATCGCCAATTCATAATGAGTATGATCAATGCTGAGCCTACATAAATAATGGCCATAAATGGTACTACCTTCTCTGTTACCTTCCCTATTCGTTTTATACCTCCAATAATTATTATCCCTACAACAAACGCGAAGGCTAGTCCTATGAAAGTGCCTATCGATTGACCGCTCAATCCAAAGGTATTTATTATCTGAGCCGTTGCTTGATTCGACTGAAATGCATTTCCGCCACCAAAGGAAGCACCAACACAAAGTATGGCAAATAAGAATGCCAACCCCTTCCCTAATTTTTCCCTCCCTTGTTCTTTTAATCCTTTCGATAAATAATACATAGGTCCACCATACACCTTATTATCATGTACCTCCCTGTATTTAACCCCTAGAGTACACTCAACGAATTTTGTCGACATCCCCAAAAGACCTGCAAGAATCATCCAGAAAGTTGCGCCTGGGCCACCGATAGAAATAGCAACAGCTACCAAGGCAATATTGCCTAAACCTACCGTACCTGAAACAGCAGTGGATAAAGCTTGGAAGTGATTAACTTCTCCTTCTATTGATTCATCTTTAATCGTCCCAATGATATCCTCTTTACTATTCCCTTCATCAATTGACTCATGATGATCTAGATCATCATAAACACCCCTTACAATTTTAATTGATAAACCAACCTTTCTTAGATTAATAAACCTAAAGTAGATTGTGAAAAATAATGCCCCACCTAAAAGTAGAATTAATACAATAGGCATTTCAAATTGACCCAATGAAAGAGGCATAAGAATGAAATCCTCCCAAGCTATTGCGATAGGCATAAATAACTCATTGATTTTCTCGTCCAATCCAAGTTCCTGACCATAGGACTGTTGTTGAAATGAACTAAAAAATAATAAAAGAAGGAATATCTGTTTGAAAAGAAAACTTTTACTAAAAATCATAGCATGAATATTTTAAACTCAATGTCTATGCATTTATTCTGAACATTAGAAAAAGTCAGAGATAAAATCTAAATGTCTGTAGCTCAGTTACTGACATCCAAATAAAAATTGGTTAGGACTTTATACTCAGTCGATCTGGAAGGAGTCTCAATCGAATCTTTCGCTCTCGTTTAGGTGATAATTCGAATAATGTATGTCGTAAGGGGTTCTCGTGATTTTCCTTATTCCAGTTCCCTTTACCAAATAGACCATCTAAAATACTGTGCAATAATCTCTTTATTTCGTTATGGTCATTGATATCATAAGTCCTATTAATCGGTCCTGCTTTTGGTTTAATTTCCAACCAATCATCGTTTGAAATTCTTTTGCTAACAAAAAGCTCAAGCAATTCATAATTAGACTTTGATACGTAAAAGATTCTTGGTTCGCCTGGAAGTCCTGTCAGTTTAATCTCATGTTTCCATTTACCATCAGAGTCATTTACTTTAGAAAGATCAATAGATATTAGTTTGAAATCGGGGATAACATTTTCAGCAATTTCCTTCACCCAACTTAAAGCCAAGGCAAAAAAGATCATGATCAAACACGATTTAAATATTGCAGAAAATAGTATAAGGTTTTGCGTGTTGCCATTCAACTTCAATACTTGTGCAAAAAAGGTAATCATTATGCAGATCAGAGAAAGGTATGAGAGAGATTTTAAGTGGCGTTTAGCAAATGATTCCCAAAGAACTGCACCTAAGAAAAGTAAAGTGAAGGTCGAATAGTACACATCTAATTCGCTAACCAAGCTAGGGGATTCTGCCAGATACATTTTACTGATGGTAGGAAGTAAACTAAATAAAAAGGGTACTCCAATAATCCAAATCCAAAATTTAGATTGAATTAAAGGTTTAATTAATTCAGGGATATATTTGAACCAAGGTAAAGCCAGCAGAATAAATAAACTGTTCAATAATGACAAAATACTCAGTGATCCATCGAAAATCATTTGAGCTTGACTGGTATCAAGACTTTGAAGAGATAGGATGGTTATTAAACCAGATACAGACCAACATAGTATAGAAAAGGCAAGGAAAACTTGTCCTCGATCCTGTAGCTTTTTACCGATATGAAACCAAATACTAAGTAAGGCTATAAATGCAAATAAGCAAACACTCAATTGCCACCATCCGTAGAAGTATAATAAGTTATGGTCATTCATTCTTATGACTAAGATAAGAGCTTCGGGCTAGGATTTAGATGATTAACTATGATTGACTAAGATTTAGATGATTTGAATGATGGACTATG
>JAHDGF010000043.1 GCA_020627785.1 Saprospiraceae bacterium
CAAATATAGTGACAGCAATAAAGATGCTTTTGTGAAAGTAGATTTTGAGTTGCTAGACGAATCAGTTAGATGCTCCATAAGTGATAACGGAATCGGAATTTCCCCAGAAGTTTTGAATACCATTTTTGAACCATTTAAAAGAGTTTCAAATAAAGAAGTAGAAGGTCTTGGAATTGGTTTAGATACATGTAAAATGATTATTGAAGACATGGGTAAAAGACTTACCGTTGAATCTGAACTAGGAGTGGGCAGTACTTTTAGTTTTGAAATTCCTACAAAAATCAGCTAGCTTAAAAAATAGTAAAGGATAAAAATTTGCCGGAAGGCATAAAAATACATTCCGGCAAATAAGGAAACAATTACTGCTCAACGACGAGCTCCATCAAATTATCAGCTCTCAGTCTATCTATCAAAAGATAATTAGGATCAATTCCTGCAGTCACTGGCTTCTCATCTAATATTAAATGAATCGTTTTATTCTTTTGATCGAATTTATGCAATTCATAATGCAGTTCGTTTGCCACATCATCTGTTGAATTGGTTTCGCCATATACTCCTACATAGATATAATCATCAACTGGTAATTCCTGTTCCATACCCTTTTTATCCGCTCTGAATTTTTCAACTTCAATATTCAATTTCAACTCATATTTTCCGTCAGACAATTCCTGGTATTCCCCGCTCAAGATTCCATTGTTATATAATACGATGTCCTTAAACATATCATCAATAAGGTACTGAAATGTATCAGGTATTATCTGCTCAAGTTCTTCCATAAAGACATTACTATTGGTGTATGGAGGTTCTTGATAGGCAGTCTGATCAATGAAACGCTTCATCGCATAATTCAGACTATCCTCTCCTATGTACTCTCGTACGGCATTCATGACTACCGTTCCCTTATTATAATGTATGTAATCCTGATTTTCAACCTTCATTAATGGTAACTCCGCAATACTCTCTCCCCCTCTATATCGCAGGTAAGCATCTAATTGATGTTTTAAAAACTTTTGTGACAATTTCTTACCATACTCTTTTTCTAAAACCATCATTGAAGAGTATTGAGCAAATGTTTCTGACAACATGGTTGCCCCTTGCATGTCTGAACCTATCACCTGATGAGCCCACCACTGGTGCGCCATTTCATGTGCAACCGTCTGAAAGACTACATCTACCTCATCCGTATCTTTCAAGTTGGCTATGAATCCCATACTTTCAGAATATGGCATAGTGCCAGGGAACGCTTGCGCAAATGAAGAAAATCGTGGAAACTCAATAATCCTTGCTTGTTTGTGTGGATACGGTGAGAAATTCTCTGAAAAATAAATCAAGGATTCACGCATGGACCGCATCATTTTTTCAACATTATATTCATGTCCCTTATGGTAGTAAACTTCTAAGTCAACTCCCTCCCATGTTTCTCTCTGAACTTCATACCTAGCTGAAAGAAAAGAATAAAAATTAATCACTGGTTTGTCTAATTCATACCGATAATAATTCCTTCCATTCTCAGTCCACTCATTCACTAATGCTCCAGGCGCAATTGCAATCTGATCAGCGCTAGTACTTATCGTCGATGACAATCGAATCCAATCTGAATCACTTGAGATATAACTATTACTACAAGTTGATGAACATTTATGCTCCAACTTTGCCGTTCTCTCCAATGGCTTTAAACCAAACTCCTTTCGCTTCGACGATTCCTCCGTTTCATTGCTATCATCGTATCCTATGACAGGCATAAATGAATTCGCATGCACAAAGGTTCCGTTTTCATTTATCCATTCCATTGAAACCTCATTTTCAATTCCAATGGCTTCATAACTTGTATGAATGGTTAAATTTAATGAGTCACCAGGCATTAAACCCTTATCCAATTTGTAAATAAAATAGTTGCAAATATCATCACTATAAACCATTGTAGATCCAGGCAAATCAATCTGTGTTTTAAAGATTTTGGCCGTTGAAAAATGAATGGAATCAATCGCATGTTTGTGTTTATTCTTCAAGACCATTTCCGTTTTATTTACCATCTTTCGACGGTTAGGAAAAATTTCAATCGAATGATCTAAGGCTACTATTCGTGGCTGTGCTATTCCTTCATATTGCTTATACTTTTTTTCATAGCTTATTTTTCTTTCAGTTTCTTCAGCGCTGGTAATACTATTGTTTAAAACATTTGCATTATAGAATAAATAACCGCCAACGGCAAACCACAATGAAAAGACACCATAAAATGGAACAGCCATTTGAGAACTAAATCTATGTTTTGCGATTCTTAATCGATCCTTAAATTTCAATGCCTTACCTCTCACAGAAAACAAAATACTAGCGATAAAAATGATTCCAGCAAATAATAACCAATAGAAATTATACCATTTCAAACCAGACTCACCCAATGAAAATTTATGAAAATCTGAATAAGTAAAAGAAGGTGTTCCAGCTACTTTAAGTAGGTTACTCTCAATCTCTAAACCACCCCAGAGGAATTTATTTGCCACAAGAAAAAGAATGAATACAAATATTCCTGCGTACCTGTTATCAATGAGAACATGTATAAATAATGACACTGCAACCATAATAGCAAAGTAACTCAGGTCAATCAAGAATAACTGCTTTATGTAAAGCAACGGCTCGAAATTGTAGTAGCCTTTCAATGCCTGAACACCCATCCCAAAAAACATGGCTACTAATAAAATTAAAAACACTACGGAAAGCATACTGAGATACTTTGACACCATACTTACCCACGAAGAAAAAGGAGAAGCATCTATAATTTCACTAAATTTAAATTGTCGTTCTCTCCAGATTAAGGCACTGGTATAGTAGCCAATGATTACAAAAATAAATAGATGCAATGACCCAGTTACGCCTTGAAGGATATAATAGGTCACTGGAAAATTTCCACCACCATGCCTACTGTCAGAACCAATAATTCCCCCTAACAAATTAACAAAGGCAAATATTAGAATTATCAAAAAAGCTGGGCTTTTAACGATCCCAAAAAAGTCGGACTTGTATTGAGCAAATAATTGAGCCCACTGAGTCTTGTTGTTATGGATTTTTGTCACCCTTGGAAGTTTCTCCAGAACCTTAAATTGTGAGCCCATATCAGGCGATTTCATTTCTTTATTTTTCGTTTTTGCAGACCGCTTCTGAGCAAAACTAAAACTAAAATAACTTGCTAAAAAAATCATGGCAGCTACGCTCATCCATATTACTCTATTAAGGAGCATTGGACCACTTAAATTCAGCCATTGGCTATTCTTCTCACTTAGGGTCCAATATTTAGTAATCTCAGAAATTGAGCTGACTCCAAAAGGATCAACCAACAATGCGGTTTCACCCAAATTAATATTATCTAAAAAGCTGCTGGCTAAAAGGTAACCCATCAATAAGAATATTGCTCCTATAAAAGAAATCGTTGTGCTTCTGAATTTTACCGCTAAGGCAAATATTATTGAACCAATTAAAATAGTGTTTGGCAATAAGAAGGTGGTGAAGGTATCTACAAAAGACTTAAAATAAACTGGGCCAACCATACCCTCATCTTGATATAAAAAAGGAGCAACAAAGACTGCTAATAAAATACCAAACAATGGAATACAGGATACTAGAATACTGCTCGTGAATCTCCCTAGTAAATAAGAAACTCTCTTCATCGGTGTAGCAAACAAGATGGAATGAAAGTTACTGGTAAAGTCTTTAAGTGCTGATTGGTTAACAAAGGTGGTCGTCATCACAATTGATATCAAACTGACAATGGCGGCATAAGACATCAAGGCAAAGGGAGAATTAATATTCACATTACCCATGTCACTTCCCACAGTAATATTACTCGACAGACAAGCACCCAACACCATGGCAAAATTTAATAATAAGAATATATATACCATTGGGTTCTTAAGCCAGTACTTTAATTCGAAAGCGAAAAATTCCTTAAACATAACTATTGATTTAATTGATGGAGAAATAAGATTAGGCTGCAGTTTCTAGGCCCATTACTTTTGTAAAGAATACATCTTCCAGATCAGCTGGTACTTGCTTAAATCCATTACCTGGATTTTCATCATGAATGATATGAATGAGTGGATTACCTGAGACCAATCTACTGGAGATGATGTGATGCTCATTTTCAATCATTGTTAGCTCAGATTTATCAATCAATTTCTCCCACACCCTTCCCGTGAGCGCATCCATTGCAGTAGTTGGTCGACCTGCATACAATAATTTACCTCTATTAATGATGGCCATGTTTGCACAAAGTTGGCTCACATCCTGAACAATGTGCGTTGATAAAATCACAATGACATTTTCGCTAATCTCTGATAATAGATTATAAAATCTATTGCGTTCCCCTGGATCTAAACCAGCAGTGGGTTCATCCACAATGATTAAATTTGGATTTCCAATTAATGCTTGAGCAATGCCAAATCTTTGTTTCATTCCTCCAGAAAAGTCATTGACGCGATTCTTTCGGAATTCATATAGATTTACTCGATGCAATAAAGACTCGACCATTGCTTTCCGTTCTTTACTATTAATTACACCTTTCAGAATCGCCAAGTGATTCAATAAATCTTGAGCACTAGATTTTGGATAAACACCAAATTCCTGTGGGAGATATCCCAAAGTCTTTCGTAGCTCATGCTTCTCATTAATTACATCAATGTCACCCAAATAAATGCTTCCTTGATCAGGCTCCTGGAGGGTTGCTATTGTTCGCATCAAGGTTGACTTTCCAGCTCCATTAGGTCCTAATAGACCAAATAAGCCAGTCGGTATTTCTAAAGAGATATTGTCTAGTGCTTGAACACCATTCGAATATGTTTTTGAAAGATTCGTAATTGATAAATTCATGAGAACAGTTTTTTCTTGTTTAATAATGAAGAACAATTCAAAAGTATACCCAAACTGGCCCTTTATAAACTAATAGTGACCCACTCCATGCAGGATTTGACCACCTATATCAAAAATGTGATGAACGTCGTATATCACAAAAAATGGAATCGCAGAGATATTTTCCCTAGCTTGAAGTATGATTCAGATATTGAAGAAACGATGGGCATACCACAGCCTTATTTGGATAGGTTCTTATTTAATTTTAACCCTGCTGACCTACTACAGTGAAAGTAACACAGACAGCTTTATTCAAAGCCTCAAAGATCCGTTACAAATAGTCATACCTATTATGGTCGTCACTTATATAGGCTTTTGGGCTAAAGACAAATTTTTTGACACAAGAAAATATCTCCCTTATGTCTTGATTCTCATACTTGCCATTGTTATAGGTGTTATTTGTTACGAGTCCTTAGATCAAATAATGAATGGCAAACTTGGCAATTCAAGATTTCAAAATATAAACAACTTCGTCTTTATCTTAATTTTCACCTTTGGTCTACAGTACTTTAAAAGAGGGATTATCAATCAATACCAAATTCAAGAACTGAGGGCAAAAACAGCAGAAACAGAATTAAATGCTTTAAAAGCCCAGATTAATCCACACTTCCTTTTCAATACGCTTAACAACATTTATGGCATGAATCAAATTGATTCTGAGAAAGGCTCGGAGATGATCATGGAATTATCGGATGTCATGCGTTACCATTTAGAATTTTCAAAGCAAGGGAAGGTAAAACTTGAAGATGAAATTCAGCTATTAAAATCTTATATAAAATTAGAAAGGCTTAGACTTAGAGAAACTTGTGACGTTCAAGTGGATTTTGAAGGCGCAGATAAGCAACTAATGATATCGCCACTACTTTTTATTCCTTTTGTTGAAAATGCTTTTAAACACGGGACGCATCCTACCCAAAAATGTTTCGTGCACATTAAATTACATACGACGACTAAAAAATTATTTTTCACCATTAAAAATAGCATCATAGCCAATCGGAAAGTTGTCAAAACGAACATTGGACTTCAAAACACGAAAAGAAGATTAGATCTAATTTTTCCAAACATGCATGAATTAAATATTTCAAAAAATAATGACATGCATCTTGTTGACTTAAAGATCGAGCTATGAAAAAAATCAAACTTTTAATTGTAGACGATGAACCCTTGGCTCATAAAATCTTAGAAGGTTATTGTGAAAAAATAGATCATGTAGAAGTAATTGGCAATTGCTATGATGGAATGTCTACCCTTAATTTCTTAAACCAAAATCCTGTAGATGCGGTCTTACTAGATATCCAAATGCCAGACATAACTGGGATAGAACTTCTTGACACACAGATGAACAATTCGCCAAAAGTGATATTCACTACCGCATATACTGAATACGCCATGCAAAGCTTTGACTATGATCAAGTCGTTGATTATTTACACAAACCCATACGGCTTACTCGATTCATCAAATCATTGGAGCGATTGAAAAAAATTTTAACCCTAGAAAATGAATTCTATGCTAAAAATGAAAGCCAATCAGAAACTCCTTCTGTATCTAGCCAATCTAATTCCATAAGCCTCAAGGATAATAAAGTAATTTATAGAATTTCGTATTCAGACATCAAATACATACAATCTTGGGGAAACTACCTGAAATTTTTTCTGGCAGATAAAAACATAAAAATAGTACGCAAAACCATCAAGGTCATAGAATCCGAATTACCCTCAGACCAATTCTTAAGAATACACAAATCTTACATTGTCAACATCAATTGCATTTCATCCATTCAAGGAAACCAAATTAAACTAGAAAATGAGCAATTACCCATTGGAAAAAGCTACTTGGTGAACGTTAAGAAAACCATTATCGGTTAATTCATCACCAATTTAGTTTTGTTTTAAGTGATCAAAATTAACTAAAGAAGCTAACAACTTTAACCTTGATTAACTCATCCTAATTTGGGTTTAAAATATAAAAAACCATTCAATGGCATTGAGGGGTAATACCTATCATCTAGTTGATAAAATATATTAATAAAGGATACAGCCATACTTTTAATATATCCATAGATGAGGTTCACTAAATAGGTAATTTGCCATCAATCAAGAAGCTAAATAAAATAACAACTCCATTTGGGATTTGGCTTACTCTGCGAACCTATTTCAGGAAAACACTCATTTATGACTGCCTAATGCTATAAAAAGTAAATTCCTATGATAAAGAAATCAGATTTCATTTACCCAATCTAAGATTAGTACTGATTTATCTATTGAAATGATATATGAACAGATGTTGACCGTTCATTTGAAAAAAAGCCAATTATTGGCGTTTTAGTTTCAACCTAAAATTTCTACCATTCAATATGTTTTTTTCGTCATTCAAGACAATTCCAAATTTTATTATTTGCTTAATATTTAAGTTTGAAATTTGAATTTATAAAATAGATTTATGCGATTAGGATATTTATTTTCCTTGTTTTTAGTTTTCAATTTTAGTAATATTTTATTGGCTCAACCAAGTAATGGTCCCGGAGGACCTGAAAGAGATACTAGAATTAATGGAAGAAGTATTAAAGTAAAGCCAAGAATGCAAGTTGATACAAATACTTGCAGAATTGATAGCTTAATCAGAGTACGAACAATTGAAGGAACGTGTAATAATATCAGAAATGCGACCACAATGGAATGGGGAGCTACTGACATTAGATTTAGAAGGACGGTGCCACCAGAATATGGCTCAGAAAACTTATTGAATGCACTAGGAGGAGAATCTAGAAAAAGTCCGAGGGAAATTTCAAATATCGTCGCGGATCAACCTGCTATTATCTTTAGCGAAACAGGTTTGAGTGCTCTAGTATATAATTGGGGTCAATTTATTGATCATGATTTTGCATTGACTCCAGAAAATGAAGAAGAATCAGCGAATATTCCACTACCTGACAATGAGCCTCTATTTACTGATTCCATTCACTTCTTAAGATCTGAATATGTTACTGATGTAAATCTTCCAAGAGAACAAGTCAATATACTTACTGCCTGGATTGATGGATCAATGGTTTATGGGTCTGAAATCGAAAGAGCGGACTGGTTGCGGACATTTGAAGAAGGAAAACTAAAAGTTTCTGAAGGTAACTTATTGCCATTCAATACGACGGATGGAGAATACGAAAGTGAAATAGACACCTTGGCTCCCACCATGGCAGGAGCAGATGAAAATGGGAAAATGTGGGTTGCTGGCGATTTTAGAGCAGGAGAACAAGTAGGTCTAACAAGCTTACATACTTTATTTGTAAGAGAACATAATAGAATATGTGATGAACTTATATCAAATGGACTGATAGACGATAATGAAATTTATCAAGAAGCAAGAAAAAAATTAATCGCTATAATTCAAAAAATCACATATACAGATTTCTTACCAGCTTTAGGTGTTGATATAGATGAATATGAAGAATATGATGATCGATTAGACCCAAGTATAACAAATGTTTTTACCACAGCAGCTTGGCGAATTGGTCATACAATGGTTGTAGACAGCGTAAGAATGTTTGATAATGATTGCCAACCAGCCGGAGATACTATAGTATCTCTGATTGAAGCATTTTTCAATCCTAGTATAATTAGAGAATATGACATTGACTATTTCCTAAGAGGGCTATCAATAGAAACACAATACGAAATAGACCCATACATAGTTGATGAGTTAAGAGATTTTTTATTCTCATCTCCTCAATCTCCAGTAACTGCAGGCTTAGACTTGGCAGCAGCAAATATCCAAAGAGGTCGTGATCATGGTTTATCAGACTATAATTCTTATAGAGAATTTTACACCGGATCAAGAGCATCCTCGTTTGACGAAATCAGCACCAATCAAACCTTTGTTGCTAATTTAGTTGAAGCTTATGATGGTGATATAGATAATATTGATCCTTGGATAGGGATGGTTTCTGAAGATCGAGTGCCAGGCACTTCATTTGGTGTAACGATGTTAGAAATTTTAAAAGAGAGTTTTGGAAACTTAAGAGACGCCGATAGGTTTTGGTATCAAAGATATTTAGGCGATGCTGATCAAGAAGAAGTTGATAATACGACACTGAAAGACATTATTGAGAGAAATACAAATTTGAGTGACTTACAAGAAGATGTATTTTTTTCAGATGTGTCGTGCTTATCTACTTCGACTCAAGATTTGAAAAACGATATTCTATTCAATATATCACCTAATCCTGTTGTAAGCGGAACACTAAATATCAATTTAGATTTAAAAGGTTCAGAATTAGATAGGATGAGAGTAATCAGTTCTGATGGAAAACAAATATATTTTTCAAATAGTTTTCAATCCGAAATAAATACACAACAGTACATCTCTGGTACATATTATATCATTATTGAAACTACTCATGGTAAGTTTGCAAAAAAGTTCTTTGTAAATAATTAAAAAATGTCCCCCGATTTAATAAAAATGACAACTTCTAAAGCTGTCATTTTTTTATATCAAGAAAAATTTAAAATAATCTAAATACGTGAATGCATTATGGAATTAAATCAAATTAAAATATTAGTTCTAGCCCTTTTGCTCTTTACCTACTCATGTGAGAGCAATACCGATGAAGTCATTACCACAACAACTGAAGACTACGGAGGTACTGGATCATTAGCACAAGGAGCAGCTTCAACATCAACTGCAACTTTATATGACTGTATAGATGGTCGAGACTCACCAGTAGGGATGATTACATCAGAAGATGGAATTGATTGGACAGTTCCAGCAGATGTAAATTTTGAAGATGATAGCTTTCCATTTGCCTCTGACCTTTATAATCCTTGTACAGGAATAGAGTTTTCTTCTGCTGAAGAAGCAATATCAAATTTAGATGGTTCAGATATCGTTGAAATTGATAGTGATGGTGATGTGGTAACAGCTTATATCTTTGCAGACAATTATTTCGAGTTGTATATCAATGGTACGGCAGTTGGAAAAGATAATGTTCCTTTTACTCAGTTTAATTCCAACATTGTTAGATTTAGAGTTAGCCAACCATTTACAATTGCCATGTTACTTGTTGACTGGGAAGAAAATAGCGGTTTGGGTTCAGAAGCAGGACCTTCATTTAGCTATACCCCAGGTGACGGAGGACTGGTTGCAGTTTTTGTCGACGAAGATGATAATATATTGGCAACTACAGGTTCTGAGTGGAAAGCACAGACTTACTATGTTTCTCCCATAAAAGATATCAGTTGTGTTTCAGAAGAAGGAACTTCTAGGATTTCAAGTAATTGTGATACGGAAGGTTCTGATGATGGAACTTCTTACTATTCTCTTCATTGGTCTCTTCCAGATGATTGGGCTGAAGAATCATTCGATGATAGTGACTGGCCAAGTGCCTCGACCTTTACAAATACAACAGTTGGAGTAGACAATAAACCTGGATATACTAACTTCACTGATATTTTTGATAATGGTAATGATGATGCAGAATTTATTTGGTCCACAAATCTTATTCTGGATAATGAAGTTATCGTTAGATATACGATCGAATAATTTTAATTCTTATAGTTCTAGTAATTGAAATGAGCTAACAAACCTTTAACATAAACATAGTTATAACACCTTTGATTAGAAATCAAAGGTGTTATACATTTTAATACTTAAGTATTCTTTAAAACAATGCCATCCTTGAAATCCATAAATTAATCATTATGAACTTCAACAATCAGTAGATCATATGCTAAAAAGAAACATACTATATTTTCTAATTGTTTTTTGCCTATTTTCTCTTTTTAGTCTGCCAAATCTATTCAATTCAAGACATGGACTTGTTTTTATTACAGAAGAAATAATCGGATCTACACTCTTCTTATTTGGACTTCTATTATTCAGTCCTCTAATTAGAAAATTAGTAGAATATTTAAATAAAAAATATCCCTGGTCGGATTTAATCGTAAAGAGATTAATAATTAATTTAGGAATCATCATCGGTTTTTCTACCGTCACTTTTGTTGCATTGTTCAGTCTTGCATCGATGTATTTTGAAGTTAATGGACCACCAGATTTCTTTGACAAGAAAGAACAAATCTTATTAAAACTCTCAAAAGAAAATCCGCAACAAAAAGGCCTTAAAAATTTTACGATAAAGAGATTTTCACTAACACATTATACCGGTTCTATCTTTCTAGGTTGCATTCTTTTATTTAGTATGATTATTTTGATTGAGGAACTTTTTTTAGAAAATAAAAATAGAAAACTAAGAAAGGTCAGAGATCAAAAAATAGAAAAAGAGATTGCTCATTCAAAAATTAGAGTTCTTCAAAATCAATTGAATCCACATTTTATGTTCAATTCTCTAAATGTGCTTTCGGGACTTATTCACGAAGATGTAGAAAACTCAAATAAGTTTATAAACAATCTATCCGATATTTATCGGTATGTAATAATTCAAAGTAAAGAGGTAGTCTCTACTGTAGAAAAAGAACTTGAATTTGCGAGATCATATATTTATCTACTCAAAATTAGATTCGAAAACAAATTAATAGTATCATTTAATATTGATAACTCTAAGCTAAATTGGCTATTACCTTCTATGACCTTGGAACTATTAATTGAAAATGCCATAAGCCATAATATGCTGGATTCAAAAAATCCATTATCTATTGAAATAGAAATTTTTGAAGATATATTGATTGTAAGGAATAACTATGCACCTCGATTAGACTTCAAAAATTCTACAGGTATAGGAATTAAAAATCTAAATAAAAGGCTCAAAAGCTTACAAAATAGAGAAGCTTTCTTTGGAGTTGTAGAAGATAAATACATTGCGCGAATACCGCTAATAAAACCAGAATAGTGATAAGAATTCTAATTATTGAAGATGAATCTATTTCAGCTCGAAACTTGATAAGGATATTGTCGGAAATTTCAATCCCAAACATAGTTGTTGGCATAATAGAATCAGTAAAAGATTTTATTCGAGAATACCCAAAGTTAAACATTGACTTAATTTTAATGGATATTCATTTACTAGACGGTAAAGCTTTTCAAATTTTTGACAAAATAGAAGTTAACAAACCAATCATATTTACAACAGCTTATGATGATTATGCGATTGATGCATTCCAAGTAAATAGTATTGATTATCTACTAAAACCATTTAGAAAAGAAAAACTTGAAAAAGCTCTGGAAAAATACCTAAGCTTGTACAAGCTTCAGAATACATTCAAAATTAGTGGTTTAGAAAAGATTATAAATAAATATTCTTTCAAGAAAAAATTTCTAATTAAGATAGGCAAAAGATTAATACAGGTTGAAACAAATCAAATTGCCTACTTCTATGTAAAAAATAAATCAATTTATATTAAAACTTTTCAAAACGATAATTACCTAACAGACTATTCACTTTCACAAATTGAGCTAGAAGTTGATCCTGAATTTTTTTTTAGAATTAATCGTCAGTTTCTAATCAATAGTGGTGCTATTAAAAATATATATTACGAATCTACAAGTAAATTGAGCGTACATCTTTCACCTGCTTGGGATAACCATATTTTGGTCTCTGCTGACAAAATTGGAAAATTTAAAAATTGGCTAGATCAATAACTTTATCCCCATAATATTGCACAAGATCTTTTACATACACACCGATATCAAAAACATCTTTATTTATTAATCTAAAATTTTTATCTTAAGCACATTCTTAAGAAGTACAAATCTTTGACATCGTCACGCCTATAATCATACGAAAATTGGCTAATAAACTAATCTTCATTCTCCTGCTTTGCGCAAATTTTTGTTTTTCCCAAAAAGCAGAAAATCAAAATTTGCTTATAGCAGAAGATGAAAATATAAGCATAACACTCTCCTATCTCAGCATGGCTGACCTAGGAGATCCTGATTGGATAAAGCTTGTATTTAATAATAAAACTGAATCAGATCTCAGTATTATAACCGCTAACTATTCTATAAACCAAGAAATCACCAACAAACTAGGAAACAACTATATTGATAAGGGACAATTTGGACAAGGAAATAAATATGACCTTATTCATAGCTTACACAACATAGAAAATCCATCCAATGATCCGGAGGCTGCAAAAATACCTGCCCAAAATTCTATCGAAGCTTGGAAGTACTTGACCAACTATGCAGGTTCATTATTCGATGGTCGAGACACAGAAGGAAACCTTTGTGCATTATTTGATCTACAATTCACTTACCGAAAGAGTGGCCAGGTCTATGAATTAAATTCTCTGAACAATGAGTTTTGCTTCAGTTGGAAAAAGGCAGATTCAATTCCTACATCAAAACTTACCGAAAGATTGCAAGAAATAATTTCGAACCCAACCCATCGGTGGGTTAATGTGTATATGACGAACACTTTAATAAAGAAAGAGGAAGTCCGTAATTCTATTTCTTCAGCGGATTATATCCAAGGAATATTACTTCGAGAAAATGTCATGAACGCTGATGAGAACATTCTTTTCCTAGGAGAACTTAAAAGAAGAAATGAAATACCTTCAAAAGAACTAACTGAATCTTACCTAAAACGGTTACAACAAGACTCACCAAATACTAGAAATGAATTAGAATACTACTGGGATAATCAGCTATTGAAAGAGCTACTCAAAAAAAAGTACAACAGAAGGATCTACCGCATTTTAGTATTAAATGCAAAGTATTGGAGTAAGGATCCAAATAACTCAACGATCATTTATGATTATCTCTTACAAAATATTGATTTTGATCCAGAGGAACCCATAAACCAAGACAATGTCAAAGAATGGAGAGAAAATATAAAGACAATGGCTATTGCCAGAAATTCAAGCTTTGAAAAATACTTGCACTCCTTCTTGGATGACCAAAGAGAATTTGAATTCATTGACTGGAATAGGTATCGACGATACGGAATGCTACCAAAAGACGAAAAACTAGAAAAGATTAATTTTCGTATCTGTGACATGGCATTAGTGGCACTACTTAGAAATAGAGGTGAAATTAACTTTGACGCAAGTCCTAAAATCGGAACGAAATTCTACGAATGCACCATCACTTCTGATTTGATTAATTTAAATAATCAGAATCAAAAATATTACTCTGACTTCAACAATAACCTAGAACTCGATTTGTTTGAAACGGAAATTACACTAACGCCAGAAATACTTACTAAACTAAAAGAAAAAGAATAACCATAAAACAAATTTGATTAAAAGTGCTTTCTCCTCTCCTTTACAATTCACTTATTTTCCACTAGCAGTCACAGAAATAGATTCTTTACTCAGGAGAGAATAATAGAGATGGTCATAAATTTATACCTAGATTTATTATCGAAAATAGATTTGCGCACGAAGCATTCTTCCAAAGACAACACATGATACATACTTCCAACTTTCTTAACCTACTCTTTTTTGTAATCTTATTACAATCATGTGCTACAAACAACTCCAAAGAACTTCCAAATGCACCGATTCAAAAAACCACTAAAACACAACAAGACCTAACCGAGCACGACCATTATTTCACACCCACCAAAGCAAGCATAAGTAAAGAGGGTCCAGAAACCATCATAAGAAATATTCTTGAAGACAAGCAAGGAAATATTTGGTTGGCAACATGGGAAGGAATTGTTAAATACAATGGCCAAGAATTCATCAATCACACCTACATTGATTCCTTACGTAAATATCGAGCTTTTACCCTACTCGAAGACCGTCAAGGAATTTTATGGTTTGGAACACAGGGTGCTGGATTGTACAGGTATGATGGCAAAGAGTTTATAAACATGACCACCAAAGATGGATTAGTTAATGATAAAATTGGGTCGATATACGAGGACTATGACGGAAAACTTTGGATCGCCACCTTTGAGGGATTAAGCGTATATGACGGCAAGAGTTTCACCAACTACACCACGGAAGATGGCCTAGCTGACAATGACTTAAACACAATCACACAAGATTTTCAAGGAAACTATTGGATTGGTGCTAGAGGTTTCGCTGTGAAGTACAATGGAAAAGAATTTACCTTACTAGAAAATGAGCAAGGCCAAAAATTTACGAACATTCGAAGCATCATCAAAGACCAGCAAGGAAATATGTGGCTCGGAGGTCAAGATGGTCTTTGGGTATTTGAAGGAAATAAATTCACCCAATTGGCAGAAGAATTTACAGGCTATTTATATGAAGATAGAAAAGGAAACATTTGGTCCAGCACAGCAGATGGAGCGACCTTCCAGAATTCAAAACTTTTAAAACACCGTTCGATTAAACTTCCTCTTATTCAATCTAATAATGAAAGTATACATAAAGAAGAAAATATGTTCTTTGGCATCACAGAGGATAAAGATGGTGGCATATGGCTGGGCACTTTAAAAGGTGCGAGAAGATGGGATGGCAACCAAATTGATTACTTTAATGGAATTAATAAATAAAGCTACATGCTTAAGACCTCAAAATTACTCTTCGTATTAGTTGGCTGTATTATGCCTATCTTTATTGGAACCCTGCATACCTATGTTCACTTCAAAGATTTACTGAACCCAGAAATTGAAGAATATTTACAAAAACAATTTACGATAGCTGGCCAAGAGCAAGCCCTTTGGGATACACTTGGCATTGTTAGTTTTATGATGGGAATATCATTCATCGTTATCGGACTTTTAAATTTATACATCTTTAAATCAATACCAAAAAATAGCCCTCTCTCATTAATGCCAATTCTTGTTATGAGTGCATATCAACTAGGGGTCATATATGTAGGCCATGAATACAATCAAGCATTTCAATTTTATGGAGGCATATTTGGTCTAGTTGTTACAGTTGTATGTATTGCAATAACCATACAATTAAAGTCCGACAATTAATGATGGAGCAGATTTTAAGCACAACAACGTCAACGATTTTAATTCTAATTTCATTGTTACATTTCTATTGGGTATTCGGAGGAAAATGGGGAATTGAATATGCCATTCCCGATAAATTTAAAGTTCACTACTTCAATGAAAAGAATCAATTACTTATCCAAGTGGCTACAATCATTGTTGCCTTAGGGTTATTACTCTTTGCATTTATTATTGCCATCAATTTCTACGAAAGTCCGTTCAAAATAGAATCGAGTATAATACGCACCCTTACCTTGATCATTGCCATAATCTTCACCCTTCGAGCCATCGGTGACTTCAACATGTTTGGCTTATTTAAAAAATCTAAGGAAAGTAATTTCGCAAAAAAGGACACTCAGATTTACGTCCCACTATGTTTATACCTTGGCTTCAGTTCCTTTTATCTATACATGTAAATTAATCAAGACAGTAATCTACACTTTGAAAAGCACTGCTGAAAATAATCTCATCAAGCTCATTACTTGGAATTGCAACATGGCTTTCAGAAAGAAGTATAAACGCATTCTTAGGATGAAGCCCGATGTTCTAGTCATCCAAGAGTGTGAAAATATCGAAAAACTAAAGCCCTTTCTAGATAAAATAAATTACAACAACATACTTTGGTACGGTAAGAATCCTAATAAAGGAATGGCCGTTCTTTCTTTCAATCATTGCAGCATTGAAATAAAAAAAGAATTTAATCCCGATTATGAATACATACTTCCGATTGATTTAAAATGCTTCAACGCCTACACAAATTTGTTTTGCATTTGGGCCATGCCTCATGAAAAAGATAAAAAGAAAAATTATGTTGGCCAGATCTGGGGAGCCATGAATCATTATAAAAACCTTTTAAATCATCCTTCAATACTCATCGGTGATTTCAACAGTAATTCCTTTTGGGATGATAAAATAAAGCAAGGAAATCATTCAGACTTAGTCAACCTATTAGCATCAAAAGGCATAAAAAGTCTATACCATTTGCGAAAGCAAATACAACATGGAAATGAAAAAGATCCGACTTTCTTCCTTGTCAAAAATAAACAAAAACCGTATCACCTAGACTACTGTTTCACGAGTCAAAACATGATTATTAACCAAACAAAAATTAAGGTGGGAAAATATGCAGACTGGATAAAGCTAAGTGATCACATGCCGCTCATTATTGAAAAAGTAAAACTTATACTACCAAAATAAAAAAGAGGACCACCTTATCAGATGTCCCTCTCTTTTATTTTTATGTTAGTCTAATTTATCTAACAATCATTTTCTGAACTGAAGTCTTCGCTCCAGTTCTTGATTCAATCAAATAAAGCCCTGATGCAAAATCTGAAACATTAATTGTTTCTGTCTGCGCTGGATTATTTCGAACCATTAAAGTCTTCCCAGTTAAATCTCTTACCACCAATTGCGAAAGTTCGCCTGAAGAAATTACTTGAATTTCATCTGTGGCAGGGTTAGGGAAAAAGCTAAAAGTTTCAGCTTCTAAATCTTCTACTGAAGTACTCCCTACTTTCTCTAATTCATAGTGCCAGATTCCTGCTCCGAAACTTATATCAACAATCATCTTATCTCCGTCAAAACTTACAGGATAAGTAATTGATGCAGGCGCATCTGCTGGATTTGCAATTTCAGCACCATTGACAACCTTAGGTAATCCAAGGTAAGCACCAACACCTTCTAGTGTAAGTGTAGCTCCTGCTGCATCATATGTCCAAGTCGCTGCATTTGATCCATCATGAGGTGCAACTGGTGCTCCGCATCCGTCTTCAGCAATTCCTTGCCAAGCTTCCAACCATGTCTCATCTCCCAATACATTTTGGAAAGTCCCATCTGCATTGAAAACAAATTCATCATCAAAATAACATGCCCTCACAGTCACATCATCTGCAGTATTTGACCACCAAGAGAAATCACCTAAAGATGGACCAACAGCTAGTGCTTCTGCCGTAGGAGCCATTCTCCAAGTTCCTTCTACTTGAGCAAACAAGTAGCTGAACGATAAAGTCATTAAAAACAAAAGTGTAAACGTTTTTTTCATATCTGTGTTCTTTAGTTAAACAATTAAGTGTAATAATTACACTTACTAAAATTAATACATTTCTTCGCTAAACAGAAATCATACACTTATATTAATGTTAAATGAGAAATAATGTTTGAAAAAAACTAATCCCAAGCTACTATTCGGGTGTAAAAACCATTTTTTAATTTGGATTAGAGTTAAAAACAAACAATAGCTGTAAATAAAAAGAGGTCTAAGTTTGACAACTTAGACCTCTTTTTATTTATTTCCCTTTAATTATTCACCTCCTTCATCATCGGCAATTCCGATTTCTTCTTCTTCGATGTCTTCATCTTCCCCTTCATCAACACTAGATGGAACGTGTCTGCTTGTCATATTCAAGAACTCCAAATGAGCCATTGTTCGTTCCGTTTTTCGGATGGTCTTTTTACAAATTTTATCTAATTTTTTATCGTCAATGTACTTATTAGACAGCGCTAAATTCTCAGCGTGCATATCAAGATAACCTTGTAATAAAACTATATTTTCAAAAGCTGCCTTAGCTACCTTTCTTTCCTTTTTGTCCTCCATAGAATACTTGCTCATGATGCTTTGGAAGAAATCAAGGATAGGTTTCATGTCCTCTTGTGTCTGAGTGATGTCTGTATTAAATCTTAGGGAGCTCATGATTTTCTTTGAAGCATCTACCGCATCATTCCAAACATCAACCTCTCGGATATCTCCACTTTTAATATTCTGTAAAAGGAAATTAGACTTAATAGGCCTGAACCCATATTCGTTATTAAATCTCCTCATCCCATCTCTAAATGCGGCGGCTGGATAAGCTTCCTTAAAATTATATTGCTCATCTCTGATGTTATTATTAAGGTCTTCATAGGCCGCTTTTTTCGATCGTTTTTTAGCAGACCTAAAGGATTGCACTTGATCAATGTTTACCCTTTTGACCAATTCTAATTCAATGTTAGCTGCTCCTTCATCGACACCTTCTTCATCATCTCCAGCAGGTTCAACATCTACATCTTTTAAAAATGGATTATTAGCTTCTGCTTCTGCTGCTGCCGCGTCAGCTTCCGCTCTTTCTTTTTCTCTCTTACTTTGCTTCGATGGATCTTTCTCATTTTTCTTATAATTGAAAGGATCTTGTGGACCATAGACATATAGGGTGGCTCTTCCTTTAGAAGTCACTTCATACCAATACTCAGTGTATGTCTCTGTTACATTCCCTTCTTTATCTTTCTTTTCTTTTTTCTGTGATTTTACATTGGCACGTCCAAAAGAAAACCCATAGAGACTGACTACGCCATAAACTTGAGGGTTAGAATTAACTCGTTCCCATCCATATAAGCGCCCTGCCTGCGGATCAATATAATGACTATAGAGGCCTTTTTTCTCAATGGAATACGTTCTGTTTTCTGGAGCTACCCGTTGAATAGGTAAATTACACTTTTGCGCTGAGCAACGGATCTTATCAAATTTTACCTTTTGCGAGTAAGAGGTAGTAGTCAAAAAGAATAAAATTGCCAATGTGAAAATTGTTCTTGCCATTCTATTTATAATTTTGGTTTGATGCAATACACACAATATAATAAAATAGCCATATTTTAGGCACTTTAGCGCCTTTTTACACACAAAATTTAAGTCATTTCAGAGACTAAATTTTAACTCTTTTGTAAAAGAAATTAATTAATTTTTACTTTCACCACGATTTAAGAATCTAAAAATTACCATAAGAAACAACCTAACGTATGTCACGAATTCTACTTTTAACTTTAATAATTTTCATATCATATACTAGTAATGCCCAAGAATGGGTACAGCTTGGAGATACACCATTTGGTGTTCATCATTCCAACGGTTTTGGTGTTGGAGATATAGCTTATGTAATTCAAGGACAACCAAATACTTCAGGGGAAGACTTTGGGAGAAACAATTTGTGGGAATACGACTCCAATTCGGATTCGTGGACTAAAATTGGAATATTCCCAGGTGGCGGTAGATCATTCCCTATCGGAGATAACTGGAATGGTAAATATTACTTTGGATTTGGGGTAAATCAAGGAAATTATTTCAATGATTTATGGGAATTCGACCCTACCGACCAGAGCTTTACTCAATTACCTTCTTGCCCTTGTGATGGAAGAGCGCATCCAGCCCTCATAGCACATAATGATAAAATTTTCATGGGAACCGGATCATCTTCGATTGGCGATAGACAAGATTGGTGGGAGTATGATATGGGTACTCAAGAATGGACAAGAAAAGAAAACATGCCAGGTGGAGATAGACACCACCCTTTTTTCTTCGGTATTGATGATAAGGTTTACGCAGGAGGAGGTCATTTAAGAAACTGGCTCTCATGGGATATGATCACTGAAGAATGGACTCCTATAGATGACGAACCTGACGGGCGTGTGGCAGGAAGCCAGTTAAATCACGGAGGCAAGGGATACCTTATTGGAGGTGATGATCGGTTTCACGCAAGCATACCAGACGATGAAAGTTTCATGAGCTTCGATCCAGAAACAGGAGAATGGTCTAAGCTACCACCTTTACCAGAAGGAAGTAGATGGGCACCTTCTTCATTCATTATCAATGATCAAATCTACTTCTTCGGAGGTGAGACGAATGGTTTCATAGATACCAAGGTATTTAAATTTGATCTAGATCACCTAAACTGTTTACCAGCAGAAAATCTTAATGCGATCAATATAACAGATAGCTCTGCAGACCTTTTCTGGCTATCTAATACAGATGCAGCTTCAGATACTTTACTTTGGAGAAAGGTGGGAGAAACAGAATGGAACAGAGAACCTAATCCTCAAGCAACATTTAGTCTTCCTGGCTTAGAATCATGCACAGAATATGAATATACCATAAGTTCTGTGTGCGACGGTTTAGCATCAGAGGCTCAGAAAATGACTTTTAGAACGACCGGATGTGGAAGTTGTGTTGATTTTGAATATTGTGATATTGCCAGTGGCTTAAGTGGATGGTCTTACATTGACGCGGTATTTTTAAATGGTTTTGCCAATGAATCTGGAAACAATGATGGCTACGGAGAATTTGTATTTGAAGGTGGAGGTGATCCATTTTATACTGGACAATCCTTTGACCTTTCAGTAATCCCAGGATTTACTGGCAACCCACTTGTGCTAAACTTAATCGTTTGGATTGATTACAATGCCAATGGAATGTTTGAAGAATCAGAAAAAGTTGTTGAAGAACCAGATGTAGAAACTGGATTTACAACGAGCATTACCATTCCTCAAGATGCGGAAATTGGAACTACTAGACTTAGAATATTGTATGGATTTGACGGAGTAACATCTCCTTGTGCAGAATCATCATTAACCTTTGGAGAAGCAGAAGACTATTGCATTGATATAGAATTTCTTTCGAGTACTGAGCTTGAGTTAGATGAGCAGATCTTAAATATCTACCCTAACCCATTTACCAATAGTTTTACCGTTGAAAGCAGTCTTTCAAATAACAAAAACTATCAAATGGTGGTGCGTAACCTAATGGGACAAGTTGTTCATACTGTTGCAAATTATACCATCAACGAAACGGTCAATTTACCAGAAGTTTCTGCTGGAGTTTATTTAGTAGAACTAATGGATGAAACCAATAAGGGTGAAGTTATAAGACTGATCAAGCAATAATCAGCAAACGAAAAATTAACACGAAGAAATAATTATAGTTCAGGGAAACATTGGTCATAGAATTCAACAATTCTAAAACCAATTTCTCTGTTCCTTCGTGTTAAAGACATAATGGTATCACATCGATCTCTAAATTCGTCCTGCATCAAATTATCCTTAATGAGCATGCATGCCTTCTCAAAGGTTTTACAAATATTATTGGATAGCACGTCTGAATAAAAGTTGTATTCAAGCATGAAGTTAAAGGCGGTTTCACAAGTAAAAAGATACACGTCGATCATTTCATAATCTAGTACCGTCGCCTTCCGTGTCTCACTTAAAATTTTATTGACCTTTTGGATTCTTGGTCGCCTTGGTTTTCTATAGCTTTTAGTGGTGTATTTTTTAGCAATTTCTTTTTTCGCTTTCGCAAATATCTTAGCTCGGTCCTTATCAGTACCAAGATCCATTTTGTAGAATAATCGAACGCCTTCCAACTTAGTATATAACCGCACCAGCTCTTCGCGGAGGTCTTCTTCCTCCATTGATTTCAAATATTTCTTAAAGCTATTGATGCGCATATCCAAAGATAAAGAATTGACCTAGATAAGGAAACTCTATCATTTTATCCAACCTACTCGTTTCTTGGATGGGACAACCAATCCAAAATATAGCTATATACAATAAATTCCTGATTTTAAGATTCTTCACCTCTGAAGGAAGCAACGAATTTGCGAAAGCGCAGATATTAATACTAAGAAATAGAATCTTGTCATCAAGAGTACTGGTCAAAGGTTAATTCTTGTGAAAATCCGGCGAACAATTCTTTTAGTTGATGATTAATTGTAATTTAATCAGAGCAAATTTCCATTATGAAGCTGTCTAGAATCATTATCTGTTTATGCATCTGTGCCTTTGGGACCCTTCTCACTGCACAAGATTTGCATTTTACCAATTATAATTTTGCACCTCTACACCTCAATCCAGCAAAAACAGGTGGATTCAATGGTAGCTATAGAGTCGGTGGTACATATAGAGATCAATTCAGGACTTTCATAAATGAAGCCTACCAAAGTGCAGGCTTATGGATTGATAGTCCCATTATTTTTGGATTCAATGAAAAGCAATGGATTGGTGCCGGTGCTAGTTTGTTCAATGATCAAGTAGGAGACCTCGGATTCGGAACAAGAGGCGTTAATTTGAATGCTGCTTATCATTTCTCTTTGGATGATAAATATGAAAAGGTATTCGCCATCGGCGCTCAATATGGTATGACACAAAGAGGTTTTGGCACGCCTGAAAATGCACAATTTGCGGATGGATTAACTGCCGGAGGACCCAGTGCAGATCAGGCAAAAATTACAGACTTCAATGAGTCCTATTCTGATTTAAATGTTGGTGTAAATTTCAAACAAAAATTAAGTAAGACCAATAGCTACGAATTTGGTGTCGCCATGTACCATCTCTTAGCTCCTAGATTCTTTTTTAATTCCTCAAGTTTTGTAAATAGAATTGAAAGGAGACTCAATGTTTATCTTGAAACAAAAATGCAAGCAGGAAAAAGATTCCAGCTAAATCCAGCGGTATATTATTCGCTTATGGGTCAAGCCCAAATCCTGCAAATTCAGTTAAACTCAAAAACCCTTTTGACTAAAAAAGGATCTACACTTCTTACCGCAGGTTTAGGCTACAGATTAAACGACGCCTTTCAGATTTTACTAGGTGCTATATATAAGCAATGGGAATTTGGCTTAAGTTATGACATGACGGTTTCAACAGCCTCTGAATACACTCGATCCGTTGGGGGTCTAGAACTTGGGGTAAAGAGATACATCACAAAATTCAAGAAGCCAAAAGTAGAACCAATACTAATCTGTCCAAGATCCTAAGAAAAAGAGCTTGTCGTTCATAAGCCTTCTTATTTTTAAAAAATTAGCAGCTCTGCATTCAATAGACTAACTTGCTACGAAAGTAAAAACTATGAATAAGCGGAGTCTTCTATTTTTTCAGCTCATATTCATTCTTACATCTTTACAGCTATTGAGTCAATCGGACATCAATACAGCTTGCGAAAGACTGGCGAAAGCAGCTTTTGAAAATACTTTTGATAAAGACTCTATTGAAAGATCAAAAGCCTTTCTTTTAAAATCACTAAAAACAATCGACCAACAGAAATTTACCAATTGCAATTGTAATGACAGCATCTGGGCATTAGGCATGAGAGATTCACGAAACTTTGGACCAAATAAGTCAATCCGAACAAGTAATACAAATGAACTTTTAGATACCAGAGAATATTTACAAAACATTGCAATAGAAATTGATTACGAATTTTTAATAAAAGAAATTTCATTCCAAGATTTAGAAAGACCGATAGATACCATCCAATACGTGTTGGATAAATTAGGAGCAATGATTCAAGAACCAAATGCAAAAGGTGTTCGCCATTACAATGGATGTATCCTTGGCGAAAGACTATTGGTAGGAGAATATAAGAAGACGCTTGTAAAAGAATACTTTACAATCATAAGAGATGAATCCGTTCAAGAATCTATCAAAGACTTTTTGATGTTAAGTCTATTTTCGCTCCGAGTAGAAGAGGTTAATTTAGATAGTTTGGTTGCGGATATTCTTCACCCAGAGCATCCACTTTTTTACAGAATTTGTGGTCTTCTCAGGATTCATGGAGGTCCTAAGTCAACGGCAAAAATTATGAGAATTTCCAGTAACATGGATTCCCAGCAAAAAAAATTCACAATAACATTACCTATATCCTATTACAAAAGAGGTTTAATCTCAAAGAAAACCATGAGGGAGTATGGAACCTTCCTATTTGAAAACAACCTGTATCCTTTATGCGAAAAAGGGGGTCATCAATATCTCGGAGAGAAAAATGAAAAAGCATTCAGGAGACGTTATAGGAAGTATCTTTAAGATGGATTTATTCACAGTTAAATGCGCAAAGCCATGGTAGAACCACAGCTAATACGCTTAACGAGCTATTTGAATTTTTTATAAAGCAACTTTAGTTACTTTCGTTTTAACCACTTCGTTAAAAGTGGATGTTTGATTCTTTTGAAGCTAATCTAAGATGCGGTTTTATCTACGCTTCTTTTTTCCTTTCTTTCTCTTTTTACTTTTACTCTTTCTGTCTTTGGAATTCTTATTCATTTGACCATAGTCTAAGGCATATTTCAACTTTAATCTAAAATTGATGTAGGGTAAATGTTTCATTCCAGGTCTTCTCAACAATGACTGACCTAAGACCAATCCATCCTCTGGTAGATCTTTATAATTGACCATTAAATTATAGTAACCAACACCATAAGAAAAGTCCACACTCATTGGTGTATTATTAACCGGCATGTGCCATCCTCCTTCTAAGAAGAAGGCATTCCCTACCCTCACTCGTTGCAGGTTCATTCGTTGATCATATAAACCATTAAATCTTTCAACCCATTCTCTATCCCACATGCTTATCCTCTTATAACTATAAAAGAGTCCAAAGTAAAAGTTGTTTTTTTGGAAGGACTTGATTCCTCCTGTGAAACGCATTCCCCACTTATCACTTGAATTAACATCCACAAAAGCGGAGGCTTCATCAAAGAGTAAATAACCTCCTTCAATCTCCCAATAGAAGTTATCTTTTAGGTGACGCTCATATCCAATTTGAATTCCAGAAGGGAGATTGGCCAGAGCACCTAGATTTAAATAGGCGTAGTGCTTATATAATTGGATGCTATCTTGGGTATGCTGCGCCTGACTTGTAAATGAAAAAAGCAGCAAACACAGAAATATATTAATCTTGTAAATCAAGGGTGGAAAGTTTGGTAACATTAGTGATGTCTGTGTAATCAAATTGATGCAATAATTCAGGACCGACGACTAGAAGCAATCCATTCGCTGGAATTACATCAAAGGCACGAAAGTCTGGGAAGTGATCTATCTCCTTAATGTCTAAGGGATCAGCAACATCCAAGATTTTTAATCCATCACGATTTTCACAAATAAATAAATGCTCACCATCCAAACCGATACCTTTCGGTTCTTCCATTTCCAGGGTATTAATCAATATTGGTTGCTCAAGGTTTTCAAGATCATAAACCCTCAACTCATTCAACTGCACACTTCTCCAACAACCATCATTGACTTCCACAGAAGTACTGAGCGTGGCATAAGCATTATCCTTGTTGGCAACTATTGGATCGCAAGGTTGAATCTCACCAATTGCCTCATAAGGTGTTAACGATCTAAATTCTGGGATTCCTTCAGCATCAAGTGTATAGATTCTCATTCCTGCTGGTGAACCCACAAAAATATTTCCATCGCTGATAAATAAGGACTCTATATCAAAGTCTAAGACTTTAGAATCTATTTGCTCTGGCTTTTCTGGATTTGCTAAGCTTAAAGTTTTTAATTGGCCATCGCCTAGGACATAGAGTTTATCCCCAAGGGTTAGCATATTGGCATATGAGCCTGAAAGTACCTCCCCAATAGATTCTTGAGCTGCAAATGTCCCATCAGCATCACACGAGGAAACTAGTAAACTTAGGGCAAATAGCGATATTATATATGTTATATTTTTCATTATGTTCTACATTCTGGATCGTCAATAATGGTTGATTCCCACCCTACTACTACACCGGCTTCAGGGTTTACACATTCAAAAAACCCGGAATAATTAGGAGGGACACGAGTATCTGGGCGTACGCCGAAGAATTCTTCGATTACATGCACTTCTTCAAAGGCCAAATCAGCAGTTTGTGACAAAGCATTTTCAAATCTATAAGTGACTAAATCAACGCCACTATTAGCATACAAGTAACCTTCTCTCACAGTAAAGTCAGTATTACCCGGAATCTGCACAAAATTTATCTTCTGTGGGTCCTCCGGATTCGTATTATCTATCAAATGAATCCCTTTATATTGCTCATTTATCAATATGTAAGGTTCGGCATATACAATCTTACCCAAATTCAAGAAGGGAACTGCAGCCGTAATGGCCGTAATATTCTCACTTTCAGCTAAATATATTGGCTTCAAGCCTTCAACTGATCCAAGCTCTTGAGGCTCAGAAAAACAGGAACTAAGTAGCACTGTTGTTAAGAAAAATAATAGTATTCTTTTCATTATATCTATTTATACCTACCTATCGCCCCAAATTTATGATTGGTTGGCAATGTGCTAGATTTTTAAGAAAAACCCTGTAATAGCAGGATTTATTGGGTACATTTAAGAGAATATGAAAAAATATTGCTCTTGATTGCAACGGACTTTCATCATTCGAGCATAATATTACAAACGAAGGCCGAGAGGCTGTTGACGATTGAATCACAAAGTACTTAATGAACAAACTAATAAACAAATCGATTTTTTTACTTCTTGCTGGTATGATGGTATTGACTGCCTGTGACCGGGAAGATTTTGACACGAGTGGGACCGTGTGGGAGGAACCTCCAGCACCTGGCTTAATCCAGGATACTTCTGTAAATAAAGCATCAATTTTTAAGGTTAGAACTGAAAATAATCTAGTTGGCCGTGAAATTGTGATGGATGGATTTTTCTTAAATTCTGAACTCAGTGATACCGATTCCATTTTTATGGAAATTATAGTACCCGTAAATAATACCTCAGGTACCAATCCGTTTTTAATGGGCTGGTTTCATCCTGCCCTTGAAACAGGCATGGGCATAGGAGCTACTGCGTATTTCATATTATTGGACGAAGACGGAAATGAATATGGACTTTCTTGTGAGCCACTACTGGGCGGGGAATACTACTTTGATGTATACGTGGAAGAATTATCGGAATTTCTTGAACCGGTCAAAGGTCGTTTTGAAGGTAGAGGATACAGTGAGAAAGATGGAGGTTTTGTTGACTTTTCAGGAGAATTCAATGTGCCTTTAAAATTCAATTCTTGCGGAGATGAAATTGTTATCAACCAACAATTACATGAGGTTATTAAAGGAGGCCCTATTACCATTACCGATGCAGACATCAATGCAGGTTGCTTACAGTTTGAATTCACAAGAAGTGGAGGCTGCGAAGATTTAATGACCTCAGTATATGATTCAGGAGTGATAGAAAACACAGATCCACCGCAAAGGTATTTAAGGCTGGTAGATCGATCAGAGGATGCGTGCGAGTCATTAGTATCAGAAAAAGAAGGTTTTAGTCTGGAACTATTAAAAATTCCAGGTAAGGACCACATTATATTAAATATTGAAGGATGGGGAGAGCCCATCGATTTTTACTATTAAGAGTTAGGTAATCCCCCGAACTTTTCACTTTTTAAAACTTTGCCGAAAGGCCTATGATGAACATAAACGAAGCCATAAAAGGTGCAATCAAAGGCAATACAAAATGCCAAGAGCACATCTATCAAAGATATGCCCGTATGTTAATGACGGTGTGTCGACGATATAAAATGGCTGATGTTCAACCGATCGATATTCTTCAAGACTCTTTTATTGAAATTTTTAGGAATCTAGAAAAATATGATCCCGCTAAAGGAAAATTTGAAAATTGGATAACAACCATCTGTATCCGTACGGCCATTAAAATTGCTAAGAAGTACAACAAGTTTACTACCGTACAAATGGATACCGTTTTTGACCTTCCACTTACGGATGAGTCCGCCATCGACAAGATGAGTGCCAACGAAATCATGGATATTATCGATAAAATTCCTGCCGGCTATAGAGATATCTTCAACTTATATGTTGTCGATGGATATAGTCACAAGGAGATAAGCACCCTTTTCGGAATCAAAGAATCAACTTCTAGATCAAAACTCATGAGAGCACGAGAAATGATCGGTAAAAAGATTTTAGAAAACAACAAAAAGTTAAAAGCCATATGAGCTTACAAAAATTTGAAGAACAGTCAAGATCCAAAATTAAAGGATACGAGACCGACTTTGATATTGAGCAAGGCTGGGGTGATCTTAAAACAAAACTTCACCAACCAAAAAGGTCTAAGAAAAGATTTATCTTCTTTCTATTAATAGGACTTTTAGGTAGTCTAGCAACCTTCTCCTGGATACAATCAACGGACGACGCAGGCAAAAACCAGATTAGTCAGATTGAATTGCCTTCAGCCAAACAAGACAACTCAATTCAAACAAAGAATGAAACCTCAAAGATCGATGACTCGGTCGTTGAGGCTTCAAGCATTAATACCTCTGCCTCAAAAACAATTAAAAATAAACCTATAACCGAAGACAAAAATCTTGACTTCGAGGTTACGAAGAAACCATCTAAAATTTCAAAAGTATTAGAGAATTCTTCGAATATTAATACTCAGACGATTGTTGCAAGAACTGCTGATAGTAAAGCAACTTTCGCTGAGCATTCTTCCATTAGAAATTCCCAAAATAATCTCAATACAAAAGTTAATTCAATTGTCCTACCTCTATTCCCTCAAAAGGAGCAAGAGACAAATGAAATAACAACAGCTAACAATACATCGAAAACAAACAATCTAGCCAACATTCAAAGTACAATTAAATCAGTGACAAATATTGCTGATTTACTTCCGGTCTTAATACAACCAGTTAATGCTTCTTTGAACAACCTACTAGACAACCGTTTACATCTTGCATCAATCACCCCTGCCTCAATAGAGGTAGAGAAGGTGATTGAAAGCAAGAGAAATAGCTTAGCACTTTTGGGAGGAATTTATGCATTTAATAATGCCTTTAATTTAGATCCACTTCAGGAAACTGAAGGGATAAGATCTTTGAACGAATTGGAAGCATTCAGCATTGGACTTGAAGGAAAATTTCAATTAAAGAAAAAAGTATTCTTAATTTCAGGTCTTGAGTATGCACAGTACAATGAGAGATTCTTCTTAAATGAATCCAATCCCTTAACAAGAGAAATTGAAGGAGTAGAATATATTGTAGAAAATCAGAATACTGGGGTGATTGAAGAAATCGACGGCCTTTTAACTCAAGAAGGAACATTCACCTATAACGTCCAACACTATAATGCCTATAAGCAAATAAATCTACCTCTTGGACTAGGTCTAAGCCTAGGGTCTAAAAAATTAAATTTAGATCTAAGTGCTGGAGCAATCATTAATTTAAGATCTCGGAAATTCGGTAGAGAATGGTTAAATGGAATTGTTTCTTCAGAAGAGGCGATGATATACAATCAAGACCTGGGATTATCCTTATTTGCGCAAACGGATGTAATCTTCAAACTAGGCAATCGATTAAACCTACAAGTATCTCCACACGTTCGGAAATCAGTAAGTAACTGGTCAACGAGAGTTGGAGTAGAGCAAAAGCCATTGGCTTACGGCATTAGGACGGGTTTAAATTTTGCTTTTTAACTGAGTTTATAAAAAAAGCATTCTCCTCATTGAATCATTGATTTCTTAATTAATGACATTTAGTGTTTGATATTTTCGAGCACTAATTATTCATTTTTGTTGTAGCCTTTCGGCAAATATTTGATTCATCTGTGTTAACTCCATTGTCTTAAAGATGGAGATTAATCTATCAGATTTAGAGTTTCCATTTCATCTTCTTCTAACAAGGATATTTCCTTTCGAACCTTTCGTAAATCCTTCCTCAGCGTTTTGGTAAACTCTAGCACCAGTTTCTTTTGCTCATCAAGGTGGATCAAACTTTTATTCAATCCCTTGTTTAAGATAATATCTCGAGCCAACTTCTTCCTATATTCCATAATAAATGAAGCTGAATAATAATTATAATCATCCTTCACTAAATTCAACTGAACAAAGACCTCATTTACTTCAGACTTAAATTTTACCATGGAGTGTTTAATGCGTAGAACCTTTTCTTGAAATTTCCCTATTGACTCACCATCATATTCCTTTAAATCCTTAATGTCCTTTTGTATATCATAAACATGTTTTGGGATTTTCATCAAATATTTAATGGCATCATTGAATTTTTTATTCAAAAAGACTCCTTCATCTATAGCCTCTTCCATCTCCTTCTCAATTCTATACTTTCTTTCGAGCTTAGTCACTAATTTTTTATAGACCTTAATCTTTGATTGATCTATGAGTAATTCAGCCTCCTCTTTAATAACCTCTCTTAACTTAGCTTTTATAGCTGTAATTTTTACAGTCTTTTTGGTAAGAACTTTTATCTCATATTTTAAAAGTTCTCTCTCCTTTTGAAGTTCGTTATACTCTAAACATAGAAGTATGTAATGTTCTTTAGTAATGTCAAGAACATTTTTATAATTTCTAGTCAAAGTAAGGTACAGTCTCTGAAAAGATGATTGCTCTAGTGTTTCAATTTTCGACACCTTACTTTTAATCTCTTCATCTATTTCTCTGATCCGTAATTCTGAAGCCTTTAAAAGTTTATTCAATTCCTTTATGTGCGACTTAGTGATCTCAACTGCCTCTAACTCCTTTATTAATTTCGAAATGTTTGCGTTCATATTGGAATTTATTATATGCAGAAATATCTAATGAAATCCTACATTGAATTGCATCTCTAAATATCTCTCCGTTGAATTTATCAATTTAAATGTAGTCAATGCATTTGAATTAAGAAGTTAGGTGCTATTATTTTCTCCAACACTTAATAGTTATTAAACGGTAAACGTATATGTCATATTTCAGACATCTTCAAGGTGCTAATCAACCAGAAGAAGTGCAATCAATTTTATTGAAAAATTCAAACATTAACATTTCTAACTAATTGACTCAAACCAAGCAATACAAGGCTTATACGTTCTAGAAATTATCATTACTAGTTTTTTATTCTTTTCTGGGCAACCATTCTTTGCCTACGCGCATATAAGGGGGGCATTCAATTTAATTCAACGCAACAAACAATAATAAACAAACAAACAATGAAATTTAATTACCTTTTAATCGCTACGCTTGGTTTAACTTCTGTTTTTCTAAGTTCGTGCGGAGAAGATGAACTAGATACTCAAAACCTGACTTTAGAAATTACAGGTTTAGAAGATTTAGGAAGTGATGCAGTCTATGAAGGCTGGATTATGGTGGACGGAGCCCCTCAGACAACAGGAACATTTACGGTGGATGCCTCAGGTACTTTATCAAAAACATCATTTGAGCTAGACTCTGAAGCCTTAGATAAAGCAACGGCTTTTATCCTAACGGTAGAACCAAATCCAGACCCTAGTCCGGATCCTAGTGACGTTCATATTTTAGCTGGAGACTTTTCAGGTGAGGACTCAAATCTAACCATTGATCATGGAGCTGCGCTTGGTACTGACTTCAGTACAAGTGCTGGAACATTTATCCTAGCAACACCAACTGATTCAGATGATACCAATGAAGCAAGCGGAATATGGTTTTTAGATAATTCTTCAGGAGCACCTGCTATAGGACTTACGCTTCCTGAACTACCTGCAGGATGGATCTATGAAGGTTGGGCAGTAATTGATGGAACTCCTGTCAGTACAGGTACTTTCTCAGAAATGACTGGACAAGATAATTCAGCGATTTACAGCGGTGCTGGTGGACCTCCTTTCCCTGGAGAGGACTTCCTTCAAAACGCACCTTCAGGTCTTAGTTTTCCTACGGATCTATCCGAAGGAACAGCTGTGATCAGTGTTGAGCCAGTACCTGACAACAGTGCCGCACCTTTCGTACTTAAACCACTTGTTGGAAGTATCCCAGCAAATGCTGAGGTACATGTACCATTTTCAATCGGACAGAATCTAAATTTCCCAACAGGGATTGCAAGAAGATAATAGAATAAATAATTTTGGAAGTTGGATCGTTGCCTCCCGCCGGGGGGGCAGCGATTTTTAATTTCACCTATAGCCGAACTTTTGTAGAAGAATTTGGACACGCTATTAATCATACTTTATTATCAATACCGATGGGTAAATATTAAATTTGATGCAAAGCAAAAACTAAAGGCTATTAAGCAACCATGAATAAACTGGAAGGAATATATATCAAAAAACTTTTTGACCCCTACTTTGAGGCTCCAGTTACTTTGTGGGATGAATTTTCAAATCAAATGATTCATCGCACTTTCAAGAAAAATGAAGTGATTAAGGATGTTGACCAAACAGAAAATTACATCGACATTATTATCAAAGGCTCTATAGGTGTTTTTCTTTGGACGGACAATAACCCGAAGTGCTTGGATCTTTTCTATGAGGATTATTTTAGTTGTGATTTTATGTCCTATCTAGAGAATAAACCCTCTGAATTATTTACAATGTCATTGGAAGCCACAGAAGTGTTTTCAATTTCTAAGCAGAACATCAATGCCTTGTATGACAATAATATCATTGGTTTAAAGATTGTTACTGCTGCTACTGAGTCATTATTCATTCATAAACAAAAACAACAAATAAATCTTCTGACAAAAACTGCGGAAGAAAGATATCATCTAATGATGCAAGAAACCCCTGAATTCCTTCAAAGAACTGCTTCAAAACATATAGCCTCTTACTTAGGTGTAACTCCGGAAAGCTATAGCAGAATTAAAAATAAATACGCGGAATTATAAAACTTACCATACATCAAGTTTTTTGATGGCTTCTACTCCTTTCTTTGTTTCTATAATGTTTAGGTAAATGAGAATTTCAATAAAACCTCATGATCCTAGTTTACAATTTGTTCATCAAAAAAATGAAACATGAAACAGAAAACATCAAGCGCATTTATTTCAGCCTCTTGGGTAGCAATGGGAGTTGGATTAATCGGTTATTTTATCGGCCTTTGGAGATCAAACATGATGCTTAATGAAAAAGGTTATTATTTCACCATTATTATGTTTGGACTATTTGGAGTTATTTCATTACAGAAGAGTGTTAGAGATAGATTAGAAGGAATTAAAGTAACGGATCTTTATTACAGCATTTGTTGGTTTGGAACAATTTTATCCATTGTATTACTAGTCGTAGGACTATGGAATGCATCCTTACTTCCAAGTGAAAAAGGATATTATGCTTTCGCATTTATCTTAGCCATGTTTGGAGCAGTAGCTGTCCAGAAAAATACTAGAGATACAATAGCTGCAGAAGATCATTCCGAAGCATAAAAATATAGAGCTGTGTTCTTAATAGAACACAGCTCTTTTATTTAAACTACTAAGAAATCAAAAAAAGTCCAGAACACCTACCATGTCCATTTCACACCAGCCATAAACCATCTTGATGGCATTCTTGCGCCGAGTATGTTCTGATATTGAGTATTTGTAATATTATGTAACTGCAGATTTAAGGATACATTATCTGTCAGGCGATGTCCTATTCTTCCATTCAAAAGCAGATAATCCTCTGTAAGCTCACTATTAATCGATGAAGCAATACGCCCATTACGTTCTTTATACAATCCTGTCACCACAAAATCAAAATGAGCAATGTTCAATTGAAATTGAGAAGTAATTAAATGCTTGGCATGACTAGAAATATACACCGTCGCTTCATCATTGGAGGTATCTAAGAAGGTATAACCTAAATCAATGGCCAATCTTCCTTTGTCCCCTACTGGCTGTGTATATCTTGCCTCAAACTCTACCCCATTCGTAGAAACCTCTGAAATATTTCTTGCAAAAAAGTAATCGGCACCCTCTTGTAAACTTCCTACCTCACTCACAGAACCAATTTCACTTTCATTAGTCGAAACATAATCTATTAAATCTTTTGATTGCCTCGCAAAAACTGTTGTTTTTAACGTCAATTGATCATTAACAGAGAAGTCAATTCCTAATTCTTCGGACCAACTACTCTCCGCCAAAAGATTGGGATTTCCTAAACTTCTATTAGGTGTTAAGTTTTGCAGGTTATTAGAAACATAGCGCTCCGTATAATCTGCTGCCCGTATGCTGCGACCACCAGAAGCCCTGACAACCAATCTAGGAAATACATAAGAGAAATTAAACTGAGGTGTAAATTCAAACGAATAATTTTCATCATAATCACCTCTAAGGCTGACTGATAGATTTAGCTCCTTTTGCTGATATACTCCCATCACATATAAGCCATAATGTAAATCGTTGTGATTTCCTCTATCGTTACTCTCGATTTTTCTTTGATCAACCTGGATGCCTGTTTTAAAGGATAATTTTTCACTCAGATATTGCAGATGGTTGGCTGTAAAGTTCAAGTATTGAGTCAAGTGATTATTAGTAGAAGGAAAGTCCGGACTGAATATAAACTCGTCTGTATTGTATTTATAGGCAAGATTAAAATCGCTGCGACCCTTGCCTGTTGTATTCACCAACTGGAGATGATTATAAAATTGCTTGACCTTTTCTGTAGATTTATCAAAGGTGCTGGTCGTATAAAAATATCGAGCATCAAAATCATGAAAGCTATAACTTGATCTGGCCTTGATTGATAAATTATCCGTTAATCGATAGGCAAAAGAAGCCCCAAAATTCTTAATATCAAAAAAGCTATTGTAAGCGTCGAGAGTTGTTGTGGCATCTAAAACCTGCTCTTGAAACTCTTCGCCTATTGATTGATTAACAGAGAATCCAGCTCCAAAACTCAAAGGTCCCTTTCGTATAGACACACTTTGATTCCCATTCACAAGTTGGTGTTGACCTATATTAAAAGCACCATCAATTTCCGTTCCCTCTCTTTTATTTGCAAAGGTCTTGGTCACGATATTTATAACACCGCCTACTGCATCCGCTCCATACATGGCTGCAGCAGCCCCACGTAATATTTCAATTCGTTCAATTTCGCCAGGTGAAACTGAAACATACCCATTAAAATGCCCAGTCAACGCATCATTCACCTTCATTCCGTCAACTAGTACAAGAACTTGAGTAAATGTAGAACCTCTGAGTAATATGTCACTCTGCACACCAAAGCCACCTCTACTCTGAACTTCAAGTCCAGAAACCGTCTGTAAAATTTCATCTAGCGAAGTAGCAGGTAATGCGGCAATCTGCTTAGAATTTATAACCGTAATGTTTCTGCCGGTTTCATTAATCTTTAGTGGCATTTGCATGGCACTGACAACAATGGTATCGTGAGAAAAATTTAACTGCGAGTACAGACTTAAACTGACTAAAAGTAAAAAAATAGTATTGATCAATCCCTTCATTTGGCTGTGTATTTAAGCGGCCAAAATTAGCAGGATAATTATATAATCCAACAGATTATCTAAGGAAGATGATGAAAATGATTTAAAAAGCTTCTTGGCTGAATAAAAGGACTTTAATCATGTAATTTTGAAAAATAACTTACATTTCAGAGGACCAAGACAGCAGAAAATATGCATCAAAGTTATATTATTTATAACTTCGATATTTTAGACAAATAAAGCATTTCATACCCTTTCCTTTTCCCTTAATATTCTTAGTCACTGCGAAAGAATAAATTCTGAGTTTGAGAAAATTCCAAGGCTTACATTTGCTGATTACCTTATTTATACTAGGTTCGTTAAACACCTATGCCCAGACCAAGGATATTTCTGTATTATTAAAAAAATTAGGACCGGAAAATACCGACTCCATTCGGATTAAAGCTCTCGCAGATATTGGACTGCGCTATCTACAACTAGACTTAGATTCTGCCTATTATTACCAACAGGAATTATCTAAATTTGCCACTGAAATTAAAAGCCAGAAAGGGATCGCCTTATCCTTAAATTTAAAAGTTGGCTACCTCGCACATAAAAGAAAACTATCTGAAGCCTTAGAAATAAATCGCGAAGCTTGGTCTATTGCAGAACCGTTAGATGATAACGATTTAAAAAGCTTAATCTACAATTCAGAAGGAATGGTCTATCATTCCATGAATGATTCCCCGAGATGCATCGCCGCTATGATTAAGGCGCTTGAATATGCAAAAAAAGGGAAAGATAAACATCGAGTGCCAATAATTATTGGCAATCTTGGATTCACGCATCTTCAAAATAATAACCTCGAGCTAGCGAGTCATTATCTAGAGGAGGCAAAGTCTTATGCGGACACCATGCAAAACATTAGAGTTAAGTCCTTCCTTATAAGAAACTTAGGATTACTAAATAGTCAAAAAGGATTACATGATGAAGCCGAAAAATATCTACTAGAAGCAAAAGAATTATCTCATAAAAGTAACGATAGATTTAATGAAGCATATTCATTTTTATGCCTAGGTCAATTATATGTAGATCAAAAAAAGTATACAACAGCTAATAAAAATTTTGAAAAAGCATTGAATCTTTTCCAAAAATTAGGAAATGTTGAGCATCAAACAGAAACTTATATTTCAATCATTAAAACTCATAATGCCACGGGAAATTATGACGAAACGATCAAACAGGCCCTAGAGGTATCCTCTTTGATTTCAAGTAATAAAAGTACAGATATAAAAGCTCAATATTACGAAGAACTTGCTCATGCCTATTCAAAAAAAGGAGAATACAAAAAAGCATATTCCTTTCACAAAAAATATAAAAATTGGGCGGATAGCGTTTACACAATTCAAAAAGCCAACAAAACACTCGAACTAGAATCAAAACATCAGCTTGAGAAAAAAGAACTAATCATCAAGCAATTAAACATAGAAAAAGAAAGTATAGAAAAAGAAAGAAAACTCATATTACTAATTTCAATTCTAAGCTTAGCATTCATAATAATTTCAGGATTATACCTTTGGACGAATTTTAGAGCAAACAAAAATAGAAGTGCAGAACTTGAAAAAGAAGTAAATAAAAGAACGACTGAATTAAAAAATAGCAACAAAAAACTTCTCGCGTCAAACAATGAACTTGAAAGATTCGCCTACATAACCTCACACGATCTAAAAGAGCCATTGAGAAACATTCATGGTTTTTCTGATCTAGCGCAAAGGGCTGCAAATACCAATGACAAAAATCAATTAAATAATAGTCTCCAATTTATAAAATCGAATGCAGCTCAAATGAATAGCCTCATTGAAGATGTTTTAAACTATTCAAAAATTAAAATGCATCAAGAATATGAAATCAATGATTTAAATTCAGTTATTCAAAAAGTAAACGAATCTCTTAGATATCTTTATCAAGAAAAGAAACCAATAATAAACATCTCAAAACTTCCGAAATTAAAAGGAAGCCAATTCCAATTTTTTCAATTATTCAAAAACCTTATAGAAAACGGAATTAAGTACAATAAATCTGAACAAATAATAATTCACATCAACGCGGAAGAAAAAGATGACAAACATTTAATCAGAGTTAAAGATAATGGCATTGGTATTGCAGCAAAATATCATGAACAAGTATTCACAATGTTCAAGCGCTTACATTCAAAATCAGAATATCGCGGAACCGGGCTTGGTCTAGCAACCGTAAAAAAAATAGCGGAAAATCTAAATGGTGATATTCTAATTAAAAGTGATATCGGTCAAGGCAGCGAATTCATTATTTCAATACCAAAATAATCCAAGCATCAAGAAAAATAATCCGTTACTGAGAGACTTTCCATCTATGCTTTAGACTAAAGGATTAACAAGTACGAGACTTGACATTATTGATCATTAATTTTTCCTCTACAATTATTCAATTGACTAAGATTTACCTATCTTTTGAATGTTTTTATTTCTGCTCAAGGCAAATAAATCATTTACAAAAGAAAATCAATTCCATTGAAAAATATACTCTTCTCCATTCTATGCATCTTCATTTGCGCAAGCACAATCCAAGCCCAAAGAACTTGTGGAAATGAAATCAAATCTCCAAAAGAAAAAGAAATCGCTAAACATCAGATTGAACGTTCCCACAAAGAATTTAGTAAATGGAAAAAAGATCAATCTGAGATAGAACGCTCGGTTGTCCAGATAACCATTCCTGTGCATGTAATTCTTGTTCATAATCCAGGAGATGGAATTAATGTCGGTAACAATTTTAGCGTAGATAGAGTACTTTCCCAGATTCAAGTTTTAAATGAAGATTTCGCCCGAACGAATGCTGATGCTTCTAATACACCTTCTGTCTTCCCAGCAGCAGGCGCGGAAATTGATTTTTGCATGGCAACTTACGATCCAGAAGGAAATCCAACCAATGGGATTACCAGATATCCTTCTGATAGTTTTACCGAAAATGAATCTGAAATTCTCGCCGCCACAAGATGGCCAAGAGATCAATATTTAAACATTTGGGTAGCACAAGATCTCGGATCAATCTTAGGATATGCATACCTGCCTACCCCCGGTGACCTACCCAATGAAAACGTAGATGGAGTTGTTATTGCTGGACCATTTTTTGGTGGAGCAGGATATGCAATAGGGGCGCCCTATGACCTTGGTCGTACGGCAACCCACGAAGTAGGTCATTGGCTAGGCCTGAGGCATGTATGGGGAGGCGGTTGCGATTTTGATGATGGCATAGACGATACCCCGGAACAATCTTCTTCCAACTTTGGATGCCCAACGCATCCATCTCCAAGCTGTGGAAATGATGGAGATATGTTTATGAACTATATGGACTACGTCGATGATAACTGCATGAATGCTTTCACACAAGATCAAGCCGACTATATGTCTTTTATTCTTGAAGGAACAAGAACTACACTCCTGAGTGCCGCTGCTACTGTCTGTGTCCCAAATGGGTTCCCTGTCGTACGGATCAATAACCAACAAAACATTCTCTGCTATGGAGAAAACAATGGAAGAATAGAGGTGAATGTTACCGCCGGCACTCCACCCTATAGTTTTAGCTTAGATGGAGGTCCTGCCCAATCAACAAACATTTTCGAGAATCTATCTGGTGGTAATCACGTATTAGATGTCACAGGTGCCGATGGTAATACTAGTCGAGCCAATTTTAATATTCTTGAACCAGAACCGTTCAATATGGAAGTCAGCGTACTTTCAGAATCATGTACAGGAGCAGCAAACGGTGTGCTACAAATTTTAAGTGAAGGAGGTAATCCTGGCTTTCCTGAGTTGACCCTCTTTAACCAAAACTACACAGAAGTACAGAACGTTAGCTTTAATGAGCAACTCGAAAATGGACCACCTGCAGGTTGGATTCTAGAAAATGGATGGAACTTTGGTAGCAGCGATGATTTATCGAGCCAGTTCTATGCCATTCCAAACAGCGAACATCTCATGGCTTTCAACGATGATGCCCTCGGAGAGGATCATGTAGGATCAGGAAGTTTTTATACGGACTGGATTGACCTAAATGGAGAAGTTGATTTTACGATAAATTTTGATAGCTACTTTTTAGATTTAGATTATGACGGAGCAGATGAAAGAGCAATAGTGTACATCAGTGGAAATAATAATGCAGACTGGCAAGAGCTCACAAGTTTAGTTGGGAATCCAAGATTTCAAACCTATAATATATCAGTCACTGACTTTCATTCTTCCGTTATCAAACTGAGATTCCTTTATGATGATGGTGCTGGATGGAATTATGGCGTCGCCATTGACAATATAGTGGTAAATAAAAATTCCTTTGGTACATTTACCGACTTGATGCCAGGAGACTATACTGCTAGAGTGGTTGACCCCGAAGGCTGCATATACGACCAAAGCGTTATAATTGCAGACCTAGATCCCGTCAGCTTTTCAACTTTCATAACCACCTTTCCTAAATGTAATGAAGCCGGAAAAATTGAATGTACGGCTAGCTCAACTAATGGAATAAATTATTATGAATTATTGGGAGGCTCAACAAATACCGATGGAAATTTTTTCGATTTATCTGCAGGAACTTACACCGTCAGAGCCTACGATCTAATGGGATGCTTTATCGATAAAACGGTAGAATTACCGGCTCCCGCAGACATCAATATCACCTTAGTGAATAGTACAAATCCTTCCTGCTCCGGAGAATTTGATGGGACATTTGAAGTAAATATTTCAGCCGGTAATGGCAACCAAAGAGTTTTCCTTAATGGAGTCGAAACGGATCAAACCAGCTTTACTGATTTAGGGGCTGGCCTTTACACCATAGAGGTTTCCGATAATTTAAACTGTACGGCAAGTTTAGACGTCACCATTACCGATCCAGATCCAATTAACTTTCAAGTGCAAACAAACAATGAGACCTGCCTTGAGTCTGGTAGCATTGACCTTGCAATTACAGGAGGGACACCCCCATATTTTTACTCGATAAATTTTGGCACCCTTGAACCTGCTGATGGAAACATTCTGCTGGCAGCTGGTGATTACAGAATTGTTGTTTCGGATAGTTTAGGTTGCTCGAAAGATGAAGAATTCAGCATCAATTTTGATGGAGATAATTTTACGATCAACGAATCATTACTCGAATGCGCAAGCGGAGATTCCATTAACTATATCGTTGAATTTTGCTCATCAAATGATGCGGTCGTTGAATGGTCTTTGTTTGACGATCAAGGAGTCTTCTTGCAAAATTTTGGAACCTCGGCTTGCGCTAGACTTGATCTAGCCCCTTATTTAAATGATTCGAATGGAATATTTTTCGCAATTGAAGCTGCAGAACCAAACGGATGTGTCGCTGAATTAAATTCTTATGCCTTCCATCCAGTAGAATTAGAAAGTAATTTTATTGAAAACAATCAAATATGTGAAGGCGATATATTTTCTTTCCAAGTCTACAATCCTGATGCTTATAATTCTATCCTTCTATTAGACGAAGAAGACAATGAAATACTTGAGATTGGGAGCAATGAATATTTAATTGAAGGTGAGGTAACTTACAACTTAATGACGATTGACACCAATGGCTGTGAAGGTCAAAATCTTCTTTACTTAAATAATGTCCCCCTACCTACTACTGAAATTCTGTCCATCACTGATGCATCTAATGCTATACCTGGTAGTATCACATTTAGTGAGCCAGTTGGAATTCCACCATTTTCATTTTCAGTGAATGGAGAAGAAAATACGGATGGCACCTTTGAAGGATTACCTGCTGGAGACTACACCATGATTCTAGTTGACGGTACAGGGTGTAGCAGTTCCATTGACTTCACCATTGATATGGGAACTAGCAATTGGGACTTGACTCGAGACCTTAATTTTAGCCTCAGACCTAATCCTGCCAGAGATCAATTATTCGTAGAAATAAATCAAGGGAGTTTGCCTGAGCTCATACAGATACATGATGCACATGGACAATTAATAACAAGCATACAATCAAAGCAGTCATCTTTTCAGATTGATGTAAGTACATTTACTAGCGGACTTTATTTTATTAGCCTGCAGGCAAATGGAATATTTAGATATCAAAAATTTATTGTGGACTAATTTAGATAGAAGAATTGATCAGCTTATTAACTAGTTATAAACTCATTGCCTTGACGATCTTATCTAAGATATAAACAGACGTAAAGTAAAATAAATCAATGATCTACAGCTAAAAAGAGAATTACTGGAGAAAAATTTAAACTAAATCTATATAAATCTGTAACAATTCGTGTTACCACAATATAGACAACAATTAACCCCATGAAATCTCTCGTAATAACCTGCTGTATAATTTCATTTCATCTAATGCTTATTCGCAGTGCTCATCAGCCATTTTATTGTCAGGATCAGCTTCTGATGATAATAGCACTTCTGCGAGTGAGAATCTCAGTTGTGGTCTCCAGAACACAGTTTGGTACGAATTAGAGGCCAATGGAGATGATGTTTATTCAATTGAAATTATAGCAAATACCATAACAAACTTTTCTGTAGAAATCTATGATGCTTGTGGAGGAAACTTACTGGCTCAATCCAACTGTGATGAATCTAGTTTTAATCTTACGGATTTTTGTTTCCCTGACCCCAATTCTTCAATCTTTATTGTTGTTGGCTCTGACGCTGCCAATGCAGGCAGCTTTGATATTTTAGGAACGACAACACAAGTCACTTTAAATGACGTCTGCGAAAGAGCAGCGCCTGTAGGTGTTAATGGAATTACGTGTACCGGACTTTATACATTTTTTACAGGCGATTCAGGATGTCCCGACCCTAATAACAACTGTGATCAGACTACTCCAGGTTATTGGATGACTTTTGTTCCAGACGTAGGTGTCATTGAATTTGATATCAGCGGCAACAACTTTGAATTATTTGAGGGATCTTGTGGTTCCTTAAATAGCATCACATGCACTTCTCAAGTAATCATAGTAGATCCTGCATTTACCTATTATCTCTGGGTAGGAGAAACAGTCTCTTTAACACCAACACCAGTTCCTGATAATAATGAATGCAATAATGCCACAAATGCAAATGGAGGCATATCTGGTGATGATAATTTTTGTGCCTCAAGCGATCTACCATTATGCGGCATCCAAGGAGAAGCCTCCGTCTGGTATAGCTATGATTTATTAAGTGCTGCTACTTTAGAAGTAAATGTCACAGCAATTTCCATAACTAATCCAGCCGTAGCTATTTATGATTCATGCAATGGGAACCTAATTTCACAAGATTGTTCCGGTTCACTCACCGTTAATTGTCTAGCCGCTGGCACCTATTATATTCAAGTCTCATCAGAACTTACAGCTGCAGGATCCTTTGATCTTGACATCACAGAAACAGATACGTCTGACCCTAGTGGGGATTGCAATGATCCAGTGATAGCTGTGCAAGAAGTGTATGGACCTATCTGTACAGGTGACTGTCTAGAGTTGGATAGTGGCATCAGCTGCGAAGAGCTTATTTGGATTGATGAATCAACTGGTCAAGAAATTGGAACCGGTTCAACCATAATAGTTTGTCCTACAGAAACTACTGATTATTCTGTTATTTTCAATAGTGTTTGTTATTCGACTGATGATGAAACAATGGTTATTGTAGATTGCTGTAACTCAGATGCAGGTCTTGTCAACGCTGACGCATTGAGCATATGCCCTGGCCAAGAAGTTATTGTTTCAATTTCTGATAATCAAACTGATTCTGATTACACTCAATATATTTTCGTAACAGATGTACTTGGCAATATCTTACAACTTGAAGAAGGAACGACCACAAATTTCATAACAGATTTAACTTGTACTGAATACATTGTCGGTAGCTTCAATTTTTTGACCTCCTCAGACCCTAACATTACCACCATTACAGAAGTGAGTAATTACAATGATATTCCTGCTTTCAGTGGCGACTGTTGGGATATGGAAATATCCTCATTTGAAACTGTCGACAATGAAATTCCAATCATTGAAACAGTCCAAGACGTAACAGTTTCATGCATAGATGACATTCCCTTAGCTGAAGAATTGGAATATAATGACAATTGTTTGGGATTTGGATTTGCAGATTTTACAGATGAAAATTTCATTACAGTATGCGATGTCTCAACTGTAATTAGATCTTGGCTAGTCATAGACGATTGTGGGAATACTGCCTCAGCTGAAAAAATTTATACCATCTTGCCACCAGATTTTAGATCCTGTGATGATGGTAACTCATGTACAACAAATGATAGAGAATTAGTGGATTGCAGTGGCAATATTTGCGTCCCTTGCGAAGGTGATCCGAGCGGAACAAATTCTGTTTCAGTTGCCGTTCCCCCAGTCCTTTGTATTGGAAATACTGTAGCTTTGACAGTATCTGGCTGCATGCCAAGTTCAGCCACTTGGTACAGTGATTCATTATTGGTCAACCCTATATTCACTGGAGAAACTTTCATGTACAATATTACTCAAGATTCTATTTCTATCTGGGTAAGCTGTATGGGCGATTGCTCCCAGGTATCAGAACAAGTTGTCCTCCAAGCACAATCAATACCTCCGTTCAACATAAATGGCACTACTTCCATTTGTCAAGGCTCAAGTACCATCTTATCAGGTCCTGCAGGCTTTTCAAGCTATGAATGGAGTCCAAACGGTGAAACTAATCAAGATATTACTGTATCATCATCAGGAAATTACACCTTAACCGTAACTAATTCTGATGGCTGCACAGCTGAAAATACAATTACCGTTACCGAAGAAACATCCATCACATTTACCATTGACGGTGAGGATTCTTTTTGCCCGGGCTTAAGTACAGAATTAATGGGTCCGGCAGGCCTTAGTAGTTATCTCTGGGAACCCAACGGAGAAACGACTCAATCGATTAGTGCATCTTCCCCTGGTTCTTACAGTCTCACCATTACAGATGCCAGTGGTTGTACAGGTGAAGCTTCCATAATAATAAGTGAAGAACTCCCATTGACATTTACCATCCAAGGCGCCAATTCTTTCTGTACAGAATCAAGCACAATATTGTCAGGTCCTACAGGTATGTCATCCTATGAGTGGAGTCCTGGAGGAGAAACAACTCAAACTTTGGAAGTCACAGCACCGGGCAGCTATAGGCTTATAATAACCGATGTCAATGGTTGCACCGGAGAGAGTTCCATCAATGTATCTGAAGAGGACATGATTATTTTTGACATAATTTCTGATGGCTTTATCTGCCCTAATATGCCGACTTCGTTAGTAGGTCCCGGTGGACTTGCTACTTACTTATGGAGTCCAACTGGAGAAACAGATCAAACGATTACAGTGAGTTCACCGGGGACTTATACTCTTACCATTACAGATGTTAATGGTTGCACGGGCATGGATTCAATGGAAATAGTAGATGGTGCGGTTACTGTTGATGCCTTATTAGATACCTCACAAGACTATATACTTGATTGCAATACTTCCAGTTTGATTATTGGGGACCCAAATACTTCGGTGACAAATGTCAGTTATGAATGGTTTGATGAAAACGGTAACTCACTAGGAAATGATTCATTCATAGAGATTAGTGATGCAGGCACCTACACCCTTGTCCTGATCAACGACATTTCTGGTTGTTCCGAAATTCAAGAAGTTCAAGTATTACAGGAAGGAGAATTACCGATCGCAACCATCTTTGCCGATCCAGATAATATCATTGATTGTTTCATACAATTTGTAACACTAAGTGCGCCTGGCGAGATGAATGTCGATTATACTTGGGAATTTGGAAATCAAACGGCACAAGGAATTACAGTAGACATATCTGAGGAAACACAGGTTACATTAATTGCCGTAAATACTTTGACTGGATGTTCTGATTCCGACTCATTATTAATAGAAGATTTGACCGCATATCCGCAAATAACTTTTGAACAACCATCAGCTCTGACCTGCGACAATTCTGCGGTAGATATTAACTTGGATGACCTGAACACAAGTAGTGGCCCTGCCATCAATTACCAATGGTACGACCCATCAGGAAATCCAATAAATGGGCTTGAAGATCAACTACTTCAAATCGAGGAAGCTGGCTGGTATAGTTATGAGCTGATCGATGATTTAACAGGTTGTGAGAATATAGACAGCATACTGGTAACCGCAGATTTTACAGAACCAGGCATTACCGTTGAAGC
>JAHDGF010000076.1:0-394 GCA_020627785.1 Saprospiraceae bacterium
GGCGTTTTACAAAACGTTGATTGGATTGAAAAGTTTGGATGAATTCATCATGACCAACAATCCCTTCGAGGGCCTGCATGATCGCTGTTTTACAGACCAAACTTTCTTCCGTTTCCAACATTTTGATTAACTCAGAATAACTCCCAGGGTCATTGCTAAAGGCAGATATGAATGCTGATTTCTCATACGGGTCTTCTAACTCTTTAATATAATTCATCAGTTCCCAACGAGTCGCAGAAATTGTTTTGGTATAGTAATAAGGAAGATTTTTAAAGACTGCATAAAATAGTTTAGCTCTTACTTGATAGGGTCGCTTTTTCTCTCTGGCTAAATTTCGATAGATTACCGCACTTGTTTATTTAAAGTCGGCAGCTGTAAACAGTTGGGATCATCT
>JAHDGF010000076.1:404-8629 GCA_020627785.1 Saprospiraceae bacterium
TTAGCTCTTACTTGATACGGCCGCTTTTTATCCCAAATTTCGATAAAAAACCGCATCGTCCTTGTTGCCATTATTTATGAAGAAGTCGGCAGCTGTAAGAGCTACATTCAGATTGGGATCATCTAAGAGTCCGATCATTTTTTCTGCACCGCCAATATAATCTTGCGTTGATAAGGCCTTGATGGTATTAATTCTTACTCTATAGTCTTGATCTAATTCTAATTGATCAAGTAATAAGGTTTGGATGTCTTTATCAACGGTTTTTCTTAGGGCATAAGCCAGTGTCATTTTTATTTCAGGATTGGTTTCCTTGATAAAAGCTTGGCTGATTTGATACTTGTAATCTTCGATATTGACCTCGGGGCTTCTAGCTAAATAATGTGCACCTATCAATCGAACACTTTCAGGATATGAAGCATCGTTCAGATAACTGATGACTGTTTCCGTTGCTTTTTCATCCACCATATTTCTCAATGAAAAATTATAGAATCCTCGTACTTGGCCCAGTAATAAAAGTGTATCTGTTTTTCTATAGGTAGATATATTTGCCTGAGCGTTCAACATCTTCTTGTTCCCTGTCTTTCCTATCGCTTCTAAAATCCGACTGTTCAGTAGACTGTTTACACTGGTCGTATCTTGCGATTTAAAGGCGCTGACCAAGATGCTTTCAACCTTCGGAGTTCTAAGTTGACCTAAAGAATATGCAGCCATGGCTGAAATTTCTCTGATGGGGTCATTCAGCAATGAATCCAAAATCTTGATGGATTGTTCAGACTGATATGAAGCAAAGGCTCTTGCTACAAGGTACCTATGAGTCGGATCTGAAGATTGCGCATAGAAGGTAAGACTGTCTCGATTTTGATCGATCTCGTGCTGGATGATGCGTTGGACCACTTCGTTATTGAGGTCGACGTTTATGTCTGTAAGAATCTGTTTAGGTTCTGGAACGCAGGCTGCGAGAAGAAATAGAATAGAAAGAAAGAAGATATTTTTGGAATTCATCCGGTTCACTTATGCTACAAAAATAAATATTTGACGAAAGTATGCTACTAATACGCTTCAAATGATTTTATCTTTGTTTAATAAATTAGAAAATTGTCCACACCACAGACCGCAGCATTTCATACCCTTGGTTGTAAACTGAATTTCTCAGAGACTTCAAGCATTCGACGAATGTTTGAAAAGCATGGTTATGCGACTGTTGATTTCAGCGATGAAGCTAGTGTATATATTATAAATACCTGCTCTGTCACTGAATTTGCCGATAAAAAGTGTCGATACGCGGTTAGAAAGGCTCAAAAACTCAATCCTGATGCGAAAATTGTGGTTATTGGATGTTATGCTCAGTTAAAACCTCAGGAAATTTCAGAAATACCAGGTGTTGATCTAGTATTGGGAGCGGCTGAGAAATTCAATGTCCTTAACTATATTGATCAGATTGGTCAGGTGGACAAGGGAATGGTGATTGCTGGAGAGGTTAAGGAAGCGAATAGTTTTGTGGAATCCTTTTCTTTTGGCGATCGGACGAGATCTTTTCTAAAAGTGCAAGATGGCTGTAATTATAACTGTTCTTTTTGCACGATTCCGCAAGCGAGGGGTGAATCAAGAAGTGATACCATTGAAAACGTAAAGAAGAATGTACAGTTAATCGCTGAAAAAGGGATTAAGGAAATTGTCTTGACTGGTGTTAATCTTGGTGATTTTGGAAATGGAACGGATGTGATTGAGGGGAAAAAACCGAAAAAAGAGGCGCTTTTCATAGATCTTATCAGAGAATTAGACAAAGAAGATGGCATACAAAGATTTAGAATATCGTCTATTGAGCCCAATCTATTGACTGAAGAAATCATTGAATTTGTAGCCAACTCTGAGCGTTTCGTACCACACTTTCACATTCCACTACAATCAGGTTCTAATCGAATCTTGAACAAGATGCGTCGTAGATATCTTAAAGAACTATATACCGAAAGGGTCGGTTGGATTAGAGAAAAGATGCCACATTGTTGCATCGGTGTAGATGTCATTGTAGGTTTCCCTGGTGAAACGGAAGAAGACTTTCAAGAGACTTTGCAATTTCTTTCTGACCTTGATGTGAATTACCTCCATGTATTTTCCTATTCCGAAAGAGCTAATACTTTGGCAAGTGAGATGGAAGATTCTGTCCCTATGGACGTCCGTCGAGAAAGAAACGACATATTGCGTCAATTGAGCTTGCGCAAAAAGAGGCAGTTCTATGCAGAAAATGAAGGGAGGACAGATATTGTGTTATTGGAGCAATCTAAAAAAGAGAACATCCTTACTGGCTTCACGAAAAATTACATCAAAGTTCAAGTCAATGCATCAGATTCGGAGGTAAATCAGATGCGTCAAGTCAAGTTAGACCGTCTTAACTCTGAAGGTATTTTTGATGCGTCTTTTGTTTAACTGAATGCACTAAAAATTAAAACCAAGGGTCGTTGCCCATGAATTAAAGCTAGTATCGTCTGTCTGGTTTAAGGCCCTTAGAAATCCTTTCTCATATTCGAACCCGATCGTTAAAAAATCAATATCAACTTCGATTCCTCCTACAACTCCTGCCACCGCGTCATTGAAAATATAGTTGGTCGGGAGATCATTGTTCTGTAGAGAAGGAGCATTGAGTAAATAGTCCAAGCTTCCCAATACTTTTAATTTCGTGCTGATTTTTTCACCAATGTTGAAAACCTTGAAAGCAAAACCGCCTCTACCTTTTAGATATTGGATGGTGGGATTGGTCGCTCTCCATTGATAGGTTTCGCTGGCTTCAAAATTCAGTCTATGATATTGCAGGGATATTACAAAGTGAAAACCTTCATCTCCTATTCTTCCATCAGCCCCGATTAAATGGCCGGTATTGGCTGTTCCTTCAGGAGTAAGAATGGAAGATTGATTTTTGTGAATGCTGATTCCTGAATAGATGGACATTCCTTGTCCCATGGTAATGTTTATGCTTAAAGCAAATGCACAAATAATACCTACTAATGGTTTGATCATAGAAGTTAATTGTTCTAGTTTAATTGCCAATCTGTTTTCGGGAAGGGAGGTACTGAAAGAAAGTGATGTAAATTTAAACGATTATTTCTTGTGATTCGTATGATTGTTTGGATTTATTGACAAATGGTTTTCTATTTTTGAGCCATAAATTTCAATATATGTATCCTGATTTATCGTATTTATTTAATGATCTTTTTGGCACCGAGGTAGATAATTGGACATCTATCTTCAAAACCTTTGGGGTCTGTTTAGCCTTGGCTTTGATATCTGCGGGATATTTGGTTAAGATTGAAATGGAACGCAAGGAGAAAGAGGGCTTGATGCCGAAATTGCGAATAAGGAAGGTTGATAATAAGAAAATGGCGATTAGAGAGGGTTTGGTCAATGGATTGATTGGATTCTTTTTCGGTTTCAAACTACCATTTATTATAACTCAGTTTGACACTTTCAAAGCTGATCCTGCTGGGACCATTTTTTCAGGAGCTGGATCTTGGATTGGTGGGATTGTGGGTGCATTGGCGCTTGGAGGTATATATTATTATACGGCGATGAATAAGCCCAAGGAGGCAACGATGCAACCGGGTGAGTATTTGCTTGCGCCACATATGAAAATTGGCGATATCATGATTATGTGTGCCATTGTTGGTGTAGGTGGCGCCCGATTGTTTTCAATTTTAGAAAATTGGGGAGATTTCATGAATGATCCTTTGGGACAATTATTTTCAGGTTCCGGATTGACGATATACGGTGGTCTTATTTGTTGCTTCATTTTCATCCCAATGTATTTCAAAAAAATTGGTTTGAATACAAGACACATGATGGATGTAGCCGCGCCTGCGATTATGGTCGGTTATGCGGTCGGGCGTATGGGTTGTCATTTTGCTGGAGATGGTGACTGGGGAATTGTGAATACATTGGCACAACCAAGTTGGTGGATTTTCCCAGACTGGTTATGGGCCTATGATTATCCACATAACGTATTGAACAAGGGTGTTCAGATTGAAGATTGCACAGGAATTTATTGTCGAAGATTAGCAGAAGCAGTGTTCCCTACTCCACTTTATGAAATTGCGATGTCATTTGCCATTACAGCCATACTCTGGGTGATGCGAAAGAAAGTGAAAATTGCAGGAATGTTATTCTTCATTATGTTGATTTTCAATGGCATCGAAAGATTCTTTATAGAAGGCATAAGAGTCAATCCAAGATATGATTTGATGGGCTTAGACTGGTCTATGTCTCAGTGGATAGCCATTGGATTTATATTGACTGGGATTATTGGATCCATTGTCTTGCGAATGATCCCTGATGTAGAGACTCCGAATCCTGAGAATGCACTGACTTAATTTTTTCTTCTTACTAAAACTCTCAAAAACAATAATTGCCCATGGCCCAGATCCAAAAATCAAGTTTGAAGTTCTTAAAGGACTTAGCAAATAATAATAACAGAGATTGGTTTACTGCCAATAAGGATAAGTACACAGCAATGCATGAGAATCTAATTGCATTTGCGGAAGCGCTCATGGTAGAAATGAACAAACACGATCAAATCGTTCCTGCTACTGGGAAAAAAACATTGTTTAGAATCTATCGAGATGTTCGATTCTCAAAAGATAAAAGTCCCTATAAATCACACATCGGCGGAAGCATGTCCAGGGACACTCCATGGTTGAGAGGTGGTTATTATTTTGGAATTCAGCCAGGTGGAAAGAGCATGATTGGCTGCGGTTTCTGGAATCCAAACAAGGACGACTTAAAATTAATCAGAGAACACATTGCGGCAGAGCCTGAACGGTTAGAGAAGGTTTTTAAGGGTAAGAAATTCAAAGATACTTTTCCAAACTTGATGGAAGGTGAACAATTAAAAACGGCTCCAAAAGGCTTTCCTAAAGATCATCCGGCTATTGAACTTTTGCGGTATAAGCAATTCTTAACTTACAAACCTTACAAGGATTCTGAAGTCACAGATAAAGGTTTCCTGAAGCAAATTGTCAAAGACTATAAAGCTGTGCGCCCTTTCTTTGATTACATGAGTGAAATCTTGACGCATGATTTAAATGGTGTTGCGTTGATTAAGTAGGAAGAAGGGGGCTTGCCTTCTATCGATGTAATGACTCTTTTCTAAATTGAATTTGTTACTTTTTTGCCCGTGATGCAAAAAAGTAACCAAAAAAAATCGCCGCTTGTGAAGCTTAACCTAAAATCTCCTTTTGCTTTCCGCGGCGCAAAAACTCATACCGAATTCCTTAGTTTAAATATATTCCACTTTTCTTCAAACAGTTTCCGCCTTTTTGCCAACGCGCCAAAGTAGATTTCTTAACGGCTAAGCTCTAAATGCGGTTTGGGCTAGAACGATATCAATCCATTAGGAATATTGTGTTGAAGATGCAATAGGTACAATTCTTCAATGCAAACTTCAATCTGGAAGCTTAACCTAAACTTTCAGCCTTCTTGCCAACGCGCCAAAGTAGATTTCTTAACAGCTAAGCTCTAAATGCGGTTTGGGATAGAACGATAGCAATCCATTAGGAATATTATATTTAAAATATAATAGGTACAATTCTTCGATGCAAACTTCATTCTGAAAGCTTAACCTCAACTTTCCGCCATCCTGCCAACGCGCCAAAGTAGATTTCTTAACGGCTAAGCTTCTTATGAGGTTTGGGATAGAACGATAGCAATCCATTAGGAATATTGTGCTGAAGATTTTATAATCAAAATTTCAAACTGGAAATTAGCTATTCATTTGGACAGATTTTATGTGTTTAAATTCTCAAAAATTATCTTCAGGCTTATTTAGACGAATTCAAAATAAGCTGTACCTTTGGCAAACCAATCGTGAAACTGACAGAACTAAATATTGGAGACAAGGCGATTCTTGCTGCTATCGAGGTAGATGAGGATATGGTTCGCAAAACGTTATTGCTCAATGGCGTATGTCTCGGTAGTTTGGTTGAAAAAAATTATAGCCCTTCTTACGCAAAGCTTTGCAACATATCAATTAAAGGAAGGATGGTGAGTATCAGGAATCGGGATGCGGCTAAAATTGAAGTTGTAAAGTATTCTGAAGAATGAAACAAATTGCTCTTGTAGGAAAACCCAATTCTGGGAAAAGTAGTTTATTTAATTTACTGACTGGTTTAAATCAAAAAGTCGGGAATTATCATGGCGTTACCGTCGAGAAAAAATCTGGTCGCTATAAAGAGACGATGATCATCGATCTGCCTGGTTTAAAGTCAATGTGGGCAGATAATTTAGATGAGAAGATTAGCGTGCAGCAAATTTTGAATTACGGTAATTCTAAGGATCCCATTCTTTTTGTCGCCAATGGACGACAGCTTGAAGATTCATTGATGTTATTCAGTGAAATAGCCGATCTGCAAATTCCCTTGGCAGTGGTTATTAACTTCAAAGATGAATTAAAGCGAAGTCAATTACTTCTTGATGTTGAAAAATTGAAATTACAACTGGGCTGTGAAGTGGTTTTACTGAACGGGAAAACAGGTGAAGGGATTGAAGAAGTCCATGACATCATTAAAAACGACAAGGCTAAAATTCCGCATACTTTTCGAAGGAGCCAGTACGAACAGATCGTCGGAGATCAATTCGAAAATCAGTATTTAGATATGCTGGCTGCGGATCGAAAGAACTTTACGCATGAACAATTTGAGGCTTTAGATCAAGACTTTTCTCAGCGACAAGTATTGATTAGTAAAATTATAAATGATGTTCTTTCGGAAAATCCCAAAAGGCTTGACATCATGGTCAACTCCAAAAAATGGGACAAGATTTTACTACATCCTATTTGGGGCTTGTTGATTTTCTTAGGGGTCATGCTTTTTGTATTCCAATGTGTCTTTAGTTTTTCATCCTACCCGATGGATTTGATCGATTCAATGTTTGCCTGGGCCACAGAGATGACTCATGAACATATAAAGTTGGGATGGTTTTCGGATTTAATATCAGAAGGGATCATACCAGGCTTAGGAGGTGTGTTAATATTCATTCCTCAAATTGCGATCTTATTTCTTTTACTAGGAATTTTAGAAAACACAGGATATTTATCTCGGATTTCATACATCTCCGATAACTTTTTACAACGGTTTGGTTTGAGTGGCAAGAGCGTTATACCATTGATGTCTTCATGGGCTTGTGCCATACCTGCCATCATGAGTACACGTATGATTGAAGATCGGCGTGAGCGAATGGCCGTTATTCTCGCCTCCCCTCTCATGACCTGTAGCGCTAGGCTTCCGGTTTATACCATACTTATTGCCGTTACATTTCCTGACAGAGATTCTGGTTTTTTTAATTTACAAGGAGTTACTCTTCTAGCCTTATATCTATTAGGGGTCATCGCAACTTTGGTGGTTGCTTGGTTTATATCAAGAAAAAGCACAGAGGACCAATCTAGTATCTGGACGTTGGAGTTACCTCTCTATAGAGTTCCGAACTGGAGAAATGTATTTTTCAATGCATGGACGAAAACGAAATCCTTTGTAGTAGAAGCTGGTAAGATTATATTCTTTATTTCGATCTTGCTTTGGGTATTGGCAAGTTTTAGCCCTAAGGATGAGCAGTTCATTGATCAGAAGTTTAAGGAATATTCTGCGATGGGAAATGAGTTCCAACAAGATCTAAGCAGAGAATCTGTTGCCTTAGAGTATTCCTATGCTGGGTATTTAGGTAAGGTTATTGAGCCGGTGATTAAGCCTTTGGGTTATGATTGGAAAATTGGGATTGCATTGATTACTTCCTTTGCGGCGAGAGAGGTATTTGTTGGAACCTTGAGTACGATTTATAGCATCGGCTCAGAGGAAGATGCGAGCATTGTCCAACGATTGCGGAATGAAAAGATATATGAAACTGGAGAACCGAGATACAATTTAGCGACCTCTATTTCTCTGTTACTATTCTATGTATTTGCCATGCAATGTATGAGTACGATGGCCATCGTCCGGAAGGAAACTGGTCAATGGAAGTATGCAATTTATCAATTCATATTCATGTTGATTTTGGCTTATGTGTTTGCCTTGGGCGCTTATCAATTCTTATCGTAAGAGCTATATATAAATATGTGGCTCCGATGGAGCCTGGGTTTTCTCTAGAGCGATAAGGTTATAGATATTTTGCTCCGATGGAGCCTTTGGTTCTTTCTAGAGCGATAAGGTTATAGATATTTGGCTCCGATGGAGCCTTGGTTCTTTCTAGAG
>JAHDGF010000004.1:0-54648 GCA_020627785.1 Saprospiraceae bacterium
AACCCGACTTTCATGGCTGTTGGTGATTCCCTATATCATGAATGTTTTATTTTTATAATTTCTACATTATGTATTTCAATTATTTTACGATCGCAAGTCTGTGAACTTTGTAATCCCCACCTGAAGATTCAATTCTCAAAAGATACATTCCTGAATCGAATGTACCTAAATCAACCTCCAAGCTCTTATCTTTTCTTGCATCAAAAGTCAGATTTTTAATCAAGTTTCCTTTCAAGTCATAGATGCCGATCTTACCAAAGTCATCTTTGTTGCTAGGTAGTTCTATAAAGAGAAGGTCTCTAGCTGGATTCGGATAAATTTGAACTTCTTCTATTCTTCTTGTTGAGAAAGGGTAGACTATGACACGTTCTGTTGCGTCTGTTGCAATATTTTGGATAGGGCACATGGATAAGGTAATGTCATCAAGGTAAACTCGATCATTGTTTGATGAGGCATCACACCTAAACCTGAATAATGTATTTGCGGTAAATGCATAATTTATCACTAGTTCCTCATCAATTCTTGAATTATTGACAAATTCTGCACCCATATTCCATTCTTGGTGTATCGCATAACTTGAACCACCATCCGTAGAAATTTCTAAAAAGAAATCCTCATTATTTGAAAATCCAGTCGTAATGAATGAGAAGGATAAGTATACTGTACTTTCTCCGCTGAGATCCAACTCATCGCTAGTAACCGATGAACTTCCTTCTGAATTATCTCTAATTCGAACGGAATAATTTCCAGTTTTAGCGTATCCAGTTGTTCTCGCGCAGTCAGTTCCTCCATCGTTCCAATTTCCATAACTTGCTTCGAAACCATCTTCGATTATAGCATTACAAGGCGAACATGAACTTGGATCTGGTATACATGCATCTGAATCATCTGGGTCATCATTTAAGCAATATCCATCGCCATCTTGATCTGTAAAAACTCCTAAACAAATACAGTCAATCGTATATACATCGTTTTCTGTACAATCATCTCCATCATCACAGCTTGCACCGATTAAATTATCATCAAAACCTGGACATAAATCGTCATTATCACAAATTCCATCTGCATCACTGTCCTGGTAGATTCCTGCACAATTACAATTAACATCAAACACATCACCTGTCGTACATGGATCACCGTCACTACAAGCATCGCCTGCTGAGCAAGGAACATTACAGTGGATTATTTCAATATCGTCTAAATATATTCGGTCATTGTTTACAGAGGCATCGCATCTGAATCTTAAGACAGTTTGACTACTCAAATTGTCATAAATCCAGACGGATTCATTGTATCGAATATTATTTTCAATGTTATACCCAATTCTCCATTCTTCAATCAATGAGAAGCTTGATCCGCCATCATTTGAAATTTCTAAGAAAAAATCTTCATTTGGTTCAAGCGTTATGGCTATGAATGAAAACTTAAGCTCTATTTCATTAACCCCAGAAAAGTCATATGGATCTGAATAAAGAGAGGAAGCTGATCCTGAGTTGTCTCTGATACGTATGCTGTAATTTCCAGAATTTGGATATTCAGCAACCCTAGCACAATCAGTACCACCATCATTCCAATTTCCAAAATTTGATTCGAAATTGTCAGTGCTATAATTATTGCATGGGCTGCAGTTTGTGTTCGAAGCATCTGGAATGCATGGATCATTATCATCTGCATCTTGTCCTGCGCACAGACCATCGTTATCTGCATCCATAAATATTCCTGCACAGTTGCACGAAGAATTATAGACATCATTAACCGTGCAATCATCATTGTCGTCGCATGCGGAGCCAATTAAATTATCATCAAAGCCAGGACAATGATCATCAGTATCACATACTCCATCATTATCAGTATCAGCCATTATTCCAACACAGTCACAAAAAGAATTGTAAACGTCATTAACGGTACAATCATTATTATCATTACAAGCGGTACCGATTAAATTATCATTTAGGGTAGGGCATTGATCGTCTGTATCGCAGATTCCATCGTTGTCTGAATCTACATATACTCCAGCACAACCACAGGAAGAATTGTAAACATCATTGATGGTACAAGGATCATTATCATCACATGTCGTACCGATTAAATTATCATCAAATCCTGGACATAGGTCGTCTGCATCACACACCCCGTCGTTGTCAGCATCTGCCATTACTCCTGTACAATCACAGTTAGCATTTAGTACGTCTCCAGTTGTGCAAGGATTGCCATCATCACAAGCTTCCCCAGCCAAACATGAAACATTGCAATGTAATATTTTGATATCATCTAAATAAATTTGATCATTGTTGACAGAGGCATCACATCTGAACCTTAAGACAGTTTGGCTACTTAAATTATTGGTGATGCTGACAGATTCATTGTATCGTATGTTATTTTCAATTTCAGTTCCAACGTTCCATTCTTGAACAATTGTATAACTTGATCCTCCATCATCTGAAATTTCTAAGAAGAAATCTTCATTTGGCTCCATGCCGATGGCTATAAATGAAAACTGAACTTCTATTTCTGCATTTGCTGAAAAATCATAAGGGTCAGAATATAAAGAGGAGGCTGCTCCAGAGTTGTCTCGGATTCTAATGCTATAAATCCCAGAATTTGCATTGGAAGCTGATCTTGAACAGTCTGTTCCGCCATCATTCCAGTTTCCCCAATTTGGTTCAAAATTGTCACTGCTATATTCAGTGCAAGAACTGCAATTAGCATTGCTAGAATTTGGAATACAGGCATTAGTATCATCTTGATCTTGCCCTACACATATTCCATCATTATCTGAATCTACGTAAACCCCTGCGCAATTACAAGCTGAGGTATATACATCATTAATGGTGCATGCATCATTATCATCGCAGGCTGTCCCGATTAAATTATCATCAAACCCAGGACACTGATCATTGGCATCACATACGCCATCGTTGTCTGCATCAGCCATAACTCCTGCACAATCACAAGAAGAATTATAAACGTCATTGACTGTGCAATCATTATTATCATCACAAGGTGTCCCGATTAAATTATCATTCAAGTTAGGACATTGATCATCGGCATCGCATACTTCATCGTTGTCAGCGTCTGCCAAGATTCCAGCACAATTACAAGATGAAGTATAAACATCATTGACGGTACAAGCATCATTATCATCGCAGGGTGTCCCGATTAAATTATCATCAAACCCAGGACACTGATCATCCGCATCACATATTCCATCTTTATCCGCATCAGCCATAATTCCTGCACAATCACAGGAAGAATTATAAACGTCATTAACTGTGCAATCATTATTATCATTACAAGGTGTCCCAATTAAACTATCATTTAAGTTAGGACATTGGTCATCGGCATCGCATACTCCATCGTTATCCGCATCTGCCAAGACCCCTGCACAATTACATGATGAAGTATATACATCATTGATTGTGCAAGCATCATTATCGTCGCAGGTTGTTCCGATTAAATTATCATCGAACCCTGGGCACTGATCATCCGCGTCGCATACTCCATCGTTGTCTGAGTCGTCCAAAGTTCCTGCACAAGAACAATCTGCTTGGTAAACATCATTACTTGTACAAGGATTGTTGTCATCACATGGATCACCTGCAACACATCCAGTGGTAGGGTCTTTAACTATAGTAAAGTAATCTTCTATTACCCCTGTTTCTCTTATGAATTTTACATCCATCGTGTTCCCAGTAACTTCTAAAGCGCAAGAACCCAGTTCCGCAACTGAGTAATACATGGCATTATGATTCAAGTCACCATTCGTTATTTTTCCCGCAGAGCCAGTAGTGATATAAACCGCTCCCTTATCTGCAACTGTCCCACTAGTGGTTTTTTCATAAGCACCATTCCCATCTGACTTTCCATCGCCAGATCCAGTTGGACCGACAGTATTTGTAGACATATTAAAAGTAGAAGCATTTCCATAGTGGCCATTTAATAGATATGACCTTTCATACGAGTGACTATGACCTGAAAGAACAAGATCAATCCCGTTTGCTTCTAGCATCGGTAAGAAATTCTGTCTCATTTGAATAAGAGCAGTTTCTGTATCCGAATCATGAGATCCTTTAGTATATGGCGGATGATGCCAAAAGGCAACAATCCATTCAGCAGTTGTATTTTGAATATCTGCTTGGCACCAATTGTACATCGCACTATTTACTGAACGATCGGTTTCATAAGAATCTAAACTGATGAAGTGAATATTCGCATAATCAAAAGAATAGTAGGCTTCTGTTCCTGAAGGGATTCCTCCGGATTCTCCAGCTTTCGGAAAACTGAATATGTCATAGTATGGACCTGTCTGAGAATTTGAATTTGCGGAGTGTCCATCGTGGTTGCCTAGGCATGACCATGCGGTTGTATTCTTTAATTTGTCCTCATACATATTCTCGAAAATGGCCGTTTGATATTCATCATCATTTCCTACGGTATATGCATTATCTCCAAGGAATAAAATCATATCAGTGTGGTCTGTCCCGATGTAGTTGTAGTATGCATCTCTGACGGTTCTTTGTTTTGTATTTGCAGTACCACAATCACCTAGTATCCATGCTTTCACCGTTGGCGTACTACCTGGAATTGGGGAAGTTTGAAAATACATATCCAAACTTGCGGGAACGAGCACATTGCTATTATTTGCAAGTTCATAATAGTATTTTGTTGCAGGATTTAATCCTGTAATTTCTATTTCGTGTTCTGTCTTCAAAGCAAGATCAGAAGTGACCAAATTTAAATTCCCTGATGAAGTTCCATAGTTAACTACAGATTCAGTTGGAACATGAGTTCTCCATTTGATGGTCATGGACGATTCACTGGCTTTTTGTAAATAAGGGCCACGAATTACATTAATCTGACCTGCTAGAGTGGCAGAAAGTTTAAAATCAAAGCTAATATCAGAGCTACCCGCACTTCTTTGGTGTATCTCAACAGCTATCTCATTTGTTCCTGCAGTTAAAAGGTTGCCAATGTTGGTACTTGCACTGGCGTTGTCACCATTTGGAGCACCAGAAAAGGTATCATAGTTTATGGTACCTGTAGGCATATTAACCCGCCATATTTCTTGTCCGTTTAAATACACAACAGCACCGTCATCATAAATTAGATCAAGATTAAGGTTATCATAATCTGCTGGGTTGGTAATAGTAAGGCTCTTTCGAAAATATCCAGTCAATGCATTGTTACTTAATACAGTAGCCTCATCACCATCACCATAACCTAAGTGGGCATATCCAGTCGACCAATTAGAGTCATCATAATTTGTGTCATTCCAGTCATTACTTCCTTGCGGACTCGGCTCATTTCCTGCATCATAATAAGACCAGTTTTCACCATAATTGATTAAAGTAGTTTGCCCAGAAAGTAATTGAAAGCAAAGGCAAAATAAAACAGTTGAGAATAGGGAAGTGGGATTCATCTTATTTATTTAAAAAATCTAATTGTTGATTTATATCTTTTATTAAGTTCTTAGTCGCTGCAGTATTTTTGAGCCTAGAAGGTAATTTATCTATTAACTGAAGTGCTGATTTAAAATCATTTTCAGCAGAGGTTTTATCTAGACTAAGCGCATAAATTTTTCCCCTTTCGAAAAGGATAAATTCTTTTCTATTTCTAGTCTCCAATTGATCAGTTAGTTGGCCGATTGCCTTTTGGTAATCTCCATGCTGTACATATAATTGAATCAACTTTTGTTCAAGGCTTACGACCTTTCCTAAGTCTTCAATGCCTTGTTCTATTGTTTCAATTGCTTTATCTAGCTTTTGCACTTCCGCTTTTTCAAACATTAATGCTGCTTCAAAATAATTCTCTGGTAAGGTTTGAACGGAGTAGGTGATCACATTTTGAAAGGCTAAACCGGCCGCTTGATATTCATTTAAATTAGCAAGACATTGTCCTTTTAACCGCCAGGCAATTACATGATCTTGGTCTTGTTCTAAGATTCGTTCTAAATATTCTAAGGCAGTTTTTTCTTTGCCTAACCTAAAATAAGATTTGGCGAAATTTAGTTGTAGGTCGCCGTTAGTTCCAGCCAGTTTTTCTGCCTTTTTAAAATCCTTTAAGGCAAGCTTGTAATTTTCATGTTGGGCATAAAGCTCACCTCTTGTTATATAGAGCTCATGATTATCTCTATCTGACTCGATTTCAGTGGTTACTTTTTGTATTCGTTCATGTAAATCGCCATGAGCAAATACATTGATTGTACACAGGAATAGCAGTACGCAAGTAGTTACTTTCATATTGATATGCTAAGAATTTAAGCAAGGGCCGCGAAAATTTTCCTGAAGGGGGTTGTATTAAAAGGTGACTTGGAGCAGAGAAACCATTCCAATAGACGAAAATAGCTGCAAATAGTGAACCAATCAATTTTTCAAATGGGAGATAACCGTCATTTTTTAAGATTCTTACAGGTTGAAAATCAAAAAAGCCCCGTCTTTGCAGACGAGGCTTTTCATTTATCTAAATCTTAAATTAAAGGATTTTACATCATTCCTCCCATGCCACCGCCTGGAGGCATCATCGGCATTGGTGTATCTTCCTTCATATCATTTATAACGCATTCTGTAGTTAATACCATACCTGCAATAGAAGCTGCATTTTCAACAGCAACTCTAGTTACCTTGGTAGGATCAATAACTCCAGCTTTCTTAAGATCCTCATAGACCTCAGTTCTTGCATTGTACCCATTGGTCCCTTTTGCCTTAGCTACAGCTTGAAGTACAACTGAACCATCAACTCCTGCATTCTCTGCAATTGTTCTTAAAGGGTATTCTAATGCTTTTTTCACAATTTGAATTCCCATTAATTGGTCCTCATTCTCACCTTCAACCTTATCTAAGGCCTTAATGCATCTTACTAAAGCAACACCACCACCAGCAACAATACCTTCTTCTATCGCTGCTCTTGTAGCGTGTAATGCATCATCTACTCTGTCTTTCTTCTCTTTCATTTCTACCTCAGTTGCTGCACCTACATGAAGTACTGCAACTCCACCCGCAAGCTTAGCTAATCTCTCCTGAAGTTTCTCTCTGTCATAGTCAGAAGTCGTTGTTTCAATCTGAGCTTTGATCTGATTAATTCTAGTTTTGATGTCAGCTTTTTTACCAGCACCTTTTACGATGGTCGTATTGTCCTTATCAATCGTAATTGTAGCAGCTCCTCCCAACATCTTCAATTCAGTCTTGTCTAGTGCATATCCTTTTTCTTCAGATACTACAGTACCTCCAGTAAGAATTGCAATATCTTCCAACATTGCCTTTCTTCTATCACCAAATCCTGGAGCCTTAACGGCAACAACCTTAAGTCCACCTCTTAGTCTGTTTACTACTAAAAGACCCAAAGCTTGACTATCCACATCCTCTGCAATGATTAATAAAGGTCTTCCTGACTGAGATGATTGCTCTAAAATTGGAAGGATGTCTTGAACGTTTGATATTTTCTTATCGTGAATTAAAATCAGTGGATTCTCATATTCAGTGATCATGTCCTCAGAATTAGTCACGAAATATGGAGATAAGTATCCTCTGTCAAACTGCATACCTATTACCTCATCAACATAAGTATCCGTACCTTTTGCTTCTTCAACAGTGATGACACCATCTTTCGTTACTCTCTTCATTGCATCAGCAATTAAAGAACCGATCTCATTATCATTGTTTGCAGAAATAGAACCTACCTGTCTGATTTTTTCAAAATCATTACCAATAACTTCACTCTGCTTTCTTAAGTTTTTAACCACGTTTTCTACCGCGTGATCAATCCCTCTTTTAAGATCCATTGGATTTGCACCAGCAGCAACGTATTTAAGACCAGCAGTTACCATAGCTTGCGCAAGTACTGTGGCAGTAGTTGTTCCATCACCTGCTGCATCAGCAGTTTTAGAAGCTACTTCTTTTACCATCTGAGCTCCCATGTTTTCAACTGCATCCTCAAGTTCAACTTCTTTAGCTACAGTTACACCATCTTTTGTGATAGCAGGCGCTCCGAAGCTTTTTTGAATCACTACATTTCTTCCCTTAGGACCAAGTGTTACTTTAACTGCATCGGCCAATGCATCAATCCCTTTTTTTAATTTTACCCTAGCATCTGAGCTAAAGGTTATTTGCTTTGCCATTATTTTATGTTTTAAATTGTTTTCTAAAAAGATTCAAGTGATTATCCTAAGATTACAAGGATATCATCTTCTCGCATGATTAAATAGTCCTTTCCTTCGAAGTTAATCTCTTGTCCAGAATACTTTCCATATAGTACCTTGTCTCCTTTCTTGACAGACATTTTAATTCCGTCTTTACCAGGACCTACAGCTACAATCTTACCTTTTTGAGGTTTTTCTTTAGCAGTATCAGGAATGATAATTCCGCCGCTTGTCTTAGTATCAGCTTTTGCTGGTTCTACGACTACCCGGTCGTTGATGGGTTTCATCTTCATACTGAATTAAGTTTTTAGTTAGTGTTTTTAGAAATAATTAATATATAGCTACTAGTCACGTATCGTGCCAAGCGTAATTTAGCTGCCATATTTACATAGAATGGAGTCTATCCCTTTTAGGGCTGCCAAAATGCAGATGATTTAGTCATTTTGGCAAAAAAAAGCCCCTGAGCATTTTCAGAGGCTGTTAATTTTTATCCTTGCGATTGAAGCGGTATTTGACCCCCGCCAGATGAGTTGGTAACCATGATGGCCGTTATTATGCACAACACAAATAGAATGATGCCTAATATCCAAGTCAATTTCTCAATACCATCTGAGGACTTTGCCGCCCCAAAAATCTGAGTGGCTCCAGCTCCTCCAAAAGTAGAGTCAATTCCTCCTCCTTTTGGGTTTTGAATAAGAACTACTGCCATTAATAATAGACAGTTTATCGCAATAAGTATAGTTAATCCTGTAATCATGATCTATTTTTAGATTTGATACTCTCAATTTTGTCCGCAAAGAAACTACTTTTTTCAGGATTTTTCAAAGATAGTCGCTCGTACATATCAATAGATTGCATAAAGTGTCCTTGGCTTGCTAGCAAATCAGCCAATTGTTCCGATATTATTTCATCAGAAACCTCTTGACTTTCCCCATATTTCTTGCCTTTCTTCTTTTTCTTCTTGTCTTTTTTGACTTTCGTCAAACGAGTATCATCAATTGTATTAATCCATAAAGTATATGGATCAAGATCTTTCTGGCTATAGTCAGAATCAGTATATGATAACCATCGAAACTCCTGCTTGAAGTCTTTTCCCTTCTTTTTCTTCTTCTTACCTTTCTTCTTTTTGATCTTTTCATGAAAGACCATTTGTTCAGAGGAGTCTTCTATAATCTTAAATACCTCAGATTCTTCTTTTGATTCTTCAAGCTCCAAGGCTTTTTCCTCTAATTCTTTTTCGTTGGTCTCTTCCTTGTCCACTATTTGTTCTTGAGAAACAATATCTTTCAATGAATCTTCTTTGACCTCTTCTACCTCAGTTTTTTCTTCAGTTGTCTTTTGTTCAATCTTTTCGATGACCTTATGCATCGGGTCAACATCTGGCGAAGAACCTTCAGATCGTTTAGATTCTATTTCCTTTTGACCAAATTTTCCCTCAATCCGATTTAAAAAACCAAGCAAGCCACTTTTCTCCATATTAGCCGTATTCGAAACAATCTCAGTGGTTTCCATTTTCTCGTTTTCGCTGGTAGGAATTGCAAGGCTTGGGATTGAGCCAACTATTGCTGCTCCTGCTCCGATCGCAGCTCCTGTAATCATAGATTCCTTGGATGCTCCAGGCTTTACAACCACCTTTGGCTTATCACTTATTGTCTTACTTTGATTGGGTATTACAGTGACTTGAGGATTTGATTTTTTTTGTTCTGTTTCCACATTTGCGGAAGCATCAACTTTATTATCTTCTAGATAAATGTCGCGGATGTAAACAATAGAGCTTTTCTTGGGACTCTGATTCTTGATAATTTCATTGATCAGATCACTAGGCTCCCTACTAGAATCTCTTTTTTTCTCGCTTATAAGTGCCCTAATTTGATTATTGTAAGGCTCTTTCTTCAACTTCTCCTCCAGCCATTCCTCGGAAACAGAGGCTAATAAGGACTTGTTGGCTAATATATTCTCTAGGGTGATTGTACTCACGGCACAAATTTAAAAAATAAGAATGAAAACCCTTGCTATTTCGAAGCAAGTTGATAATGAGTTTTCATAACAATAGAAATAACAATCCTTGCACTGATAATCCTGAAGTTAACGCTTGTAACTAAATCTATGAGTATTATACTTAGAAATATAAAAAAATCTTAATTAGGCATAGTTGTTGATTTCAATTTAAAGTTGGCTGAATATTTTAGTTTGTATATGAATTATAAAAATTTGTTAGCTCTTTGTCATAACCGACTTTTAGTTTTCATTTATTTTAAATTAAGGACTTTATAAAATAAATTGGCCACCGGAAGGGAAATGACGTCGTTCATTTCTATGTTTCTTCAACATCCCCATAATAATATTTTGTACTTGCAAGCCTTTACTGGTTTGCCCCAAAAAACAGGAGTAATTCGCACCCCAAAAAGCAATTACAATGTTCTCAACCGTTAATTATCAAAGACTTTTCATCTTTGCATGTTTAGTATTTTTAGGTACCCTATGTAAAGCACAATGTAGTAATGTAACCATCATAGATTTTACAGCTGATGGTTCCTGCCCAGTGGGCTGTGGTTCCTTGCCTGGGTGTGTTACGACAACCGTAACAGTTAGTAATTCAGATACCTATTGTTGTGAAGGTACTAACAATACCAATTCATCCAGATGTAAAATGTTAGTCATAAATACACCATCTTCAGATGCATCATGTTTCGATATCACTGCTACGCCCCAAGATAATGGAGCCAATTGGTGGATGGTTGATGATTCTGATGGTCTATGTTATTCTGATCCAAGCGTAATTTACCCGTTAAATGGTGGGACATCCATAAATTTTCAAGTTTACGATGAGGGTGGTCCTATTGAATTGGTTGTTTGTAAGCAAGGGACAGGAGATATTGACATTGAACTATGTGCGATTCCTTGTTGTACAATTAATTCCATCAGTATTCCCGATGAAAGTTATTTGTGTTATGAAAATGTACCAGAACCTGTGACCACAGATGATTTCTTAGCCTTAGGCGGTATTATTGATGCAATAGACGCTACAGGAAATGGTTGTGCAAATATGGAGTTTAGCTATATTGATAGTGCTATTCCCTCTCAGATATGTACGGATAGGATTTTTACAAGAACCTATACCGTTTGTTTTTGTGGCAGTCAGAATTTTACCTTTGATCAAATCATCACAATATCTGCAGATAACTTACCTCCTGAATTGGAAATAGGCGGTTCTACTACTGATTTTCCGGTCCAAGATCTTGGTTGTTTATCAGCCCCACCGACCTTACCGCTTGAACTTAGTGTTACTGGAATAACTGATGACTGTTCACCCATTGATCCAAGTGAGGTAGTAATAACAGATGATTACCCTGGTATTGAAGATCCTTCTTGTTTTTATACAATTACAAGAACATATTCGATATCAGATGCCTGTGATGCAGTGGCTGAAGTGACGGAAACTTTTACTTATTCTTTAAATGCCAATGGTCCAGAATTCCCTACCGGACCCGCAGATATAACAATCACCTGTCTTTCGGAATTAGGGGCAGCTCCTGATTTAGATTGGACTGATGATTGCGATGGAACTGGAACAGTTCCAGCAACTGAAACGATAGGTACAATGGATGATTGTACAGGCGGTATTGTCTCCCGAGAGTGGGAGTATACTGACGCTTGCGGTCTGACAGGAACCTTTATTCAACAAATCACGGTAGAACCAATAACCTCTCTTACTTTTTTGAATCCACCATCAGATGTTACCATCTTTTGCGGTGAGAGTGCACCACCAATTGTTGATCTTGATTATACGAATAGTGCCATTGATCCAAGTTGTGAAACTGCTGGAACAATTTCACCAGTTGAATCAGGTAGTTTAAATAGTTGTGGTGATCAATTAACAAGAACATATGAATTTACTTCCACTTGCGGAGTAACCATCAATCATGTTCAGACCATTACCTTAACGGATAATACAAGTCCAGTGATTGATAATCCACCTGCTGATATAACCGTAGATTGTTATTCAGACATTCCAGTAATGCCAACAGTAACATGGACAGATGATTGTGATGGAAATGGTGATACAGCAGCCATAGAATTAGGGACGATTGATAATTGCAGCCAGAGTGTAATAGAGAGAACATTTTCTTATACAGATAACTGCAATAACCTCGCGAGTCACACACAATATATCACCATAGAACCAATTCCAGACATTATTTGGACAAGTCCCTTACCTGCGGATGTGACCATCGATTGTAACGATGCAATTCCATCAGGGCTTGATCTTGATTATAGTAACGGAGCATCTAATCCTGATTGCTTGAATGAAGGAACTGTTTCTTATGTAGATTCAGGAAGTTTATCAGTCTGCGGCGATCAAATTACAAGAACTTGGAGCGTTGATGCTGACCCCAGTTCTTGCATTAATGCATTGACGCATTCAATAACCATTACTCTTAATGATAACGATCCACCAATTTTTGTCAATCTTCCTTCTGCTTCCGCAAATGTAAGTTGTGTTTCAGATATACCGACCAGCCAAGATTTAGAATGGTTGGATGATTGCGATGGAGCTGGAGTCGTAGGATATACAGATAGTGGATCGCCAGATGCCTGTAATGGTGGAAGTATAACAAGAACTTGGTCTCACACAGATGCCTGTGGTAATGGCCCCATCGAATTCTCTATGATTTACATCATTGAGGCTCCATTGTTTACAAGTTGTGATGATGGTGATCCATGTACAGACAATGACATGGAGAAGCTTGATTGTGACGGTGGTGTATGTGTTCCTTGTGCTGGTGTTCCAACAGATTGTAATGGTCTACTAACAACAGTTTCTTGTGATGATGGAGATCCATGTACTGAAAATGATGAGCAAGAAGTAGCTTGTGATGGAACTATTTGCGTGCCTTGTGCTGGAGTGCCAGTAGCTACTTGCTCGGGTGTTGCTCCTAACGTAACGCTACCATGCGATGATGGTGATCCTTGTACTATAAATGATGAATATCAAGTGGATGGTTGTGATTTAATGACAGAATGTGTTCCATGTGCAGGAACTCTTTCTCCCACACCAGATCCCACTCCTAATCCAACAAATTTAGCTTGTATGGATGAAACGACAATTTTAAATGTTGCCGGATGTTCAGGGACTTTAACCTGGTATGATGCCGTTGGAGGTGCGGTGCTTTTTGTCGGTAATGATTTTGTCACTCCCGTAATAACGAATGATATATCATTTTGGGTAACCTGCACAGTCAATGGATGTGAATCTAATCCAGTCGAAGTAGTTGTAACAGTTACATCAGCTACATTGCCAAATATAACAGGTCCTGACCTTTTATGTACTGGTCAAGAAACAATAACTTTAACTGCTGATGCAGGTTACAGTACTTATGATTGGGGTAGTGGTCCAGGGACCGACCAAAGTCTATCGGTAAGCGACGCGGGAACATACGGTGTTACCGTCACAGACGTAAACGGTTGTGTTGCTTCAACTTCTTATACGGTGAATGCTGCGCCTTTACCAGATGTGGCAATTGCAGGATCTACAACATTTTGTACGGGAGGTTCAACGACGCTAAATGTACCACCAGATTATGTAAATTATAATTGGGCACCTGGAGGAGAATCTTCAGATGCCATTACGATAAATGCAGCTGGAACTTACTCAGTCACTGTGACAGACGTGAATGGTTGCACAGGCTCAGCAGATATTACAGTAAGTATTGCTGACAACTTAGTGCCTCAAATAACTGGAGATTTAAGTTTTTGTGCTGGAGGGACTACAGATATCTCAGTTGGTTCAGGATATACTTCTATCAATTGGGGCCCAGGTGGCGAATCGACAGAATCAATTTCTGTCAGTGCAGCTGGCACCTACACGGTCACAGTAACAGATTCGGATGGATGCTCGGGTACTGCCAGCGTTGATATTATTGAAAATCAAAACCCAACACCAAACATCTCTGGGTCCACAGGAATTTGTAATGGTGGAACTGAATTACTAACCGCAGATGCTGGCTTTGATAGCTATATTTGGTCTGATGGTTCGATAAATCAGGATCTATCTATTACAGCAGATGGTACTTATGGAGTAACTGTAACCGATGCTAATGGTTGCACCGGTGAAGCAAGTATTACTGTTGCCTTAATCCCAGACTTAGTGGTTGATATTACAGGAGATGATATGCTATGTCCTGGAGGAAGTGATCAGGTAACAGTTTCTGCAACAGCAGGATTTAGTTCCTATGAATGGAGTAATGCCGGGTCAACTAATGAAGATCTAATAATAAATGCAGTTGGAACCTATACGGTCACTGTTACAGATGCAAATGGATGTACAGGAACTAACTCAATAACAATAACGGAGGATACACCTCCTACAGTAAATATAGATGGAAACCTAACTTTTTGTTCTGGTTTTTCTACAACCTTATCTGCCACTGCAGGATTTACCTCTTATGATTGGAGTACAGCTGAAACAACGAGTTTAATTGATGTCAATGTAAGCGGTACATATTCTGTTACTGTGACAGATACCGATGGATGTACCAATACTGCAGAAATTACGATTACAGAACTCTCTCAATTGGAGCCCACCATGTTAGGTGAGCTTGATATTTGTCCAGGAGGTAATGAAGAAGTAACACTTTCAGTTCAAGGATCTTATGATTCTTATGATTGGGGATCAGGCCCAGGTACTGATGCAACCTTAATGGTTAATGCAGCAGGAACTTATAGCGTAACTGTGACTGATGCTAATGGTTGTAGTGGGAACACTTCTGTTACCGTAGTTGAAAATATGGTGGATCCTGTAGATATCCTTGGAGGACCAAATTTCTGTGCAGGAACAACTCTGGATCTTACAGCTACAGCAGGTTTTGCAGAATATAATTGGTCAAATGGTATCAATGTAGAGACCATAACCATCAATACTCAAGGCACATACTCTGTTACAGTTACCGATGCTAATGGATGTACAAACACTGCAAGCATCGATGTGGTAGAAATTCCAGATCCGATGGTTGATGTAACTGGCGATGATCTCTTATGTCCAGGTGGCTCGGATATGATTACCTTGACAGCAACCACAGGATATACAGGATATAGCTGGAGCAATGGTGGGTCAACGACCAATGAATTAGTAATTACAGACATTGGCACATATACCGTAACCGTTACCGATGGAAATGGTTGCACAAATACGGCCAGCTTTGAAGTAAGCCAAGACACTCCACCAGATGTAGTCATTGACGGAAATCAAACCTTCTGCTTAGGCTTTAGCACAACCTTGACAGCAACGGCAGGTTATGTGAATTATAATTGGAGTAATGGTGAAACAACAAATGCAGTTACCATAGATATTTCAGGAACATATACGGTTACAGTAACAGATACAGATGGTTGTACTAATACAGCTGAAATAACAGTCAATGAACTGACTCAATTAGAACCAATGATTAATGGTGAATTAGACATTTGCCCAGGAGGCGCTGAAGATGTAGAATTGAGTCTCGGAGGAACCTACGTTACTTACACTTGGGGAGATGGAAGTGCTGACCCTACCTTAACTGTAAATGCTGCAGGAACTTATAGTGTGACTGTCACAGATAGCAATGGTTGTAGTGGGAACTCTTCCATTACCATAGTGGAAAATGTAGTCGCTCCTTTAGACATAACAGGTGGACCTACTTTTTGTCAAGGAAGCTCGCTTGTATTGACAGCGTCAGGAGGTTTCGAAGAATATAACTGGTCAAGTGGAGATACTAATGGAACCATAATATTGAACACTCCTGGAATATATTCAGTAACTGCTACTGATGCCAATGGATGTACAAACACGGCTGAATTGGAAGTAATAGAAATTCCTGATCCAGTGGTGGAAATAACTGGTGATGATTTATTATGTCCAGGAGGATCAGACATGATCACATTGACAGCCACTTCAGGATATGCTAGCTATGAATGGAGTAATGCTGGATCAACAACAAATGAACTGGTGATTACACAGGTTGGCACATATACCGTGACCATTACAGATGACAATGGATGTAATAATACAGCTTCTTTTGATGTAATAGAGGATACCCCGCCTGATGTAATAATTGATGGTAATGAAAACTTCTGTTTAGGATTTGATACGGATTTATCTGCAACAGCAGGATATACTTCTTATGAATGGAGTAATGGTGAAACAACAGCAGGTATAACAGTAAATATTTCTGGAACTTATACTGTTACAGTCACTGATGAAGATGGTTGTACCAATACTGCAGAAATAACAGTCACAGAACTACTGCAGCTTGAGCCTATGATTTTAGGAGATTTAGATATTTGTCCAGGTGGAGCGGAACAAGTTGATCTAAGTGTTGATGGTACATATGTTACTTACGAGTGGGGAGATGGTACAACTAATCCAACGCTAACAGTAAATGCCGCTGGTTCTTACACAGTTACGGTAACAGATGAAAATGGATGTAGTGGAAACACTTCCGTTACAATAATAGAAAATATAATTCCACCACTTGATATTACTGGTGGAGATCAATATTGTGAAGGTAGTTCTTTAACTGTATTTGCTTCTGGAGGATTTGATAGTTACACCTGGTCTACCGGAGATACTGGTGTTTCATTAAGTGTTGATGCTCCTGGAGTTTACTCAGTAACCGCGACAGACTCAAACGGATGTACAAATACTGCTTCACTTGATATAATTGAAAATCCAACACCAGAACCTGAAATAACAGGAGATTTTGAAATTTGCGAAGGCGAAGCAACAACAATCGATATTGGGTCTTGGGATGCTTATGAATGGGGAGATGGTTCAACTGGTCAAACACTAGATATAACTGGACCTGGAACATATACGGCTACAATTACTGATGCGAATGGTTGTACAGGAACTGCATCAGTTGATGTCATTGAATATCCAAATCCAGAACCACAAATTCTTGGAGATCTTATGTTTTGTTTAAATGGATCTACTGATCTAAGTATTGGTGGTACTTACGTAGGGTACGAATGGACGGATGGATCAACTGACCCTATGGTAAATGTTACGGACATAGGAGATTTTTCAGTGACTGTAACCGATGAAAATGGCTGTACAGGAACAGCAACAGTAACCATTGAATTACAAGACATGCTATATCCAACCATCACTGGACCGGATTTAGTGTGTGTAGGTTCAACCGTCGATTTAGACGCTGGTGTTTATGATTCTTATGTATGGGGAGACGGTTCTACGCAACAAACATTAACAGTGTCAGGAGCAGGGACCTATGAGGTGACAGTAACAGATGAAGATGGATGTTCAGGAGTAGCAAGTTATACATTAATTGAAGCTGATCCTGAACCTGTGAACATCGATGGTAATCCTTGGATATGTGATGGGTCTACGAGTATTCTTACAGCTTCAGGAAATAATTTAGTTGGTTTTGTTTGGTCAAATGGAGAGAACTCATTTACCAATGTTATCAGTGAGCCTGGAATTTATTCTGTTACTGCAACAGATGCCAATGGATGTACGTCAACGAATGAAATTGAAATAACACTACAATTGCCTCCTGTAGCAACAATTATTGGAGATCAATTATTATGTGCTGGAGGGGAAGCTACAATTGGAGTCGCTGAGACCTTTGTTGAATATGAGTGGTCAACAGGTGAAACAACTCAAGAAATAATAGTTAATACTGCAGGAATTTATTCTGTTGTAGTTATAGACGATTTTGGTTGCCAAACAGTTTTAGAGTTCGATTTAATGGAGGTACCAAATCCAGAGCCAGAAATAACAGGTCAATTGATATTTTGTATTGATGGCTTTACTGAAATATTCGCTGAGGGTTGGGAGTCAGTTATTTGGAATACAGGTGAAACAACAGAGAGTATCATCGTTGACATAGAAGGAGATTACACAGTGACAGTAACTGATATAAATGGTTGTGTTGGTTCATCAACTGTAACTGTCGTTGAGCAAGAAGAACTCATGCCTACTATGACTGGAGAAGATTTCTGTGATGGAGAAACAATTACAGTAAGAGTTCCTGGAGTTTATGCTACATATCAATGGGAATCTGGAGAAACGACTGGTGCAATTACAGTTTCTGAATCAGGTACCTATGCTGTCACTGTTACTGATGCTTTTGGCTGCTCTGGTAATACCTCAATTACTGTAGTTGAGCATCCGATACCTGATATTGAAATTATCGGTGAACTAGAAATTTGTAGTGGAGAATCAACTTTACTCACAGGTCCGGATGATATGCAATATTATCAGTGGTCTCCGTCAGGAGGCGGACAGACCTTAGAAGTTACAGAACAAGGAACTTACAGTCTCACCATTACCGATTATAATGGATGCCAAAATGTTGCTAGCGTTTTTGTTAACATGCACCCTGAAACCGAACCCCAAATATTAGGCGATCAATATTTTTGTGCCGATTATGAAAATGAACTATGGTTGGCTGATGACTATGTTGAATATAGTTGGAGCACAGGAGAAACCACACCTACAATCATGTATGGTGGATATGACGGTGTATCAGTAACGGTTACTGATTTTAATGGATGTACTGGGACTGATGAATTTTTTACAATTCAATATGAAACAAATCCTGTAGAAATTACAGGTTCAACCACTTTTTGTATTGGTGGATATTCTCTATTAGATGCGGGAGAGTGGATTACCTATGAATGGATTGGGCCATTGGATGGAAACGAACAAACTTTAGAAGCAGCATTGCCTGGTTACTATACAGTTTACGTAACCGATTATAATGGTTGTACTACCAGTGCATCCATTGAAATTGAACAAGGTACTTTCCTTGAGCCAACCATCGATGACTATTTTGAACTATGTGAAGGAGGAAGTATCATTTTAGATGCAGGTACTTTTGATTCCTATAATTGGGAAGGTCCAATTACAGGAACCGAACAAACTCTTGAGGTGAATTTACCTGGATGGTATACCTTGACAGTAGAAGATGACTTAAACTGTTCAGGAAGTGTAGATATTGAGGTGGTTCAAGTAGCTGCTCCATTACCTATCATCAATGGAACGACCTCAGTCTGCGATGGGAATCCAGCAGTATTGTCTATAGGCGCTTTTGATCAGGTTTTATGGTCAACGGGACAGACTGAAAGTAGTATTTCAGTTGTGAGTGCAGGGAATTATAGTGTAACAGTTACAGATATTAGTGGTTGTACTGGAGCAAGTTCTGTTGCTGTTACAACAAGTGACAATCCTGTTATTGATATTTCTGGAGACGCAATCATATGCCCAGGAACATCGTCCTTATTAAGCGTAGGTAATTATGATAATTATATTTGGAGTACAGGAGAAACGACACAATCAATTACAGTTTCTAACGAAGGAATTTATGGGGTAACTGTTACAGATAACAATGGCTGCAGTGCTTTCGGAGAACTAACAGTGAGTATCGTAAATACAGATAATTTAGTGATCGGAGGATCAACGACGATCTGTATTGGATCAAGTACAACTCTTGACGCAGGTGTCCAATTCAGTAATTGGTTATGGAGTACCGGAGAAACCACACAAACAATAATAGTTGATCAAGAAGGTAGTTACTCTGTTACTGTAACAGATCCTTCAGGCTGTGAATTGACAGCAAGTACTTCGATTAGCATTGAAACTAGTTTGAATATTTCGATTTTGGGGCAGACTTCAATCTGTGAAGGAGAAACAACTATACTGGATGCTGGTAATTTTGACAGTTGGGTGTGGACGACCCCGGAAGGGCCATTCAATACTCAGACTATTGAAGTTTCTACACCAGGAATTTATAGCGTAGTTGTCGATGATGGCAATGGTTGTTCTGGAAGTGGGGATTTAACTCTAGCAGTAGGAAATATTGACCCACCTACCTTAACCGGTTTAACAACCATATGCGATGGCGAAAGTACCACTCTTGCAGTTGAAGAGAATTATTCATCCTACCAATGGTCAAATGGGGCACAGACACAGAGTACTGAAATTTCAAATGCAGGATCTCATTCCGTCACGGTAACAAATGCAGAAGGTTGCAGCGCTGTAAGTTCAATAGATGTTATTGCCAATCAAGCACCAATAGCAACTATTTTAGGAGAAAATACTTTCTGTCCAGGAGCTACTGTAATCTTAGATGCAGGAAACTTTGCCTCATATGAATGGAGTGTTCCTGGAGTTTCTAGCCAAACATTGGAAATAGGCAGCCCAGGAATAATCTCAGTAACAGTAACGAATGATGAAGGATGTCAAGGAATTGCTAGCATTGAGTTGTTCGAATTAGAAGAGGAAGATATTAATATAATTGGGTCTACAACATTTTGTGTAGGAGGATTTACAACGCTTGAAGTTGATCCTAATATTGGAATGATAACCTGGAGTACAGGGGAAACGACATCTTCAATCGAAGTAGATGAACCCGGAACTTACACCGTTTCAGGAGTAAACGAAGCAGGTTGTAATATTCAAGGAAATATAACCATTACAGAAGATACGAGTTTAAGTATAAGTATTGAAAGTGATTTAACGGCAATCTGTAATGATGAAAATACAAACCTACTCTTAGAGGGAACTTATGATGTCTATGAATGGAGTACAGGACAAACAACATCTAGTATTTCAGTAGATGAGCCAGGAGTCTATGCAGTTACTGTTTATGACGCTTCAGGTTGTTCCGGAGAAGATAGTATTGAGATTACCCAAGGCTCAGTTGAAGTACCTAATTTGTTAGGAGATGAATATTTATGTGAAGGAGGACAATCGATCATTTCAATTCAGCAAAGTTATCTTTCATATGAGTGGTCAACAGGCGAAACCAATTCAAGCATTACTGTGAATAATGCAGGTACCTATTCAGTAACTGTTGTAAGTTTCGATGGTTGTGAATCAACAGGCGCCATAACAGTATCCGAATCATTAAATCCTGAACCGACAATTTCCGGAGACGAAGATATTTGTCAAGGAGCAAGTACCATCCTGACTGTTGATGATTTTGCAAGCTACTTATGGAGTATTCCTGGTGAAAATGGAAACTCCATTATGGTCGAGCAGCCGGGCACATATACCGTTACTGTAACCAATGATTTTGGTTGTCAAGGTAGTGCCACTTTTACTGTGACAGAACTTATGCCACAGACAGTAGAAATAGGAGGTTCGCCGACTTTCTGTCCAGGCACAAGTACTTTTATCGCAGTAGATGATAGTTGGCAATCAGTGAGTTGGAGTACAGGAGAAACTACGAATACCATCGAAATAGATCAAGCAGGATTGTACGATGTCACAGTCACAGATGACAATGGGTGCGAATCGATAGGGACAACCCAAGTCTCAGAAGATACTGATCTCTATCCAACAATTCTAGGTGATCCTATCATCTGTGAAGGAGGTGCAACAATTTTAGATGGAGGTTTAGGATTTGGCTCATGGGAATGGAGCAACGGTTTGACAGGTCAATTCATTGAAGTCACAGAGACTGGTAACTATAGTGTGACCGTATCAGATGTTAGTGGACAATGTACAGGAGTTGGGGAGTTTACCGTAGATGTTGCACCAACGCCAATGCCTGAAATACAAGGACCTGAGTCGTTATGTCCAGGAGAACTATCAAATCTAATAGTTCTTGGATCTTATGATAGTTTCATATGGTCAACTGGAGAGACTACTCAGTCAATCGAAATTAATCAAGGTGGGGACTATGAAGTGATTGTGCTGGATGAAAATGGTTGTGAAGGAATGTCTATAATCACAGTTGTTGATGAAGATGGACCTTTCTATGAACTATCCAGTGTTGATTGCGAAGATGGAAATTCAACTTACAGTGTTGTATTAATCACTGATGCGATAAATGTTTCAAATAATCTAGACTTAAATTATGAGGTTATTGGTGATGGAGAGTATTTGTTTAGTGGTATTGATACCTTATTCAATTTAGAATTAAATATTGGAAATGGAGGAATTGAATGTCAAAGTATTATTTCTGTTGATGCACCAAATTGTGGTTGCCAAGCAATGGCAATCGCGGGATCTAATCAATCACTTTCTTGCGAAGTAAATTCAGTGCAGATTGGTGATGGATCCATTACAATAGAAGATAACTTTAGCTACGAATGGAAAGACGAAGAAGGAAATATTATTGGTGAAGGTGCGACAACAATGGTTTCCGAAGCTGGAGTTTACACTCTAGTTGTTACAGATTTACTAAATGATTGTTCTGATAGTGATCAGGTGAACGTAGATAATGGAGATTTACCTAGCATCAATATTTTTGGAGAGGAATCAATTTGTCAAGACACAGAAACCATGCTTTCTGCTGATGGTGACTTCTCAAACTATGAATGGTCAACTGGTGAAAATTCTGCTGAAATTATTGTATCAGAATCAGGGGAATATTCAGTAACCATCACCGATGAAAATGGATGTACTGCAACTTCAATACATTATTTAGAAGTGATTGAAACTCCTGCAATAGGTTTGGTCGATTACTACTGTAATGAAGAAGAAACAGAATACACAGCAGTATTTATAACACAAGCAACAACTATTTCTGTTAGTGGAGGGTATGATTATGTTGAGGTAGGTGAATATACTTATGAGATTTCATTCATTGATATAAATGATGTTGTTTCAATTCAAGTAGAAGCTAATGGGTTATCATGTATGAATACTTTGGAGGTTCAACCACCAAATTGTAATTGTGAAGCCATTGCAGATGCTGGTAGTCCTGCATACCTAGATTGTGATACCGAGTCAGTAGTTATTGGAGGTCCATTGACCAGCAATGGGTCTGATTTTGAAACCAGTTGGTTTGATGCAGAAGGAAACCTAATCTCTAACGGCTTAACAGTTGAGGTTAATGAACCTGGTATCTATACACTAGAAGTAGAAGATATTGTTCTGGGTTGTTCGGACATTGAAAGTGTTTTGGTTGAAGATCTTAGTGATATGCCAGTAGCAGTAATCCTTTCCTTGACGGATAATGTAATTGATTGCACCATTTCGAGTGTTGATCTTTATGTTGATCCAGAAGATAATATTCTTTATTCATGGCAAACAGCTGGAGGAGAGATGGAGACTACAGAAATAAATGTGACTGAAGGTGGTGAAGTTATCTTGATGGCCATTGATACGATCTCAGGATGCATGAGCACAGATACTTTTATGATTATGGATTATTCTGAATATCCACTTCTTGAAATTGAAAGTCCAGACACATTAAATTGTAACATCGATGAAGTAGCGCTGATTGCAACTACCGAGATGTTGGAGAATGAATTGCAAGTAAATTGGTTTGATGAAAACGGAGGTTTGATTTCAGAAGACGAACTTCAAATAATGGTGGCAGAAGCAGGAACATATATAATTGAAGTAGTAGATCTTGTCAATGGTTGTCAGAACTCTGATACAATTGAAGTATTGACCAATGAATTTTTACCTGATTTAGATCTTGAAGAAGAACTTTATATTCCATGTGATGTAACATCAGTGGATGTTGAATTCTTCATTTCTAATGATCCAAATTTAGAAAGAGACTATGAGATTATTTGGTCTGACGAAAACGGAAATTTTTGGTCTGATGCTGAATGGTCGGGAGTTGTTAATTATGACGGAACTTACTACGTCGAGGTTATAGATAGTCAGACTGGATGCAGTGTTCAAGATTCAGTTCTAGTCACTATTGATGAAAATAAACCTTATGGTTTCCTTTCAGATGTAGTAGATCCTTATTGTAGTAATGAAAATGATGGCTCAATAAACATTGCAGATGTAAACGGCGGAAATGCCCCGTATGTATTTACACTTAATGGAGAAGAATCCAATTTTGATGGACTCTTTGACGGTCTAGGAGCTGGAGAGCATCACCTTTTAGTTGAAGATGCTTCTGGTTGTGTTTATGATACGGTCTTTGTGATAGAATATGATAATTTAGTTTCGCTTGATGTAAACCCTAAAGTTTTAGAGTTAGTTGAGGGTGAGGTTGGACAGGTTCTAATAGAAACAAATCTCACGGGCGATTATGAATTATTGTGGGACAACACCACGGGTATCTCTTGCTTAGATTGCTTAATACCTGCTGTTTCACCAGATACAGATCAAACATACCAAATCACCATTTATGATGAATTTGGTTGTTCTGATACCACCACATTTAGAGCGGTCTATGATACTGATAACAATATAGGGTGGCCTAATATATTTACTCCTGGAGTTGGTGATGTAAAAAATCAGAAGTTCACTCTGTTTGGAGATAGGAATGTTAAACGAATTGAAGATTTACGGATTTTTGATAGATGGGGAGAGCTCATGTTCTTTCAAGAGGATTTTCCGCCAAACACCGTTTATTTTGGTTGGGATGGTACTTTCCAAGGCCAACCCGTTGTGAATGGAGTATATGTTTTTATAGCACACTACTCAACCATAAGCGGAGAAGTAGTTATGGTTAAAGGAGATATAACTGTTGTTCGTTAAGACTCTTAGAGAAAAGAGAAGAAATAGTGAGGCTGTTACTTTAGTGACAGCCTCTTTTTGTTTTATTAGCATTGATTGTGTTCAAGCTTTCTTTCTGCATTGTCACTTTGTGCTATTTTTATTCTTCCGCAAATGTTGAAATTACAATTGACAGAATTCAATAGGCCCAGTAAGTTTGAAAAGAAAACCTTCGGTCGTAATGGCTGAACTATACTAATGAAAAGTACTATGGATTTTTTAAGTAATACTACCAGTCAGAAAAGGTATCGTTGAAAATCCTTTCAGTAATGTCATCAAAGATGGTAGAGATCAATTCTTCCTCTCTATCCTGTAAGTTTTCAGAAGCTGGATAATCTTCAAAGGCATTAAATGATTTCGTGTAATCATTTTCTTCATTTGTGGTATCCTCATAACTAATACTCAAACCTATATCCAATCTATTAAATGCCACGAGATCTCCTTCTTGTGGGGCTACTGAGTTAATGGAATACTTAGTTATGACCGGGGTGAATATCACATGTGGATCTTGGTCATCATACAATAATCGAGATTGTTCCCTGACCTTCTGCCTTAGTGTCTCCAAAAATATCTGAGCCACCTCAGCAGGTGCATTCAGTTCTCGTACTTCGACTGGCTCTACGTAGTATGTTTTGACCTGATCCGGAATTGTAATTCCTTTAAACGACAAACAAGAACTAAATCCGAAAAACAGGAATATTAGGGAATATCTCATTCTGCAATATTGTGTTCTTTAATTTTTCTATATAACGTACGTTCTGATATTCCTAGTTCTTCTGAAGCATCCTTTCTTCTCCCTTTATGCTTTTTTAGAGCCTTTTGAATGAGCTCAATGGTTTTGTCTTCTAAGGATAGATTTTCCTCAACCACTTCTGAATCTCTATAATGGTCATTAAATGGTTGAATAATCACAGGCTGGTTTGGTTCGTCTTCAAATTCTCGACTATTGGCAAGTACCATTTCCCTTTCGTATTGAGAAATGCTGGTTGGTGCCGCAGTCATTCCAACTTTTTCCGGCACATTTAAATTGTTTGATTTAATTAAGCTGTAAACCAGATTTTTGAGATCATTTAAATCTCCTTTCATGTCAAAAAGAAACTTGTATAAAATCTCCCGCTCTTCAAAATTATTCTCCGTAGTTTGCCCAGAAGAAGCAATACTCGGCAAATTACGTTGGGCCAACTTAGGCGATATCGAAAGTAAATCTTCTGCGCTGATGACCTGTTCTTCAGAAAGCACGGAACACTGTTCTACCAAATTTCGTAGCTCTCGTATATTTCCAGGCCAACGATAATTCTCTAGTAGTTTTATCCCTTCTTCATTTAAACGTATCGGGTCTGTGTGATACTTGCCTGCAAAGTCTGTCGCAAATTTTCTAAATAAAATATGAATGTCCTCGCGACGTTCATGTAAGGCAGGAACTCTAATCGGAACAGTATTCAATCGATAGTAAAGGTCCTCTCTGAATTTATTTTTTCTAATCTTTTCATTGAGGTCAACATTTGTTGCAGCGATGATTCTAACATCTGTCTTCTGTACCTTTGACGACCCAACTTTTATATATTCTCCAGATTCTAAAACTCTTAAAAGATAAGCCTGAGTGTCTAGTGGCATCTCTCCAATTTCATCCAAGAAAATCGTTCCCCCGTTTACGGTTTCGAAATATCCTTTTCTATCTGCCGTAGCCCCAGTAAAGGCTCCTTTTTCATGTCCAAACAATTCAGAATTAATGGTCCCTTCAGGTATTGCTCCAGTATTTATGGCTATGGAAGGCCCATGTTTTCGCTTACTTAATTCATGTATGATCTTATGAATGGCTTCTTTACCCACACCACTTTCTCCTTCTACCAATACCGTTAGATCAGTATTGGCGACCTGGATAGCAGTACGTATGGCTCGATTCAATCCTTCTGAATTCCCTATAATTCCAAACCTACGTTTTACTGATTGTAAATCCATTCTAATCTATCTTCTTAGTTATATGACCAAATAAGGTTGCTGAATTACACGATTCAATTTTTACCATGACATAATCACCAGGAAGCACTCCAGGAATTTTATCAAAAATGACCATTTTAAATCGACCAGTTTTCCCTTTGAATTGAAGATCAGATTTTTTAGAATTACCTTCTACCAGTACTTCGTAGGTCCGTCCTATATCTTTTAAATTACTTTGCCTAGATTCCTCCCGCTGAACATCCACAATTTCTGCCAATCTCCGTTTCTTAGTCTCATAAGGAATATCATCCTCATATTTTCTTGCAGCCATAGTTCCTGGTCTTTCAGAATAATAAAACATATAAGAAAGAATAAACTTAGACCATTTAATGAGGTCAATTGTATCTTGGTGTTCTTCCTCGGTTTCGGTGCAGAATCCAGTAATAATATCTGAAGAGATTGTACAATCAGGAATCAATTCGTAAATCCGATTGATCTTAGCTTCATACCAAGGTCGATCGTAGGTACGGTTCATCAATTTTAAAATGCGACTGTTGCCAGATTGTGCAGGGAGATGAATGTAGTTGCAGATGTTGTGATGATCTCTGATTGCATATAAAACTTCGTCAGTGATATCCTTGGGATGTGAGGTGGAGAATCTAACTCGTAACTTTGGATTTACCTCAGCAACCATTACAAGCAATTCAGCGAAACTAACCGCTGCACCTGTTTCTGGATTTTCCCAACGATAGGAATCAACATTTTGTCCTAGTAAGGTTACCTCCTTATATCCACGATCAAACACATCTTGTGCTTCTGCAACGATCGTGAAGGCATTTCTACTTCTTTCTCTACCTCTGGTAAAAGGTACCACGCAGAACGAGCACATATTATCACAACCTCTCATGATAGAAATGTAAGCCAAGACACCATTACTCTCTAATCGAAGAGGAGTAATATCATCATACGTTTCCTCCCTTGATAAAAGAACATTGATTCCTTTCTGGCCAGTTAGAGCTGCATTGACAAGCCCAGGTAACTCTCTATAAGCATCGGGTCCTACAACAAGGTCAACGAGCTTTTCTTCTTCCATCAACTTTGTCTTCAAGCGTTCAGCCATACAACCAAGGACTCCAATAACCAACTTTTTATTTTCCCTTTTAGCTTTATTAAAGACGGTCAAACGTTGCCTGATGGTATCCTCTGCTTTTTCACGGATGGAGCAGGTATTGATGAGCACTAAATCTGCTTGATCCATTTCTTTAGTTGGACCATATCCCTCTTTATTTAAAATGGAAGCCACAATTTCAGAATCACTAAAATTCATAGCACATCCATAACTTTCAATGTAGAATGACTTGGATAATTTATGAGGTGAAGCTCCGGTCAAAACCTCTCCTTGACGGTCAACCAAAATTTCTTTCTCTTTCGTTTCTATTTCTTGCTCTAACATGCTTTAACCTATTGGAAGGCCAAAGTTAAACAATACTTGTGAGTATGACAATATGTCAGTGGTGAAAGGAAAGATTATTTATTGAATTACTGTTTTCAGTAACTCATAAATAAAAAAGTAGTAGCTCACCAGCTACTACTTTTTTAATTTTCTATTATCTCTTTTGCTTTCGCAAATATCTATTTTTATATAAAATAGGGTACTTAAGATTTTTTGATAACTATGGCAGAAGCCCCTCCGCCCCCATTACAAAGGGTAGCGCAGCCTATATCACCTCCTTTATTTCTTAAAGCGTGATTCAATGTTGTGACAATCCTTGCTCCAGAAGCACCTAAAGGATGGCCCAAAGAAACCGCTCCTCCATTTACATTTATTTTGTCTTCAGAGATTTCAAGTTGTTTTGAAAAAGCCATGGTCACAACAGAAAATGCCTCATTTACTTCAAATAAGTCAATGTCTGATTTACTTAATCCCGCTCTTTTGATGGCAAGGGGAGCTGCTTCTGTAGGAGCAGTTGTAAACCATGCTGGATCATGCGCTGCATCCGCAAAAGACAAAATTTCTGCGATCGGAGTAAGTCCATATTTTTCAACTGCTTTCTCACTGGCAAGCAGGAGCGCAGAAGCGCCATCGTTTATCGTAGATGCGTTAGCTGCAGTAACGGTTCCATCTTTTGAGAAGGCCGGACGTAGGCTAGGAATTTTTTCAAATTTTACTTTCTTATATTCTTCATCCTCCGTCATAACAATCGGATCACCTTTTCTCTGCGGGATCGTTATTGGAACAATCTCGTCTTTAAACAAACCTCCTTCAGTCGCAGCCGCAGATCTTTTATAAGATTGAATAGCAAAGTCATCTTGTGCTTCTCTACTGATATCAAATTTGACGGCAGTCGCATCCGCAAAAATACCCATCGGATGTTGATCATAAGCGTCCATAAGACCATCCTTCGATAAACCATCTATAATTGCACCATCACCGTATTTGTGTCCCCATCGTGCCTTAGGAATGTAATAAGGAATGTTTGACATCGATTCCATCCCTCCAGTCATGACTACATCCGTAAATCCAAGCATGATGGATTGAGCCCCAAACATGATACTCTTCATTCCTGAGGAACAGACCTTATTTACGGTAGTGCATGGAACAGTATTCGGAATGCCTGCTGCCAATGCTGCTTGTCGGGCAGGAGCTTGCCCAAGATTGGCTTGAACAACATTGCCCATGAATACCTCTTGAATATGTTCTGCTGAAATTCCAGCTTTTGCAATGGCTCCTTTGATGGCCTCAGTACCTAATTGGACAGCAGTGAATCCAGACAATTGTCCACCAAAACTTCCCAGAGGTGTCCGAGTAGCTGAAACGATGTATACTTTATTCATTTTTAGATTTTTATTGTGCGTTTTTATAAGCCTCTTTTAGCCATTTAATAGTTTCTTTATTTACATCCTTAATATCTGAAATCTTAATCCGGTGAGAAACCATGGTATTCCATGATCCTGACGCTTGCGCAAATGTATCTGGTTCTGCAGATTTAAGGTTTATACCTATATCAACTCTCGTCTTTGTAGAAGGTTTTATTAAAGCAAATTGTTTTTTACGCCTAAGACTGACATATGCTTTCTTTGGAGCAATTTCCACGTCCTTGCCAAACTTTGAAACTTCCTCGATAAGCTTTTCATAAATTGGGTAAAGGTTTTCTTTTCCTGAATACTGTACTTCTACTAAAGAATCCTTGTTTTCAGTGTTAAATGCGGAGTCCTCTTTAGACATAAGTACAACCATATTCGCATAACCATGCGTGAAGCCATGTTCGCCTTTCAAGAGCTTCATTTTCTCTCCGTGCTTCTCTAGTCCTGATTTCTTAACAATCTTCAACCAATAATCGATTTTTTTACCGGTCTTTTCTTCAAGATTATCAATCATTTTTTGAACTGCTGGATCCATACTTGAGGATATATTTTTTCGAAAGGTACAAAGCTCATTTGAATAACTAAAGAAAGGTTTATTTTTGCATCAAATGGTTAAAATAGCAGACATAGAATTAGGGGAATTTCCCCTTTTATTGGCTCCAATGGAAGATGTGAGTGATCCACCATTTCGTGCTTTATGCAAGGAACAGGGGTGTGATATGATGTATACAGAGTTTATTTCTGTTGAGGGTTTAATCAGAGATGCAACAAAAAGTGTCCAGAAACTAGACATTTATGACTATGAACGTCCGGTAGGTATCCAAATATTTGGAGCAGAAATAGATTCTATGAGACGAGCCGCAGAGATTGTCGAAGAAGCGCAACCAGAACTCTTGGACATAAACTTTGGATGCCCCGTAAAAAAAGTTGTCTGCAAGATGGCCGGCGCTGGAATACTCCAAGATATCGATCGTATGGTCAAGTTAACGGATGAAATAGTGAAGTCAACGAATTTACCAGTAACTGTAAAGACTAGACTCGGATGGGATGATAATACCTTATATATTGAAGAAGTGGCCGAACGTCTACAAGATGTTGGTATTAAAGCATTAAGCATTCACGGGCGTACACGTAAACAGATGTACAAAGGAGAAGCTGATTGGTCATTGATCGGCAACATTGCACAGAATCCAAGGATTCATATTCCGATCTTTGGAAATGGCGATATCAATTCACCGCAGAAAGCAGAGGAATACAGGAACCGATACGGAGTTGACGGAATCATGATTGGTAGAGCAAGCATTGGATATCCATGGATTTTTAGAGAAATAAAACATTACTTCGCAACCGGTGAAATTCTTGATCCTCCTACAGTGGAAGAAAGAGTTGAAGCTGCAAAAAAACATTTGAAGCACAGCTTGGCTTGGAAAGGAGACCGATTGGGTGTTCTTGAAATGAGACGTCACTACACCAATTACTTCAGAGGGTTTCCAAACATTAAGCCGTTCCGATCTCGCTTGGTTACCTCTGACGATCCTAATGAAATTATGGCTGTTATGGATGAAATTCAATCCATCTATGGTCAGGAAACCTTTGCTTAATTCATGGAGTTCAGTTTCAATACATATGAAGATTCTCTTTTTAGAATCATTCAAGAGGCTGCGGATGAGTTAAATTATCCCGTCTTTGTTATCGGTGGATATGTCCGAGATAAAATTCTCGACCGCCCAACAAATGACCTTGATTTTGTATGTAAAGGGAGTGGGATAGAGCTAGCAAAAAAGGTGTCTGAAAAATTGCCAGGCAAAAACAAGTTTAATTATTTTAAAAATTTTGGAACAGCCATGGTGAATCACCAAGGCTATGAATTAGAATTTGTCGGAGCGAGGAAGGAGTCTTACAGACGCGATAGTAGGAAGCCTATCGTTGAAGATGGAACTTTAGAAGATGATCAGAATCGAAGAGATTTTACAATTAACGCATTGGCAATAGACCTTGGTAAGGATAAATTTGGGCAATTGGTAGATCCTTTCGGTGGCATCGCTGATATTGAAGCAAAAATTATACGCACACCTCTTGATCCTGACACAACCTTTTCAGATGATCCATTAAGGATGCTGCGTGCCATTCGATTTGCAAGTCAATTACAATTTACCATTGAAGAAAATACCTTCGACTCCATTAAACGAAATGCTTCAAGATTAGAAATAATTTCTGCAGAAAGAATTACCACGGAAGTTAATAAGATCATTCTATCTCCTAAGCCTTCTTATGGTTTTAAACTTTTAGATGAAGCTGGTTTGTTGGGTATATTTTTTAGAGAAATGGTCGCTCTAAAAGGAGTAGATTATGAAAATGGCTTAGGGCATAAGGATAACTTTTATCATACCCTTGAAGTCTTAGATAATATTTGTGAAGCAACCGATGATTTATGGTTGCGGTGGTCAGCCATATTGCATGATATCGCTAAGCCACCGACCAAAAGATTTAAGAAAGGCATCGGGTGGACCTTTCATGGGCATGAAGTGGTGGGAGCAAGATGGGTTCCGAGAATATTCAAACGATTTAAACTACCACTGGACCAAAAGATGAAATATGTGCAAAAAATGGTGCGCCTTCATCTACGTCCAATTAGCTTGACCAATGAAGAAATTACGGATGCTGCAGTTCGAAGATTGTTATTTGATGCGGGTGATGATTTAGAAGATCTAATGACTCTTTGTAAGGCCGACATCACTAGTAAGAACCCCAAAAAGGTAGAAAGGTATCTGAATAATTATAAATTGCTCCAGCAGAAAATCATTGATGTTGAAGAGCGAGATCACATCAGAAACTGGCAACCACCCATTGATGGTCTATTAATCATGGAAACCTTCAAGATTAAACCAACAATCCTCGTTGGACAAATCAAAGATGCCATCAAGGAAGCCATTCTAGATGGCGATATCCCGAATGACTATGATGCGGCATTTGACTTCATGTTAACGAAAGCGAAAGAGCTCGGGGTTGAAAGACCATAGTTCACAAGAGGAACCTTCTCCAATTATGTAAGACCAATCTCTGTTGATAACAAGAATAATTATGGTCACTTATCCTTAACCTTATCTAAGTGAAATTCAACTTCTCTTTCATAGTCTAAATTGCAGAGCTTGGCGTATTGTTTCAGTGGAGACATACCAATCTTCATTCTAAATTCATCTGCCCTTTCCATATCATATACAGGTAACCAGGTAAAAACTTTTCTGGTCTGATCTCGATCTACTTGGGTTGCAAAAATTTGAGGTAACTCTCTTTTTAGTAATGCCTTATCTACAAAATATCCAATTAAATCTGGGCGTATGTTTTCTTTAATAAATTTGTAATGCTTTGGGAGCTTGCTTGGATTTACATGTAATAGAGACATCTCAAGCCCAGTCTTTGCTAAAAATCCAATATTCTCTAGGTCTAGTTCTGGTTTTTCTGTCAACAATGAATCTAGTTGCTGCCAGTGACTTTTTGCTAATTCAGGAAATGGTAATGCTCTTATTTTTGGCAATAGGTGGCTCAGTCCATCTTCTTCAATAATTTTCATAACCCATTGGGGTGGTTGCATTTGCCCTCCTGATGTTCTTATTGAAATATCTTCTAACATTATTAATGTGAGCAAATCATTCAATGCAATATCTAGATTTTTATTCTTTGCTATTTTAACACTGTCAAGATATTTTTCAGTTCCAAGCCTTTGTTTTATCTCTGGATGCCAATCTTTATATTTCCACTGCTCTTTTACCTTATCTGGACAATCTTGATATACTTTCCAAAACCAATCTACACTGTCAATTTTTGAAGCAGCGTATAATCCATAATAAGTGGCTTCCGTTTGAGACCATACTGATCCAAAATTCTCCTTATAAGTTTTTAGCGCTTGATCATATTCATAGTCAGCAAACAATTGTTTGATCAATTGAGCAGATGACCATTCTTCTAAGTTTTGCGGTGGGTATAAACTTTTATCCTTTAGGTCGGCAAGTAGAATATGTAAAGGGTCATCTTGCGGGAGTTGAATGAATTCATTCTCTACCTGAGCATTCATGGATGAAAAGAAAATGAGCACGAATAAATATTGTAGTCCTTTCATATTTATTTTTTTGTAGGCTTAAGAAACCAAACCTGTTATGATCTAAGTCTTGAATATGTAACGTTGAGTAGGGCTACTTATTGATGAGCCGATTGCCTAATTGTACCGAAACTACTTAAAGTGCGTATAAATAACTTACCTAGAATCATAAATTAGGCTTATAAAACCAAAATAAGTTATAGGAATAGTTAGGACAACTTTCATTTGTTATGTGACCTACTTGAGCGATTTCAACGTATCAACTCAACACAGAAATCAATACTCCAGCTGCGACCGCAGAACCAATCACCCCAGAAATATTACTAGACATACAGTACTGTAAAATGTGATTACTAGAATCCTTTTTTAAGGCTATCTCATTCGCTACACGAGAAGCCATAGGGACAGCACTCAATCCTGTTGCCCCGATCAATGGATTGATTTTTTTCTTAGCAAAAAGATTGTAAATCTTTACAGCAAATATTCCACCGACAATTGAAATCGCGAAGGCTAAAAAGCCTCCTAAAATAATGAGTAAAGTATCCTTGGTTAAGAAGGTACTTGCTGTCATTGTAGCTCCTACACATAGGCCCAGAAAAATAGTTGCCGTGTTCATGATGGTGCTTGACGCAGCTTCAAAAAGTCGAGAGGTATCACTGCCTATCTCTTTGACCAAATTACCAAATAACAACATGCCAATTAATGGTGTCGAACTCGGAACCAACAAAGAAATGATCGTTGCTAATACTAATGGAAATAAAATTTTAACCAAACCAAGGTTTTTAATCTTGACCTTGGAAGGATATAGTTTATCCTGTTCCTTCATATTGATTAATAGATCTTTTTCACTGGTCGTGAATTTAACCACGAATGGAATTATTACTGGCACAAGAGCCATATATGAATAAGCGGCAATCGCAATTGGTCCTAACATGTGTGGAGCAAGAATAATTGCCGTATAAATTGCTGTTGGTCCATCCGCTCCTCCGATAATTCCCAAAGCTCCGGCTTCCTGCGGTGTAAATCCAAGAAAGATGGCTCCCATTAAAACGGAAAATATTCCTATTTGCGCAGCAGCGCCAAAAAAAGCCAACCGTAAATTACGAAGCATGGGTCCAAAATCTGTCATCGCTCCCACTCCCATGAAAATAAGTGGAGGTAATAATCCGGTTTTAATGAGTAAGTAGTATAACATGTTCATGATGCCATGCTCTTTCGCGATCTCTAGGATATTCAATTTTGAAATCACATCGTAATCTTGAACCACTGCCATGTTCCCTGTAGGAAAATTTGCCAATAAAACTCCGAAACCAATTGGAACTAAAAGTAGGGGTTCATACTTTTTAAATATCCCTAAGTAAAGCAAACCAAAGGCAATGAATAACATGATGAAATAAGATGGCTGTGCAGCCAAATCATCAAAGGCACTCATTTCATACAACTTACTAAAATACTCCATATTAAACGATCATTATCAATTGGTCATCCTCATCAATATCGTCGCCATGTTGGGCTAGGATTTGTTCTACTTTTCCTTCAGCGGTACTAGTGATGGCATTGATCACTTTCATGGATTCTACATAGGCGATTGTATCCCCTTTCTTGACCATATCACCTACTTTGATTGGAGTATCGCCACTGTCTTTTGTTAGATAAAATTTACCCTCAAGCGGTGCTAAAATATATTGAGCATTTGCTGGAGCAGATGCTTTTGGAGCTCCATTACTTGCAGGAGCTGGCGCAGCAACATTGCTTTGCTGTCCTTCCGGATAGTCGATGGAAACATTGTAAGTCTGACCCTCCACATTAATGACTAATGCTTTTGGCATTGGTGCAGCGGCTGCAGCAGCAACAGGTGCAACGGCAGCACTAGTTCCTTGATTCTTTTCGGCTTTTCTTTTGGCTAAATCAGCTTCAAAATTCGATTTAGCTTTACCACTTTTATAAGCTTCGTATTGTTCTGGGTGCATCGCGTATTCAAACAGCTCTTCTTCATCTTGCCCTAGATCCCAGCCTTTTTCTTCCATCTTCTTTCTGAAACTTGGCAATACATCTGGATAAAGATCTTGCGGGTTTCCGGTATAAAATTCTCTTTGTTGAACATCCGCCATGTCCTTTAACTCCGGTGCAAGTTCGCCAGGTAATTTACCTGATTGACCGAGCATCATACCCCAAGTATTTTCGTCAATCATTGACCACCTTTCTTTGCCTTTGACCATAGCCATTACGTTCATTAAACAGACGTTTTTGACGTACTGAGAAAAAGGCGTAACCAATGGTGGATATCCTAATTTTGGCCAAGAGTGTTGAACCTCTTCGAATAGCATGATTAATAATTCATCCTGCGACTTAGTTGGCTTATCATTTTTAGTGAGCCACTTATTGACACTCTTTAGATTATTAGCCAAATCTGCCATGAGACTTCCCATCATTCCTCCTGGAAGTCCAGGACCTATGAGCAAGGAGTTCATTGATCTATTTTTTTGATTGATGTAATAACCTAAAAAGTCATCGATGAATTCTTGGGTCAGACTTCTGACTTGCATGTATGCTTTGAAGTTTAAATCTGGAACACTGAATCCAGCATCTCTCAACATTTCATGTACGGCTAATAAATCGGCATGCCCAGTTCCCCATGAAAGAGGTTCCATTCCGCAGTCAATGATATCTGCACCATTTCTTGCCGCCTCCAATGAAGAAGTAAGTGAAAAACCTGGGGTAGAGTGGCCATGGTATTGAATTATTATATTAGGATGTCTTTCCCTGATGCCTTTGACAATCTTTCCAACCGAAGCGGGTCTCCCGATTCCAGCCATATCTTTAATACATATTTCTTCTGCACCTTTTTCGATGTATTTGTCTGCAAGGTCAATGTAATATTCCACGGTGTGAACCGGTGAATAAGTTAAGGATAGAGCTCCTTGAGCAATCATTCCACCTTCTTTGGCGTATTGAAATGACAGTTCAACATTTTGAGGATTATTTAATCCATCAAAGGTCCTTGAGATATCTGTTCCTTGTAGTTTTTTCAACTTGAACATCATCTTACGGAGATCTTTCGAACAAGGGCTCATTCGTATGCCGTTTAATCCTCTCTCAAGCATTTGTGTTTGAATACCCGCATCATTAAATGGTTGTGTCCAAGCGCGGACAGATTTATTCGGATTTTCTCCAAAAAGAAGATTGATTTGTTCAAATCCTCCTCCGTTCGTTTCAACTCTGCTTAAGCACCCAATGTCTATGATCGGTTCTGCCACTCTAACTAATTGGTCAACCCTAGGCATATATTTCCCAGAAGATTGCCACATATCTCGATAAACTAAGGCTAATTTTATTTCTTTTCCCATAAGTCGGTTTTAAATTCTATACCTTTTTAATTTCTTTTATGACACCTTTACCCAGAGTTAAATGATCGACTACTGCAGATAGAATCGCAACTTCTTTTGATTGAATCTTTGGTTGCTTTTCTTGTTTAGTAATCGGAGCGGGTCCATATTTGTTGACCAATTTTATTAAAAGATTGGAAAGGAGTACAACGAGTAGTAAAATCAGGAAAACGGTAATCATTCCTGAAAACAAAAGGTATAGGGCTAAATCTAAATTTTCAGTCATTGCTATTGTTAAAGGGATGGAATTTACTAAATAAATACGGTTTGCTTAAGCAAAATTTGATAATGATTGTTTAAATAAGGATGAACATAAATAAATTTGGTGGAGCTTCCTTAAAGGATGCTAAAAGAATAGAAAATGTGGTAGAAATTGTCAAAACCCAGATAAAGTCTCCCGGTGTAATTGTGGTTTCGGCAATTGGTAAAACTACCAATGCTTTAGAGAAGGTCCATAAGGCATATGTTGAAGGAAATTCGCAAGGTGCTTTTGAAATACTTGGTCAAATAAAAAATGACCATTACAAACTATGTCAAGAATTATTTTCTGAAAAAGAACTTGAAAAAATAATTCATGATCTCAATGATACCTTTGTTGAAATTGAATGGATATTAGAAGAAGAGTTATCAGATGGTCCCAATTTTATCTATGATCAAATCATATCCATTGGAGAATTGGTCTCCAGTAAAATTTTAGCTGCTAGACTGAACCAAGAAACCGTTACAGCCACTTGGTTGGATGCTAGAGATGTTATTCGTACCGACAATACATACCGAAATGCTTCCATCGAATGGAAAGAAACTAAAGACTTGGTCAACCAATTTATTCCAAATATTTGTGCACAATCAGACTTTTGTGTTACACAAGGATTCATTGGTGGAACATCTGAAAATTTCACGACCACATTAGGAAGGGAGGGATCAGATTTTACAGCGGCAATTTTAGCGAATTCATTGAATGCAGATGGGGTAACGGTATGGAAAGATGTACCAGGGGTCATGAATGCTGACCCAAATCTTATGAAGGATGCGCAGCTTTTGAAAAACATAAGTTATAATGAAGCTTTAGCAATGACATATTATGGGGCAAAAGTGATACATCCCAAAACGATTAAACCATTGATGCAATCATCGATCCCTCTAAGAGTGAAATCATTCGTTAATCCAGAGGCCGAAGGAACGTATGTTGGAGCACTTGAATCTGAACTGAAGTATCCTAGTATTCTTGTTCAGGAACCTAATAACATTCTTTTAAAGATTACCTCAAAAGATAATAGTTTCATCCGAGAAAGACATCTGGCAGAGATATTTACCTTGATGAATGAAAGTGGCTTAGTCCTAAAGCTCGATCAGAACAAGCCAGAATATTTAACCCTTTGTGTTGGCGATCCTTATTCTAATATTGAAAAATTTGATAAGGACGCTTCCGCAAATTTTAATGTAGAAATTACAGAACCAGTTGACCTTATTACAGTAAGACATGGTGATGAAGCTGATATATTAAGTCAATTAATAGGAAAAAAGATACTTCATAAAATAATTGCTCAGGACACCATCCAATATGTAACCGTTAATTGAGGGAAGTTTTACCCCTAACAAATGACCATGTTAAATGATAACCTAAATATCTCTTTTCATTAGTAAGAATCTTGCTAATAAAATAAACACGACTAATGCAAGTGTAGATACTATAACCGCATTTTTCATTGGTAAAAGAAATTCGAAATCAATATTGGTTGGAATCATTTCTGTGTACTTCCAAAAAGGCATAGGCATCAAATCTTCGATGGCGTTTAACGGAAAGTGATTGGTTAATTCACCAGAGGTAAGTTTCCAACGCAAGCCCATTCGAATCAAAATCTCAATGATAAGCACATAGGACATATAAACAAAAATGGCCAATCCAGCTTTCCGAAGTAAGAACCCGAGCATGAGTGCAAAGGATAAGTAACAAATACTCATTAAGAAGTACCGACTGATCGCCCAATTATTATCTAAAGCATAGGCAAAATCCCAATCATCCGTAAAGTAAACTCCTATTGCAAAAGCGACAATCGCATAGTATAATGTTGCAAAAATAGATATGGCAAATATGGCAGAAAGCTTGGAAAGGAAATAAGTCGATCTGGACATTCCATTGATGATGGTCTGTCTTTGCGTTTTATAATTTATTTCTGAAGTCACTAAATAAATTGCTACAACTCCAAGGAAAAAAAACACCACCCAATTTCCGGCATAACCCAAATATTCCCAGACTCCTGGAAAACTATAAAATGTCTGTGGCCCAGGCATAAAAATGGGCATTCCTTCCGTGTCGAAATCCTTGAGTAATAATAATCCAGCAGGTAAGAATAGAACGTAGAAAAAGCACAACAAGCTCACTACTGAGTTCTTCCTAAATTTCTTCCACTCTAAAGCTAATAAATTCAGCATGTTTATGATTTACTTGTTATTTCTAAAAATTCTTCTTCCAACCTTTTCTTACGCTCTACTAAATGTGTTGGGTAAATTCCTGCTCTAGCCATTTCTTGACTCATTTTGGATACATCAAAATCTTCGGCAACAACACAATCATAATAGAAACCAGTGAACTGCGAAGATTGTATGCTAGGATTCGACCGCAACCAATTTTCCAAGCCACTATTATCAGCTGAAGCAACTTCAATGGTTTTATCGTTAGAAAGTATGGATCCAACTGACCCGGTTGCTAGTAGTTTACCATTTTTAATGATTGCTACATGTGTACATATTTTTTCTACCTCATCTAAAATATGGCTGGCTAAGATTACCGTTCTTCCAGAATTTGCCACTGTTTGTAAGGTGTTACGGACATCGGCAATTCCTTGAGGGTCTAAACCGTTTGTGGGCTCATCAAATATTAGTACATTAGGATCACCAATCATCGTTGCAGCAATAGCCAACCGTTGTTTCATGCCTAAAGAGTAACTGGCAAATTTGGAATTTCTCCGTCCTGCTAGATTTACCAATTCAAGTATTTCCGTAAAATCTTTATTGGGAGTGCCTTTTATATGTCTGACGATCTCTAAATTCTCATCAGCAGTTAGGTAGGGGTAAAAATTTGGTGTCTCGAGAATGGTCCCGATCTTCTTTAAAGGTTCAGCTTCCATTCCTCCAAACCATTCAAAAGTCCCTGAGTCTGGCTTCAGAACGCTTGTGATGATCCCCAGTGTTGTAGTCTTGCCACTTCCATTTGGACCTAAAATTCCATAAATCTGACCTGCTTCAATGGTAAGATTTAGATTGTCTACAGCTCGGATTGGGCCGTAGCTTTTCGTTAAGTTTTTAATTTCAAGAACGCTCATTTAAGATAAGATTCTGATGAACCGTAAACTAATTAAATTCCCAATGGAAAAGACGAATTTATCGATTGAATTCAGAAAAAATAAGACGTAATCTAAAATGGATAGTTAATGGCTATATTGGCATTACCAATACCTTGACCGATAGGACTCACAAAATATGTCAGCTCGCCTCCACCCACATTTGTTTGAAAAGTCTTTTTTAATTTATAGCCAAAGTCAAATCTTAAATTGAAGTAACTGAAATCTAATCTCAGTCCCCATCCCCAACCAATGGCCATTTGATTAAAGAAATTAGTAAGCTCTGCACCAGGTCTTCCAATATCACGATCCAGAGTCCATACATTCCCTGCATCAACAAATAGGGCATATTCAAAAATCCAAAATAGATCTGCTCTGTATTCTATATTGAATTCGGTTTTGAAATCTCCTGTTTGATAAAACTGCTGAGTCGTGTCAGGCGTTATCAAAAGACGACTAAAACTTCCAGGACCAAGTTCTCTTGATTGCCAAGCTCGGATACTATTAGGGCCGCCCACAAAGAATTGTTTAATGTAAGGCACTGCTGGGTCTCCGCTATAGGCAGAGGCATAACCGACATTAGCTCTTCCCGCAATTGAAGAGCTAGGATTTATTCTTTGATGTAATCTTACCTCAGCTTCTACCTTCATAAAATTGGCAAAGTCTAATTTGTCTGATAACTGAAAATTAATATCATCCTTTGCAATGGAGTTATAGAGCTTATTGGCTAAGAAGACTTCACCACCTGAAAGTTCTAGATTTGTGATCAAACTCCAACTAAACCCTCTTGGGCTTTCAGGGCTTGTATAAATTCCTGCAATATCTTTAAATAATAGACCAGTAAAGACGACCGATTTAAAGGATCGTTCTAGGAAAGGTGAGCGGTTTATAATATCTGCAAAACCTGGACGCACTTCAAAATTCAATAGGTTGAAACCAGTCGGAGAAAATGAGATCCTCCAGTTTTTACCCGTATCATATTGATAGGTAGCCTTTGCATTAAAAGTATTGTTCTTGTAAAGATTAAATATATCCTGATAAGTAAAACCTGCAGAGAAAGAAGTACTCGTACCAACCTCATATTTTTGCCGTAATGCTGTTGAGGTATTGGTTATGGAATAAATTAGACCTATCAGTCCCAAATAATCAACTTGAGTAGGATAGGACAGTACATCCGAGATTCCCACATTGATTGCATTAAAAGCTAAGTTTGAGATAGAATATTCTAACCCAACTTCTCCCAACAGTTCGTTTTTTTCCGAACCACCCAGTGTATTTCGATTAACCAAACTCCCATCTAAGGAGACCCCAACCAATTGTTGACCAACTCTACCTAAGGTACTATAGAAGAGACCAGTTCCTAAATCCGAAATCCAGCGATGCTTATGCGGAGTTAGGTAGATGTCATAGTTGATTATAGAATCAGAGGTAATGTCACGGGATGGTGTCACCTTAACAAACTTATATGTACTTAAGGCTGAGAGTTTTTGGATGGTCTGATAATGATCTGATCTTGAATATACCTTTCCGGTCTTTAAAAATATCTGTTTGTCTATCGCCCTTGGTTTGACAATAAACTTATTTTTCATGGTGTAGTAATTCTTCCCATTTATCACCCTGGACGGGATGACAGGGTAGGATCGATCTTGGTCATAGTCCGTGAAAATATTAATTGTCCCAACTTCGTATTTCTTTAAGGCTTCTGATCCTTCAGCTTGAGCAATATCAAATAGTACATCTATCTTTTTATCTTGATTAGATGAATCTCCTTTCAGAACTATATTGTTGACTAGAAAATTTGCATAGCCTCTATCTTGTAAGGCTTGGAAAATTCTTTGCTTTTCCCTTTCAAAAAGGGTAGCATCAATCGGTGAATTTTTATTTATGAGCGACTCCCCTTCAATTTCATTCAGTATTTGAGAAATTTCAGTATCATTCGTTCGGAAGAATACACTGTCTACTTGATATTGGTCATTGGCTAAGACTGTAAATTTAGTTTTAGCAATTTGATTTTTTACGCTATAATTAGAGGTGACTGTAGCATTGAAATATCCTTTCTTGTTACGCAAAAAGCTCTGCATTTTTTCAGCGGTCTCTTTAACGAGAAGAGAATCAAATATAATTGCTTCATCTGCCAAGAACTTACGAGCAAAATTCTGTCTAGGTAGCGTATCTCCAGGATCCTGATTTTTAAGGAAGAAGTAATCTCTTGGGATAAACAAGAATTTATCTGGTGGAGGTTGCGAAATCAGACCTTCTAGCTGATATCTAAGGTTTGCCTGGTCGTTGATATCATCGTCTTTAAAAACGATGTTGGCTTCTCTTACAAGTGCTTGATTTTGATCAATAAACTTAGTGCTACGGCATGAGCTTATTAACAAACAGAATACAAGTAAAAATAAGAGTTGTATCTTGCTTTCAAGAAATGATATTTTAATCTTTTGACCGATCTAATTTTTTCTAAGCGATTATTAAAGTACGTCCAGTCTCTTCATTCTAGGAAGTATAGACAAAAGTATAATAAATTCATTGCACAAGGCCCTAAAATTGTCACTGAAATACTGCGGACGGAAAGAGAAATGGAATTTTTATTCTGTACGGATAGTTACTATGAGCTAAATCGCCAGATAATTAGTCAATCTCAAGCTCCTGTTGTTATTGTAAATCAAAAGGAACTTAAGTCCATCTCTACGCATAAAACGCCTAAGGATGCTTTATGTGTTTGTGAAATGGATGTTTATGATATTTTTAGCATTAAGGATCAAAGCTGGTCTATTTATCTGGACTCAGTCCAAGATCCTGGAAATGTTGGAACCATTGTCCGCACAGCTGATTGGTTCGGTATCGATTATGTGTTTTTAGGAGGAGATACTGCCGATCTATATAACCCAAAGGTGATTCAATCTTCCATGGGAGGTTTTTTGAGGGTTAAGGCTCCAAGAATTACTTGGAATGAATTTCATGACATCAATACCCAACCCATATATGCAAGTTCATTAGAAGGAAGCGATAGCCCTGCGACGGGGTTAGAGCCAGGGGTAATTGTAATAGGTAATGAAAGCAAAGGCATCCAACAAAATATATTGGATGCCTCTGATATAAAACTTAAAATTCCATTAATAGGGCAGGCAGAAAGTTTAAATGCTGCGGTTGCCTGTGGAATAATTCTTTCTAAGGTGTTACAGTAATTTCTTTATTTCTGATTCTATCTGCGTGTGCCTCGGATTTAAGGCAGCGATGTTTCCTTCTCTATTTAAAAGGAATGTGGTAGGAATACTTCGTACTCCATAAAGACCAGAAGCTTGTGACTCCCATTTTTTAAGGTCAGAAACATGATTATCCCATGTTAATTTATCCTTCTTAATCGCATCTAACCATCTCTTTTTAGAACTTTCCATTTGGGCATCAATTCTGGCTTGATCGCCGTTGAACCTAGCTTTTGTTCTGCTATCTAAGCCGTCTAATGAAACACTGAATACTGTGAATCCTTGGTCTTTATATTTATGGTAAGTTTCAACAACTCCTGGATTGGCTCTTCTACAAGGTCCACACCAACTTGCCCAGAAATCTAATAAAACGATGCTACCTTTTAAATCAGAAAGTTTTCTGGTTTTTCCATTAACGTCTGGAAGGGCGATTTCTGGAGCAGGGTCCCCAACTTCTACAGCATACTTTCCTCTTGATTGTGATTGCTTTGCTTTAGCAGCTGCTGTTTCCAAGTTCTTTACCATAGACTCATAGTCTTTGGCACATTGCACGCCTGGATACTGAGCACTCAATCTCTCGCATATGTTTTTGTGAACTCCAACCAACTGAGGATTTTTAGCAAAAAGAGCATTTGCTAAGGCCATACCTACTAATGGGTCTGCTGCGTTCAAAGTACTCATTAATGTCTGTTGGTTTAATTTCTGTGAAGCAAAGTCACTCATCGTTGATCTGTAAGAATCTGCTAATGGTGCTCCTTCAATTGTATAGTTATATTTCTCTAAATTCTGAAGATCTCCAGCCAATTTTATATTTTTCTCAGTACCATTAAGTACTAGGTCAATTGATTTGGCTCCAATTCTTACTCTATAAACTCCTGGCGTAATTCCATCAGGAAAGTTAAAGCTGAATTTTCCCTTTGAGTTACTATCAATCTTGTCAAGTGATGTAACCGTATTGTTTAAATCTTTTTTATCGAAAAATACGCTCAAGTTTGTGGCGTTGTCTATGGTTCCTTGAACAGTCAAACCTTTTTGTGATCCACATGAGGCAAGTAAAAACAAGCCAATAAAGGCAGAAAATGTTAAGAAATGCTTGAATTTCATAGCTGAATTATTATTTATTCTAAATTCTTTTTGTGATATAATATAACTGCAAAGTGACTGAATTTGTTACGATTTTGCAATAAAATGTAGCATTTCAGTGTATTTCTTTACACAACACCTTACAAATTATAAAAATACAAATGTATGTTGGCTTGGAGATTAATAAGTTGACTAACCTTTAGCACCACAATACATATTTGCGAAAGCGGTAAGTAAATTACTGTATCAAGTAATTTAAAAGAAAGAATAGGATAAGATAAATCCAAAGTACGTCCAAGAAATGCCAATAGGTTGTCAACAACTTTAATCGGCGTTTTTTATCTGGATCGGTAAAGTAAACCAGAACTGTAACTGGTTCCTTCATAAACTTTTTGGAGGTCCATATGAAGTAGGCAAGGAAAGGAATCCCGCCAACGACATGGGCAAAATGAAGTCCAGAAATTACATACATATAGGAAGCAAGATTACTGTGCGTCAAACCTATATTATTGTTTAGTAGTTGCCTCCAAGCGAGTATTTGAAAGATTAAAAAACCGAAGGTGAGAACCAAAGTTATGGTTAACATTAATTGATACTTTTCAGTATCATCTTCTAAATAATAATTTTTTGCCTTGATTAACGTAAAACTAGAACCAACCAACAAAAATGTATTGAAATAAAACAATGGAGGAAGTTCTACTGGTGGAATTCCAGTTTGAACTCTATTATATAAGTAGGCTGCAGAAAAGCCGAAAAACAAAGCGGTAATACCTGCAAGTAGCAGATAAACAATGATTTCTTGAGGATGAATTAAAAAGTTACGTTCGTGTCTCATATAAAGGTCTCTAAAGACTAAACAAAAATGGACAGATAAGTTTAAAATAATAAAAAAAGAGGAGCCAAAATGACTCCTCTTTAGATGGTTTTTTATTTCGGCTTAATATTAAGCCAATACCTCTGAGACTAAATTTGCAGCCTCTTTAAGTACGATTGCTGACTTAACGCTTAATCCACTTTCGTCAATTATTTTTTTAGCTATATCAGCATTAGTTCCTTGCAATCTAACAATGATAGGTACTTGAATATTTCCCATATTCTTGAAGGCTTCGACAACTCCATTAGCCACTCTATCACATCTTACAATCCCTCCAAAAATATTTATTAAGATCGCTTTCACATTCGGATCTCTAAGAATAATTCTAAATGCTTGTTCAACTCTTTCGGCATCTGCTGTACCTCCGACATCTAGAAAGTTGGCAGGAGAACCACCAGACAGTTTAATGATGTCCATGGTAGCCATTGCTAAACCTGCACCGTTCACCATACATCCAACATTACCATCAAGTTTCACATAACTAAGACCATAGCCTTTTGCTTCTACTTCAGCTGGATCCTCTTCATCTTCATCTCTCATTGCTGCTAATTCTTTATGTCTGAATAATGAATTATCATCAATAGAAACCTTTGAATCAACCGCAATAATTCTATCATCTGCAGTTTTAAGCACTGGGTTAATTTCAAATAGGGAAGCATCAGAACCTACAAAAGCAGCATAAAGTTTAGAGACAAACTTTGTCATGTTTTTAAAGGCATCTCCACTTAAGCCAAGGTTGAAAGCAATTTTTCTTAATTGAAAACCTTGAAGTCCTAAACTTGGGTCGATGTATTCTTTATGGACTAAGTGCGGTGTTTCTTCTGCAACAGCTTCAATGTCCATACCTCCTTCAGTAGAATAAATGATGACGTTACTCTTATTGGTACGATCCATCATCACTGACATATAGAATTCAGTACATGCATCAAAATCTGGAGCATAAGAATCTTCAGTAATGAGAATCTTTCGAACTAATTTTCCTGGACCTTCTAAGCCTCCTGGTGTTTGAGGAGTCTTTAGCATCATTCCAAGAATGTTGCCTGCAGTCTCTTTTAGTTCATCCATATTTTTGCAGAGCTTTACTCCTCCTCCTTTTCCTCTGCCTCCAGCGTGGATTTGAGCTTTAGCCACGCAAAAATCAGTTCCTGTTTCTTCTTTTAAATCTTTGTAAGCTTGAACTGCCTCATCAACAGTAAGTGCTAACTTTCCTCTTTGGATTGGAACTCCATAAGAAGCCAATAATTCTTTACCTTGGTATTCGTGAAGATTCATCTAATGTTTTTATTTAACGATTATTTGTTTTGAATAAACTCCTTCTGAAGACTTAATTTGTAGTAAGTACATGCCAGACGAAATTTCAGATGTGTTAACTTTTACGGTATGGTTGTTTGTATGGATATTCTGATTTCTTAGTCTTGTAACAACTCTTCCATCCAAAGAAATTAGTTGTATTTCTGCATCAAAACTTTCAGAACTATTGATGTCAATAATTAATTGATCACCTAAGTTAATTGGGTTAGGATAAACGTGAATTTCAGCAATGTTCTCTAGAGTTTCAACAGATGTAAATTCTCCATTGGTTTGAAGTGGTTTCGCACTGCTAGTTACACAACTTGATGTTTCATTAAAAGCTGATATTGAGAAGAAATAAAATTCATCTGGTTCAAGGTCAGTTACTAATTTTTGATTGGTGTCTGTTATATAAGTGAAAACACCAGAAGCATTGGTGATTTCTAACACATAAGAATCAGCATTTTCAACAGCTTCCCATTCAAATAGGATTGAGTTGTAAAATTCAACATCTGGTGTTTCAGAAACAATTGGACCTACAACTTCTCCAACATTTGGAACGTAACCAGTGTTGAGAGCAATCCTGTCAGGGGACATAAAATCTGCATGCATTAGTTCGATTTGTTGTTCCGAAAAAACATAATTTTGACAACCACCGAAATATCCCATAACATTGTTAAACATTGGTTCTAAGGTATTCCCTTGACTATCTACGACGTCTCTGTTCAAACCACAAGATGTAGCTAGGTTATTTAATGGATCATCATCTGTATTAGATTGAGAAAATGGGAAATTATATTCAGCAGGAGTATCGCATAATCTATCTGCAGCAATTTCACAATTTGCATCTCTATCTACCAGTTCTATTAATTCCCCGAATATTGTAGTCACCTCAAGTGGGTTCCCATGTACATTTTCAGAGTAAGAAAAACCAGGAATGTTGTCATTTGGGTTAGAATCCCTTGCCTCCCACCCAAAAAAGGTGTGGGGTAAACTTAGTAGGTGTCCTATTTCATGAGCCAATGTACCTGAAGCATCAATTATTTCTTTTTTTCTAACGATTATATAGTCTCCATTAGGAGAATAAAATCCCAAAGTAGTTCCGCCACCTCCTGAGCCTGTCGAGGCATTTTCAGTTATAAAAACATTGACTGCATTAGGGTCTTTCTGGGAAACAATTTGATTAGCACTAGAAATTGGATCGTAAAAAATACCAGAATTGTCCACTTCTCCAAAACCCTCATATATATAAGGTACTATATCGGCTTCTGCCAATTCATCTTTGAGACTACATAACATTCCAAGAATAGCACTAGGTGCTATTTTTTGAGATCCATTGGTTTCTCCGACCCTATGAAATTTGATTGGGAGATAAATGGTTTCAACACTTCTGGCAGTTTCAGCAGCGTATTTCTTATTTCTTTCTAATCTTTCAAAAATTTCTGTGTGGTCAATGGTTCCACATACACCTCTTGGGTGAGTTGCATCTTTTAATTGTGCATTTGAGGTAGAAAATCCCAAAAGACCAATTAATAAGGAGAGTATATATTTATTCATTGCTAAAATTTGTTCCAAATGTAAATGAATCTTAATACATATTTCGCTAATTCAGTGACCTTTTGTCCTCATAATGGATAAACAGACAATTTTCTTTGGATTCAAGTAGCCTTAATCTATAATCAATCTCGATTCCTGGGATAATTACACAACCATTTTGATCCACCAATAAAAGTTTTGATCGTTGTTGTAGCCAATCCAAACCTTTCTCTTTTAAAAATTTAGCAATCTTCTTCTTGTGACCTTTTAGTCCAAAAGGTTGAAACTCTTCTCCTTCTCTCATAACCCTCAGAGTCAATGGAAAGGATAGCACTTCAGCATTTACCTTTAACTTTAGATATTTTGAATTAGCAACCTCATCAAATGTTAGAGATAACCCATTTTTGAATTCATAACTGCCTAATTTTTCTTTTTCGATGGTTTGTTCCTTAAATGCGGATAGCCTTGCCAGGCAAATGTTTTCACCATCATTAATAGCTAAAAGTTCTTTTGTATGAAATCGAGCTTCTTTATTTTTCGTCGTAGCCAAATCCTTCACCTGCTCGGCGCTGAATCCTTGTTGGCCTAAAAAATATTCTAAGGTTGCCATCCCAATGTCGTCCTTTAATATGGTTAAGCTAATCCGCTCACATACCAAGTCTTCTAAATCGTTCTTTTCTGAAGTAATGTGTTCCATTAAGTGGAGCCTCATTAGACCTTCAAGCAATTTTTTATTTTTTTTCTGCCTTTCGGCAAATCCAGTCATTCTAGAGGATAAATCCTTGAACCGATCCATCATAACAGGAAGTAGATCTAATCGAACAAAATTTCGATCATATTTACTATCTAAGTTGCTTTTGTCTACACGATAAGGGACCTTATTCTCAGTTGCATAATCTTCAATTGATTTTCTTTCAGTTCCTAAAAGTGGCCTTATCAAGGTAATGTTTTCGAAGATGCTTCTTTCTTCCATCGATTGGGGGTCATAGCCTTTGAGCATACTTAATACAATGGTTTCCAGCTGATCTGATTTGTGATGCGCCAATCCCACTTGGTCAATTTTATGGGTGTCACATAGCTTTTGAAAAAACTCAAAACGCTCTTTTCTCGCCCAAACTTGAAGGTTTTTGTGAATTTCTGGCTGAAATTTACAGGTTTTGACCTCAATTGGAATCTTGTGATTAGTGCAGAAAGATCTGACCAACTCTTCATCCAAATTGGAGTCATCACCTCTCAATTGGTAGTTAACATGAGCTATAATAATGGGAATCTTGGCTTGAACACATAGATGGGCTAAGACCATTGAATCCATTCCTCCGCTCACTCCTAATAAGCAAGGCTTATTGTCTTCTAAACCCAAGGTGGATAAGTGGTCTCTAAAATTCTTTAAAAGCATTAAAAAATTACTTTATATTTATGCCATGTTCATTCCCATGAAGAATTTCCATCCAGTGATACTACTGTCACTATGCACAATATTAGCATATTGTTGCCAATCCGGCGTCAAAAACCCAACTAATGTTAACCAAACGGATAACAAAGTCATCGGACATAAGGAGGAGAGTAAGGCTGATCTTCGTAAAAGGTCTCAAGCCTTGGCAGTTCTTGACCATAGAATAAAAAATGATCCAGAAACCTATGCAGTGATTGAAGCTGGGATATTGAATTATCTTTTCGTTTTTAATGGCAGTAAAATATCTAAAAAGGAAGAATACGTAGGAGATTGGATTGATTTCAAAGACGATTTTACCTATGAATACGGTAACTATGGAGATATAAAAGGTAATGGACGTTATCACTATAGTATGGAAAAGACTCAGCTTGTTATGGTTGATAACAATGATAAGCTTAATCCGCAAGAATGGGACATTAAGACTGGTGGAGACGTCATCATAATGATAGGTACTAAAACCTATGGTAATAATGCTTACCAGATTAAGTTGGAACGTCAACCTGATCCCCCTTCAAAATAATCTACAATTTTTATTTCATTATTCCTCTATTACTCAACCATCGTTGGTACTTTCTGGCCTTTTGATTGTGTTCGATTAAATTTTTAGAAAAGTCGTGCTGGCCGGAATTATCTGTTTTAGCGCAGAAGTATAAGTATTTATGTTCTTCTGGATTTAAAACAGCTTCCATGGTTGTAGTCTCTGGTAGGCAAATTGGGCCTGGAGGTAAACCTTCGTATTTATAGGTATTATATGGATTGTCTATTCTTAAGTGTTTATTGAGAACTCTACGTAAACCAAAATCTCCAACAGCATATACTACCGTTGGGTCTGCTTGGAGTAACATCCCTCTTTTAATTCTATTTAAGTAGACTCCAGCTACTCGACTTTTTTCAGAGGATACTAAAGTCTCTTTTTCAACAATGGCTGCCAAAGTACAGACCTCATTTTTATTTAGACCTAGGTTATTAGCTTTTACAGTTCTTTCATTCGCATTCCACCATTTATCTCTTTCGCTAAATAATCTATCCACTAATTTTTCAATCGAGGTATTCCAATACACTTGATAAGTATTGGGTAAAAATTGACAAAGGATATTATTTGAGTCTACTTCCCATTCTTTTAGATTTGAATCATCAAGGACATAATTTAGAAAACTGGTAGAGTCAAATTGAAGTTGATTTGATATTTGACCCGCAAGGTCCTCAATAAATCTTAGGTTATTAAAAGTAAGATTTATAGGTGCCTGTTTTCCTATTCTTAAATGAGAAATCAAGTTCCTATTGGTCCATTGATCCTTTATTTTATATCTACCTGGAATAATGCTATCATCTGAAAATTTCATCAACTTTGCCGTCAGGCGAAATCCATTAACTTCTTTGATGATTTTTTTCTCTACTAATAAATTTGAAAGTTCATCTAATGAAAATTCATTTTCAATGAATAGATATTCGTTTGAATCATTAACGGTGACATTTGGAGACCAAATGGATCGATAAAGGTAGAATCCAGTTATGGATGAAATAATTAAGGCGAAAAGTATAAAAAAGAGAAAGCCTCGTTTCATAAACTTAATTAGTATTGTTCATCTTCTGATGGAAAATCTCTCCCTTTTACATCTGAAATATAGTTTTGGACTGCACCTTTAATCTCAGAATAGAGGTTAAGATATCTCCTTAAAAATCGCGGATTAAACTCTTTTGTGATTCCAAGTAAATCGTGTGAAACCAATACCTGACCATCCATATGTTTACCAGCTCCAATGCCAATGGTTGGGATAATTAATTTTTCACTGACATCTTTTCCTAGGGTTGCTGGTATTTTTTCAATAACTAATCCAAAGCATCCAACTTTTTCCAAGAGTAAGGCATCTTTCATTAATTGCTTTGCCTCTTCTTCTTCCTTGGCCCTAACAGTATAGGTTCCAAATTTATAAATGGATTGAGGTGTCAAACCAAGATGCCCCATCACTGGAACACCCGCCTTTAAAATTCTTTCGATAGAATCGATAATCTTTTCCCCACCTTCTAATTTAACAGCATGAGCGCCACTTTCTTTCATAATCCTGATCGCACTTTGAAGGGCTTTTTTAGAATCTCCTTGATAAGTACCGAACGGGAGATCAACAACGACCAATGCTCGTTTGACAGCCCGAACTACTGACTGGGCATGATAAATCATCTGATCTAGAGTTATAGGTAAGGTAGTTTCATGGCCAGCCATTACATTTGAGGCAGAATCACCTACCAGAATGACATCAATCCCTGCTTCATCATAGATTTTGGCCATGCTATAGTCATAGGCGGTTATCATGGCTATGGGCTGATTTTCATTCTTAAAGCCCTGTAAAACGTGGGTAGTTATCCGTTTAATATCCTTTTTTGCTGTTGACATTGTTTCGATTAAGAGTGGAAAGATAGCTAAAAGCTAAATTATCTTGATTTAAAATTATTTTCATCTTTTGTCGTTTTAGCTTATACCTAGTAATTGGTAAAATGAACTACTTTTGCACCATGGAAAAATGTATATTATTTCTGATACTCCTCGTCACTTTCACATCCTGTGATAATGAACTAGATTTGATTGAGGACTATCAAGACATCCCTGTGGTTTATGGGATTCTTACCTTACCAGATTCAGATCAATATTTTAGAGTTGAAAAAGGATTCATTGATCCAACGACTTCGGCCTTAGAGATCGCTCAGATATCAGATTCATTATACTATCAAAATGCTATTGTTTCTATCAAAGATGAATTAACTGGTGATGTTTATGTCTGCGAAAGAGTAGATGGAGCTCAAGAAGGTTTGCCAAGGGACCCAGGAATTTTTGCAACAGACCCTAATACTTTATATAAAATAAGCGCTGACGATTTTCAGCCAATTGCAGGTCAAGCGTATACATTGCAACTTCAAAGAAATGAAGGCGATAGTCTAGTTACAGCAACAACCATTATGGCAGAAGAACCTGTCATCGTAAGACCTAGCCAAACAGGAACTGCAACATTAGACTTTAACTATCTTATACCAACTGCCGTTAGATGGAGGGGGACAGAAAACACTGGCCTGTTTGATCTTTATTTTGATTTAAAATATAAAGAACGAAATACTGAATTAGGTGGCGACTTTGAAAATAAATCAGTTCGGTGGAATGTGCTTACGAATTACGAGGATGAGTTATATGAAATCGAAGGGATTGCGTTTTATAATTTTTTGGCAAGTGCCTTAGAGACCAATCCTAATTTGGTTAGACGTTTCCAAGATATAGACATGGTATTGTCCGTCGGTGGCGATGAGATTAGAGAGTATGTTAGAATTGGTCAAGCTAATTCAGGTTTGACTTCTTCTCAGGATGCACCTGTATTTACCAATCTGAGTGAAGGTAGAGGATTGTTTTCTTCAAGGAATGTTTCTAGAAATGACAATTTAAACATCACTATTGGCACTCTCGATTCATTGATTGGCGGTGAGTTTACCAAAGACTTGAACTTTATACAGTAGTTTTCTAGCGACAATTTGTCTTTTGAATTGTCATTTTTTCATTCAAATTATCAATAAAACGGTCATTTAAGACCCTTTGTCAGTGGAATTCATGCAATTTCCTGTTGGCACATGTATTGACTAATGATAGGTGTAAACTTGTAATAAACCAGTAAATATTTAAACAGAATGGGTAAAATAATTGGAATAGATTTAGGAACAACCAACTCCGTTGTAGCAGTGATGGAAGGAAATGAGCCGGTTGTAATTCCAAATGAAGAAGGTCGACGAACCACTCCTTCAGTTGTTGCTTTTTTAGATAATGGCGAAAGAAAAATAGGGGATCCTGCCAAAAGACAAGCAATCACCAATCCAACTAGAACTGTAGCTTCAATCAAGAGGTTTATGGGAAATCGATATGGTGAAGTAGGAGTCGAAAAGGATCGAGTAGCTTATAAAGTAGTTAAAGGAGATAATGACACAGTGCGTGTGGAAATTGATGACAGAAAATACACACCACAAGAAATTTCAGCAATGATTCTTCAGAAAATGAAGAAGACCGCGGAGGATTTCTTAGGTGCTGAAGTGACAGACGCAGTTGTAACGGTACCTGCATATTTCAATGATTCTCAAAGACAAGCTACTAAGGAAGCAGGCGAAATTGCAGGATTGAATGTTCGTAGAATAATTAACGAGCCAACAGCTGCAGCCTTAGCTTTTGGATTGGATAAAAAGAACCAGGATTCTACCATTGCAGTGTTTGATTTAGGGGGAGGTACATTTGATATCTCTATCCTTGAATTAGGCGATGGAGTATTCGAGGTAAAATCTACCAATGGAGATACACACCTTGGAGGAGATGATTTTGATCAGGTAATCATTGATTGGTTGGCTGAAGGATTTAAGAGTCAGGAAAATATGGATCTTAGAAAAGACCCAATGGCTCTTCAAAGATTAAAAGAAGCAGCAGAGAAGGCAAAGATTGAGCTTTCTTCAAGTATGGAGACAGAAGTAAACCTTCCATACATTACGGCTGTAGATGGTGTTCCTAAGCATTTAGTTATGAAATTAACAAGAGCTAAATTCGAGCAACTCGCTGATGATTTAGTTCAAAGAACTTTAAAGCCTTGTGCTGAAGCATTGAAAGATGCAGGATTAGATAAGAATGAAATAGATGAGGTAATTCTAGTTGGGGGATCAATCAGAATTCCTAAGATACAGGAGGCAGTAGAACAATTCTTCGGTAAAAAACCAAACAAGAGTGTGAATCCTGATGAGGTAGTTGCTATTGGTGCATCTATTCAGGGAGGAGTATTGTCAGGTGATGTTCAAGATATTTTATTGCTAGATGTTACGCCTCTATCCATGGGTATTGAAACAATGGGAGGTGTATACGATGTAGTTATTGAAGCCAATTCGACGATTCCTACTAAAAAGTCGAAGGTTTATTCAACAGCAACAGATAATCAACCAAGTGTTGAGATTCATATTCTTC
>JAHDGF010000004.1:54658-162940 GCA_020627785.1 Saprospiraceae bacterium
TTTATGAGTAGAAGTTGAATGACATATGGTTGACGTTGTTATACCAAGAAACACAACTATTCCTGCTAAAAAGGCTAAAATTTATACTACTGCTGTAGACAATCAACCTGCTGTTACGATCCATGTTCTTCAAGGAGAAAGACCTATGGCAAAGGATAACCGTCCCATTGGAAGATTTATTCTTGATGGCATTCCGCCATCTAGAAGAGGAATGCCACAGATTGAGGTAACCTTTGATATGGATGCGAATGGTATCCTAAATGTTTCTGCTTTAGATAAAGGCACGGGCAAGGTTCAGAATATTAAGATTGAGGCTTCTACTGGATTATCAAAAGAAGAGATTGAAAAGATGAAAAATGAAGCTGCAGCAAATGCAGAGTCAGATAAAAAAGCGAGAGAGACTGCTGACAAAATGAATGAAGCAGATAGTTTGATATTCCAAACTGAGAAGCAGATGAATGAGTATGGTGATAAGATTCCAGAAGATAAAAAAGGAGCCATTGAAACGGCTTTAACGAATCTTAAAGCAGCACATGAAACCAAGGATATGGCACAGATTGAAAAAGCAGTAGAAGAGATGAATAATGCTTGGCAAGCTGCGAGTCAGGATATATATGCGGCTTCTCAAGAAGGTGCGGGTCCTGATGCTGGTCCAACCGCTGATGCAGGTGCTGATCAAGGTACAGGTTCAGACAATACAGAAGAAGTTACGGATGTTGAGTTTGAGGAAGTAGAAGATGATAAGAAGTAAGAATAGATAATGATTATTTAAAGAAAGTCCCGAGGTTTCGGGGCTTTTTTTTATGCCCATTGTTCATTAAGAACATGTTCAAGAAAGTTGTATGAACTTTTTTCAGATTCTGAATACTCCCCATCAGAATAGAATTGTTCTTCTATGAGCTTCAACAATTCATCTGTTTTTTGGATGGAGTTAAAGTATTGTGATTTGTAAGACATGATCAATCTCAACTTTTCAAAATCGCCTAATTCATCGTATAATTCATAGACCTTTTGGAAAATGTCCAAGCCATATCTTACCTTGATAGCTTCTTTTTCTAAGGTAGAAAAATCATAATCTTGCTCAGAAACATAAATCATAACAAAGGTTATGAACTCTTCTTTGGTTAAGCTTCTTTTTTTATCAATCACTATTTTGCTCTAAATATTACTAACAATATAGAAGATAAAGTGCAAACATCTAAGTGTAGATATTGTTTAATGCTCCATTATGTCAGCTATTTTCTGTGTAAGCTTATAATTCTGGTTTTCGAAGTCAATAATAGCCCCAAAATGTTCTATTCCATTACTAATTACAAGCTTTGGAATCTTTAGAAACAAATTATAATGTGATAATTGCTCAAAGGTTCGATCGTCCACTTTTACCTTAAATCCTTTAAATTCAAAGAGAGCAAAAGGTTCGTGATCCTTGTTATATAGTAAGAGGTCAAACCTTCGGCGCTTGCCTAAGACAATGATTTGTTTTTCGACTTGCATTAGGTTTGGGGATATTTTTTGTTCTTGGATTAAATATTGAATCCATGATTGTCTTATAAGCTCTTCTGGTTGAAGAACTAAATATTTTTTCCTTACGGCGCAGCGTATCTTTTTTTCACTTTCTTCTTGTTTAAGACTTAAGTGAGATTGATAATTCTTTAAATCAATATCTTTTATTAGATCCAACGTAATGCTAGTATGTAATTATTGAGATACTGCCTTTAATTCTAAACTTTCTAGACTTCTTTTTTCGCTTTGCTCTTGTTGTTTTTCTTCTGAAATATCCGCTAATAAAGAATGGATTAATTCTTTTCCGATTAAATAGTAATCCTTAGACCAAAGTGTTCTTATTTCAATATTATTTTGTTGCAAATATTGAATGAATTCTATTTGAGAGAATGGCTCTTTTTCTCTGTTTAATTGTAATAGCCCATCTTGATTAAGTATGATGCATTGTCGAGTATTATCGATGAGTATATCATTGATGGTAGGTAAAAGATCATGCTCAATATTCAATTCATTTAAAGAAGAAAAAGCTCTTTCCAAAATCTCATTTTTAGGATTTGACCAATAAGAGATAATCGTTTTACTACTCGTTTGATAAATCTTTGAAGGTTTACCATATTCCATAAGTGCAGCGCTCAAAATTTTTGCCCTTTCCACTCTGTTTAGTTCGTGATCATTGGTCACAAATCCTTTACCAGCCAAATGAAAATCTACTGTTTGACTATTAGGATTAGTTATAGAATTTAGAGCAATGAACTTCTTCCCTGAAGGTATTTTAGCCTTTCCGATTCTTTTGACCAATTCATTAGAATCAACACTAAAAATGTATTCCCAAGAATTTAAAATGTCTAGATTTTTGGTCGTTCTTTTTTCATCAATTAGGCAAATAGGGAAGTAACTTGCGATCAGCTTACCATAGCTTAACATGGCAACTTCCACGTTGATCCTACTTATCTGAGAATTCAACATTCTTCTTACTTCAACTTGTTGTTTGTCAAAGGTTTTACTCGCCCAAACCTTTTGTGATCTCCAGAAATGCTGGAGGAAATGATAGGTCGTTTCTTGTTCCTCTTGTTGTTGATTTAGATAAGACTCATAATCAAATGCTTCGATGAACTGATGATTGAAACCATTATCTATGACTTGGACTAAATACCAATTTTCAAAAATACTTTCCCAATCTTCAGAATCTTCATATTGTAAAGCATCAAGAATCTGATCTAAGGCTTTTTTATTCTCGGTCTTACTGGATTTCCAGGCGATAAAATCGTCATTATTTAAAATGAAATATTCTGCTTTTTTGAAGAATAAAATTAAATTTTGAATCTCAAACATTAAAGTAGTCGGATGTGTCGATTCTACTTTAAGTGTTTGAGTAAACCAATTTAATTGGTTGATTTCTTTTATTAATTCTGTTAGAGATTCAAATTCACTGTTTACTTCAAAAACTAAATCTTCTAATTCTACTTTGGTTGGAATGTAGATTTCATTTAAGCTGTTTTTGATGGCATTGAAGTCAATGGCTTCAAATTCTGACAAGAGTATATGGTCTAAACTCGTGTGCTCATTGATAATTTTTAAAGCCTCTTTTGTTTTATTTTCAAGTTCTTCAAGTTCAATATCTATTGGATTTTTATCAAATCCTAATAAACCAGTTTTTAACGGTGTTATTCTCTTTCTTTCTTTTAGGTAATTTTTCAATGATTTATAGCCATTGAGATTTGCGCAAGCCATCTTTATCTGATTAAAAAGAACAGCTTCATCAGCAATGCGCAAAGATCTTTCTCTTTCCGATTGTTCCTTTATGGCATTGTTGATTTCAATAAACTGTATGCATAGTTCTCTGATTTTTAGAATGCTAGCATCTATGTTTTTCTCATCTTGCTGCACAAAAGCATAATAGTCCGAGGTTAATAAGGCTCGCTCATTCAGAGATGAAAAGTGCGGTTTAAAGTGAAAGACCTTTTGCCTGAGTTCTTGTTTTAGTTCAATGAATTCATCCATGGTCCATTCCAATAATGAAAGATCTATTTCATTGGATAGGGAAGAACTCCATTGATTTCTATCCATCAGGGCTTTAAAATCAACCAACTGTTGCCAGCTGGCAGATTCAAATTTTCTTTCTGCAAGCAGTTTATAAGATTTACTTAAGCTAGCTTTTGCTGGACTAGAAATTGATTGAATGTGATTCAAGTAGTTAATGTCAACGGACTTTGCTTGATGGTTCCTTAAGAGTTCTTCGAAGTTGAGGTCTTTAGCTGTAAAAACTCCTTCATTTGCTGTAAGGTCATAAAAGAGATTATCTAAGCCAAGAAGCTTTAAATCCTCGTGGATTAACCTTTTTTCAAGATGGTTGGAACAGACGATCGCCGTTCTTTTTCCTTTCTTTAACGCATCCAAAACAAGATTTCGGATTAATTCAAGATTTAAGCTTTGGTAGTCGTAGCTAATATTTGCCTTGGTATGCGATTGCAGTAGATTGGTTAATTTCTTAACCTCTGGGTGAATGGCCCTCAACATGTTCATAATTGTAGTTTTCGTACTACAAATATAAAAAATATATAATATGTTTTAGCTTGTTATAGAGTTAATTACCTAATAACTCTCATAAAAAAAGCCCCGCACGGCGGAGCTTTATTTAATTTTTAATTGGGATATGCTTATTCTACAATACCACCTGATACTTTCTCACCATTTTTGTATTGGTACTCAAGCGTCACATTGCCCTGTTCATCGTAATATTTAAGAGCTCCGTCCTGCTTTCCGTTTTTGAATTCAATCATTTTTTGAATTTTACCTTGACCATTAAATTCTTCATAGGTTCCTTCAATCACACCTTTTACATAAGGTGTACTTTTTTCAACTCTTCCGAATTTATAGGTAGCAACGATTCCATCATAAACTCCGGCTTTGAAGTCCGACCTTTTAATTACTTGTCCTCTTGTGTCAAACTCTAAAGTTGGACCGTTCAATTGGCCATCTACATAGGATTCTAGAAATTGAATTTTACCTCCTTCGACGTTATTTTTTATCCAAGTACCATTCTTTTTGCCATTAACAGTATAACCAAATTCCACAATTTTACCTGTGCCATCTTTTTTCTCAGAATACACTGCATTGGATCCAGCCATTTCTGTACTTGTAAATCCTTGAAGATCAGCAGATTCTGAAGCGACACTTGCGCCACCACCACCATTGCATGAAAATAAAACTACAACAGCCAAAGTCAACATAGAAAATTTCATCTCAATTGTATTTTTTAATTAATATTACACATTACGAAAATATGATATACCTTTCAAACGGCAAAAACTAATGAATAATAAAGCAATCGCAAATAAATTCAACCTTTTAGGTAAACTATTAGAGTTACAAGGAGAAAATGCATTCAAGACTAGATCATATAGTAATGCCTATATCACGATTCGTAAGCTTCCGACTCCTTTGTTTGAAATGGCCGAAGAAGACATTCGTGCAATTCCAGGCTTTGGGAAAGCAATTCAAGAAAAAGTTTTGGAGCTGCGTGATACTGGTGAGATGTCTGCTTTACAGAAAATGATTGACGTAACTCCTCCCGGGATTGTAGAAATGCTCATGATTAAAGGTCTCGGGCCAAAGAAGGTTAAACAGCTTTGGGAAGAACTTGATATTGAATCGCCAGGGGAGCTATTGTATGCTTGTAATGAAAATAGACTGGTCGCTTTAAAAGGTTTTGGTGAAAAAACACAAAAGTCAGTCAAAGATCAAATTGAATATCATCTAAGTTCGAAAGGAAAGTATCATTATGCAACCATTGAGCCTATAGCCATTAATCTGATCAAGACACTGAATGAACGATTTCCAATGGAGACGATTGAGTTAACTGGTAAATTGGCAAGAAGATCAACCATAGTTGAGCAGATTGAACTCATTGGAACTGTTCCAGAATCGGAATTAGCCGAATGGATGAATGAAAATGGAGAATTTGAATATGAGGAGATTCCATTTTATTACATTGAAACGGATGAAGAAACCTTTTGGGTTAACCATATTGAGTCGAGCAGTAGTGAAGAATATTTGGATAGTTTTCCAGAATTATTGGACTCCAATGGATATGATGAAATAGAGGTTTATGAAAATGCCGGAATAGACTTTCATCCACCATATCTGAGAGAAAAAGAAAACCTCCCATGGTTAAATAAAACCACATTTGACGAAAGTCAGATTATTGATGATGAGTCCATAAAAGGAGTCGTCCATAATCATAGTACCTATAGTGATGGGGTCAATACCTTAAAACAAATGGCCGATGCTACCGCTGAATTGGGCTATGAATACTTAGTGATGACCGATCATAGTAAATCCGCGTTTTATGCGAATGGTCTTTCGGAGGAACGATTGTATGCTCAAATTGATGAGATAAAAGAGATAAATTCTAAAAGCCCGATTCGTGTATTTTCTGGTATTGAATCAGATATCTTGCACAATGGAGATTTAGATTATGCGGATGATGTTTTGGCGGAATTAGATGTCATTGTAGCTTCTGTCCATTCAGTTTTAAAAATGGATGAAGCAAAAGCAACATCCCGTTTAATTACAGCCATAGAGAATCCATACACTCGAATACTAGGGCATCCGACAGGACGCTTATTACTTTCAAGAAAAGGTTACCCAGTGGACTTTAATAAGGTTATTGATGCTTGTGCTGCAAATGGAGTAGTCATAGAAATGAATGCTAATCCGTATCGCTTGGATATGGACTGGAGGTATATTGCACAAGCCATGGAGAAGGGAGTAATGATCTCGATAAACCCAGATGCGCACAGTATTGGAGGTATAAATGACATTCATTATGGTGTTATGGCGGCAAGTAAAGGTGGGCTGACGAAGGAAATGTGCCTCAATACGAAAGATCTGAAGGCATTTGAGAATTGGGTTGAGAGTAAGTGATAAGCTTTAATGCCAATAAAATAGGATGTTAACCGGTTGTTAACCGTATTAACAATACTTGTTCAGTCTAATAATTGCTTTAGATTTGTTCCATATTTAGAAACACAATTAATTAATTCATAATCTTTTAACAATGAAAAATTTTAAAGTATTTAGTTTCTTGTTTGTCTTAGCTGCCTTCGGTTTGACTTCATGTAATTCAGATGGTGCAACTGCAAAAGCAGATGACACAAGAGCGGTACCTGCAGCTGCAACAACAGCAGATGCTAAGCCACAATCAGCAGAAATCGGAACTGAGCCAGCTGTACCAGCAGGACCTTTAACTACACTTGAGTTTGCAGAAGCTACTTTTGACTTCGGTGAAGTAATGGAAGGAGAAAAAGTAAATCACTCATATGAGTTTACTAACACTGGATCTGAGCCATTAATTATCTCTAACGCTAAAGGTTCATGTGGATGTACAGTTCCTAACTGGCCAAGAAATCCTATCGCTCCAGGAGAAACTGCATCTATTGATGTTGCATTTGACTCTAAAGGAAAAGGAAAAGTAGGTGGTAATCTTCAGTCTAAGAGAGTTACAATCACAGCTAACACTGATCCTGCGAACACGTACCTAACAATTAAGGGTAAAGTAAATAAAGAAGAAGGAGCTGCACCAGCACAATAAATTCTACTTTAATAAAAGATAAAAGCCTCGACCTTCGTCGGGGCTTTTTTTATTATCCAATCTTGATGGTTCAGATTTAAGGGAACGCCTTAATCATTTTGTTTTTCTTTCCGCTTGCGCAAATGCGTTCTTACTAAAAAAGCACCTTGATTATTCAAAGTGCTTTTTAGTGTGATTATTTAAAATAGGATTATTAGTTCTTTACAATCTTTCCTAACCAAAAGATGTTTCCTTCCAAATCTTCAGCCTGAATGAAATACAGTCCATCCATCAAATTTGAAATGTCAAGCTTGTTTTCGTTGTTTTCAATTTGGACTTTTCGACCATTGGTAGCAACCAACCAATATTTATTCAGTGTGTAATTTGTTTCTACATTTACTAGACCTTTTGTTGGATTAGGATATACCTTAGCTTCAAGCGTGTTCACTTCCTTAACCGCTACGGATCCATCCATTCCATCACAATCTTCATCAATACCGTTACCATTTATTTCTTCTGCATCTGGATTTATTGAAGGGTCTGTATCATCACAATCTAAACTATTTTCAACCAATCCTTCGACCAAGTCGCAGGCTTCAATTGTGTTTTCTGGATCACCAAATCCATCCTCATCTAAATCAGCAAAATAGACCGTGAGGGTAAAACCTTCGTCTATCTGCCCGTCACAATTATTATCAACTCCATCACATTCTTCTACCGCATCTGGATTAATTGCTGGATTGGTATCATCGCAATCCGCTGTATTGTCATATCCATCTCCATCTGCATCTTGGATAGCGGAGGCAGAACAACATATAGTTGAGGTAGCACTTGGACAATCTCCAGTCGAAATTGCAGTCACTGTAAAAGTAACTTTATCGCCATCTGTCAATTGATCAACTAAAAAATCAGTATCAGTCGAGATAACATTAAAAAAGCCAGAAGGTGTTTCAAAAACCAATTCATATTCTTGAACTCCTGTTTGACTATCCCAGCTGAATTCAATAGATGTAGCTGCTGGAGAACATGTAATGTTTGGAGCCGTGATTGTTTGAAATCCCTCATCAATCTGTCCGTCACAATTATTATCGACACCATCACATACTTCTGTTGCGTCAGGATTGACAGCTGGGTCATTGTCATCACAATCTACAGAATTATCAAACCCATCCCCATCATTATCTGCGAAGTCTAAGGCAATACAGGTAATTGTGCTTGACAGGTTATTACATCCATTGTCATAGATAGCTTCAACAGTAATGGTTACTTCTTCGCCTTGTTCTAATCCATCTACTGTAAAAGATAGGTCTGTAATTTCTGAAACGAAGGCGCCATTTACAAAAATATTGTAAGAACTCACCTGAGGATTGTCATTCCAAATGAATGAAACAGAAGAGTTGGTACTTTGGGCACATGAAAGTACTGGAGCTGAATCATTTCCAAAACCTTCATCTATTTGACCATTACAATTATTATCTAAACCATCACAGACCTCTATTGCCCCAGGATTGATGTCAGGATTATCATCATTACAATCCTGCGTATTGTCAAAACCATCACCGTCATTATCTACAACTTCAGCATCACAAAGCGTCTGAGTTGAACTGAAAACATCGGGGACTGCTGCTCCACAGTTATTGTTTGCCCAGCATCCTGTCATTCCATCAGAGAAAACCATAAAGGACACATCGTGATTGGTGAAGCAAGGCGAGGAGACATCTGTTTTAGTCGTAAGATCAATACAAAAAGAAACATTAATCATTGAACCACACGGTGCTTGTAGACCCCACATAGTATTGGGATTTCCGGTGTTGTCGCAGCCAGCGGCTCCCGGAGTAGTCCAAAACCAACCACCAGGAAGTAAGTCACCAGCAGTTACAAATGGCAAGTTGGGATTTGCCGTAAGGGATGATCCTCCAGCGCAGTTATTAATTCTTGCAAAACTTGAGGTTCCACCTGTGTATGCTACCTCATCGTCTTGGAACCATTCAGCACCAAGTGTGGTAACACTATTAGGGTCAAATAAATCGATATCCCAACCTCCACCGAATGAAGGAACAATGCCTTGTAACCATTGACAGTTATTTCCTTGGCCCACAGGGTCAACCGTAAAATCTAAATTGTAACACACAGACACCGTCTCACCAGGACAGAAAGGTCCAAATGGAGAGCTGTCCGGATTTTCTGGACGGACGATTGTAATCTCACCCTCCGAACAAGTATTTAAATTTACCTCCGAAATATTTATGCCGAAACAATAGTTCTGTGGATTTATTACATCACAACCATTGCTACTTGTTAGTAAGCAGAGGATATAATTTCCTGGTTCGTTAAATTCTAAGCTTAATCCACCTTCGGTTAAGTATGCACCGTTGCAATCAAAAAGCGGGGTGTCAAGAATTGTATTGCCCGCAATTGCTGATTCAATTTCCATCATGTCCCAGCAATGAGTGAAATTTGAACCATTCATCCCTTCAGGATAAAAGGTAATTACATCTCCAACTTGGTAGTTATGATCCGTGGATTGAATTCCATTTACCTCTGAAATTGCAATGCTTGGAATTTCTAACGAATTACCAATAACCCCACTTGAAACTGAAATAGTATAATCACAAGGATCACCTGCACACCCATCAACTACCAACTGATAGGTTTGTCCGATGATAAGATTAGAGGCTGATATTTCAAAATCTGATTCAAAACAAGCACCTCCTGAGTCATCATAGCAAGTAGTGGATGAACATGGATCTATTATGGCTGTTTGTATTCCCAACCCATTATCACATTCACCTAATTGGATGGAAAAAGAAATGGATTCAGAGCCTGCGATAAAACTTACATAATTTGGGTTGTTAAGAACAAAGCCAGCACATAGACCTGCGAAAACTACTCCGCTTTCAATAAGACAACCTTCTAGTCCATCAAAATCAGCATTACTGCATAAAAATATATTGTCCTCACAACTATTGAATCCAACAGTGGATCCACAGTTTTCTGTGTAACAAATTAGTGATAGGTCAGTATAACTTAGGATTTCATCTGGTCCTGAGGTTGATCCACTTATTTCAAGTATCAATGTATCATTGTCTACGGGAATAAATCCAGTTGACCAATTAGCTTCAGTGGCATCATTGATATCATCACCTAAGGTGTTTTCATAAAGGATGGTTGATCCGGTTGATAAATTGGCATGAAGGAAGTCCCAGCACCCAATGCAATCACCAATGGCTGGGTTATTTACATCACCTGGGCATGGGTTATTAGTTTCATTGCACTCTGAGGCAACCTCAAGACCATCACTTCCGGTCCAGAGTAAACCATTGGTACTCACATTCATATTTAGGCAAATAGAATCACATGCTGCTGTGGCTACGGTATAAGTATTAAATTCAATTTCAAGGGCGTCTTGAAATTTTCCATTTTGATTATTTAAGAGGTAATTTCCACTGCACTGTGCATTCAGTGAAAAACTTGCTAAGGAAAGCAAGAAACAAAGTAGTTGGTTTTTCATATAATATTAGTTGATCATCTAATTTGAACACGGATTATGTATCCATATTCATCACTTTAATATATATGCTTAAAGAAGGATTCGTTACAATTAATCAAAGATTTTTTAAATCTTAACGAATTGAATTTTGTTAAAAAATGCAATAAGTGGAAGCTAAAACGTGATAAGTAAGGAAATTCCTAAAAGTTTCACCCAATGGATGGTTCTTATTTGTTTAATTTTGTGGTATGAAAATTCAATTGATTTTGGCGGGCCTATTGTTAAGCTTTCAAGCTGTTATCCTAGGTCAAGAATTGCCAGAAGATTTTTACATTACTGAATTCGATTTCACTTTGGATCGACCTGTTGGGATGAGATTTATGGACAATGGAGCTTCTTTCATTTTTGGGAAGAAGGGAATTGTTTGGGCATTGGATAGTCTAGGTAAATTGCAGCAGGATCCTGTTCTGGATATTTCTGAAGAAGTTACCGATTGGAGTGACCATGGATTGGTGAGCATGGCTTTGGATCCAGACTTTCCTGAACAGCCATATCTATATCTTTATTATACAGTAGACCGGCACTATTTATTGAATTATGGAACTTCAGACTACGACTCCAAACTCGATATTTATAATCAAGCCTCCATTGGCAGAGTTTCCAGATTTGAAGTAGTCTTTGAAGATGGCAAAGTGATCGGAGATGTTTCAAGTAAGAAAGTAATTTTTGGGAAAAATTGGGATGATGGTACGCCGATATTAATGGGTTCGCATGCAGTAGGTTCTGTAGTGTTTGGAGGAGATGGGTCGATGTTGATTAGCTGTGGAGATGCCGGATCTTACACGGAGATTGATATGGGCAATGCTGCGGATACATTTCATGAACAAGGAATAGAGGATGAAATTATAACAGAGGACGAAAACATTGGTGCTTATCGAGCGATGTTGAAGAATAGCTTGGCTGGTAAAATTCTCAGAATTGATCCTGAGACAGGGGAGGGGATTTCTAATAATCCTTTTTATGAAGCGGATAATCCTAATTCGAAAAGATCAAAAGTCTGGGCTATGGGCCTTAGGAATCCCTATAAATTTATTTATATCGATGGAACATCAGCACATGAAGATGACGGAGATTTTCCTGGGAAGTTTTTACTTGGAGATGTAGGATCTTCATTTTATGAGGAACTAAATTTAATCGATGAGCCTGGTCAATGGTTTGGTTGGCCCAAATTTGAAGGTGTAGATGGAAATTGGTATTTCAAACAGACAAGTGTAAAAAACCCAGAAGCAGTTAACCCAAGATTTGAAGATAACTGCGGAGAAGAATTGTACTATTTCAAAGATTTAATCTTTGATGAGAATGAGTCAGATAGTTATATTTTTAATCTGCCCTGTGATGGAGTAACTCCAATGCCTGAGGATTTTCCACGCTTTGTGCATAGACGACCTATACTAGCATATAGTAATGATTTATGGAATCCTCCAGCGAAGACCAAGATCCCTTCTTATGACGTAGAAGGTAAGGCCATTAATTTAAGTGCCGACGATCCATTGGCTAATATCAGTGGAGAATTAATTGAAGGGGGATCTATTATGCCAGGAGATTTTAGTACTTATGATTATTTTCCGGATGAGTACAGAAATCGATTATTTATGGTTGATTATCATGGTTGGATAAACACCATTGGTTTTAATGAAGATTATATGGTCAATGAGGTTCGACGATTTGCAGTCCTAAATAGCATAGGGATTACTGATCTCCAGTTTAATCCTAGCACGGGTCAATTGTATTATGTTGATTTTGCAAAAGGGAAAATTCACACCATAGAATATGGCGGAACTAGACCACCCCGAGCGACGATTAAAGTTGATAAAAGCTTTGGATTGAGTCCGCTTACGGTCAATTTCGATGCTTCGTCTTCTACGGTTTTTGATGGAAGTGTAGTTTCATATTTCTGGGAATTTGGTGACGGGGAATTTAGTGATGAGGAGAAGCCAATTCATACTTTTGAACAAGACGGGAATACCATTAATAATTTTGAAGTACGCCTGATGGTAACAGATAGCAGTGGAGGAACAGATGATGCCAGTCTTTTAATTTCCTTAAACAATACTCCTCCATTGGTTGAGATTACTTCTTTGTCTGATGGTGATTATTATAGTATTTCAACAACTAACATTTTACCGCTCAAGGCAAATGTATCTGACTCTGAGCACAATGAAGAAGAACTTGAATACCGATGGCAGGTTGTTCTTCATCATGATGATCATACGCATCCTGGGCCTATTAATTCTGAAGAAGAATCTTTAGCGCTGCTCGAACCTGCCGGGTGTGGTCAAGAAACTTTTTTCTATTCCGTAATTCTAGAAGTAGAAGATTTGGATGGATTAATCGGAAGAGATAGCCTTGGTTTACAGCCCTATTGTGGCGATGCAATAACTGACATATTAAATCTAGAGGCAAACTATAGTCCTGATGGCGTTTTGCTAAATTGGGAAGAAGGACTCATTGGAGAAGTGGACTATTATATCGTAGAACACACAGTAGATTTTAATTTTGTAGAAATTGGAAGAGTGGATGCCTCATCTCAGAGTAATTACGAATATTTGCATGACAATGCAGAAAATGGTCTTCACTATTATCGAATTCGGGCTATAAGTAAATCTGGAGCTCCAGATTATTCTAATGTGGTGAACATTAATTATGTACAAAGCTTTAGTTACATAATTGCTCCTAATCCAGTTCAGAGATATCTACTGGTGAAGATTCAACATCAAGAAATTAAAAGCTTGGTTTTTGAGATTTTTACGATGGATGGTGCTTTGGTAAAGAGTTACAGCAATTACGATTTTACAAATGAACAAGTCCAAAATTTTGACTTTAATCTAGATGTTTCAGAATTAGCTTCGGCTCCTTATGTGTATCGGTTAAAAGTGAATGGAGAGATTAGTTCAGGGCGAGTTATAAAATTTTAAGCTTTGAAAGAAACTGGATCGAAGAAAATAAAATCAATTGTTCAAGTTCTCGCTCAAAGCCAGAATGGTCAGGAAATTGATGAAGTAGTTTTTAGAAGGGAGGAATACGATGTCGATGGGCGTCAGGTAATGGTTGAGCAGTGTGATGTAGATGGCCAAAGGATTGAGAAGAATGAATACTTTTATAAAAATGGATTTCTTGTCAGGGAAATCAGTACATCCGAAAATAAGAGTGTTGAAATTGAATATTCCTATCAGAATAACTTACTGGTAGTTCAAGTAGAAAAATTATCGGCAGAGGATTATTTAGAAACAAGTTATAGCTATAACGCCAAAGAAGAGTTGATCGGTTCTGTTGAAAAAGACGGAACTGGCAAAGTATATTCTCGAGAAGTCATAAAAGGCGATGCACTTAAAACTACAATTGATCTTTATTTTGAGGAAGAATTGTATGAGACGGATATCTTTCATTACGATGAAAGAGGGAACGAAATAAGACAGATTAATATTAAGTACGCTCCAGATGAAGAGATACTAGAAGCTCAGGAAGTAAAGACTGAAACATTTAGAGAATATGATTCTCAAGATCGAGAAATTTCTTTGAAGGTAGAGCGTTCTGAGAAAATTGTATATCAATCGCAAACACGATTTGATTCAAATGGGAATCTCATTTTAGTAGAATATATGGATGCAGAAGATGATTTTGATACGCGAATTGAAAGGACTTATAATTTAGAAAGTCAGGTGACTCAAGAAAAAATTTTTCAAAATAATGAGTTGATGCAAACTTCTATTTTTAGTTATAATTTGAATGGAGATAAAGTGAAAATTGCAATAAGTCAAAAAACTGAATCAGATGCAATGTTTAGATATGAATATAGATATTCTTACACTTATTTTTAATCTCCCTTAATATCCTCTACGAATTTTTTTATTCCAAGCACACCATCTTTTTCTAGACTTCTAATAAAAGCACTCCCGATAATTGCTCCATTTGCATTTTTTGCTGCTGCATCAAAAGTATCTTTGTCATGAATTCCAAAACCTATAAGACGAGGAGCTTTCAGATCTAATTCATTTAGACTTTCAAAGTACCTTTGTTGGTTCTCACTTACGCCAGAAATATTTCCTGTTATACTTGACTTAGAAACAACATATAAAAAGGCAGTGCTGAGTTTATCTGCTTGTTGTATTCTTTCTTTACTAGTCTCAGGTGTAACTAAGAAGGTCATTTTTAATCCTCTCGTTGCAAGTTTTTCTAGAACCTTTGATTCATAGTATTCCATCGGTATGTCAGGAATGATTAATCCATCAATTCCTGAATCCACACAATTGTCTAAAAAATTATCTAAGCCATATTGTAAAAGTTGATTTAAATATCCCATTAACATGATTGGGATTTGAGTTTTATTTCTTGCTGATTTGACTTGTTCAAATAATAAGTCTAGGTGCATTCCGTTTTTCAATGCGATGGCAGAGGATTTTTGGATGGTCGTTCCATCAGCTAATGGATCAGAGTAGGGCATCCCTAATTCTATTAAATCTGTACCTGAATTTTCAAGAGTACATATAATTTCTTCAACGCTGTTCAAAGTTGGATGACCTGCAGTAAAGTAAATGTTGAGAATGTTCTTTTTCTTTTTGCTAAACAGTTTTTCTATCCTATTCATCGTGCATTCTTTCCGGTTGATATTCCAAGTAATTGTTTAGGTCTTTGTCGCCTCTGCCAGACAGGTTAATGACTGTTACATCTGATGGAAGTAAATTCATTTTTGGTAGAATGGCCAGTGCATGAGCAGTTTCAAGAGCTGGAATAATTCCCTCCGTTTTCGTTATATGAAATGCGGCTTCAATGGCCTCTTGATCTGTTGCTGCATAAACTTCAGCTCTTTTACTTTTGATAAGGTGCGCATGCATTGGGCCTATTCCTGGGTAATCTAGCCCTGCTGAGATCGAATGTGGTTCTATGATTTGACCATATTTATCTTGCATAAGTAAAGTCATGGAACCGTGAATAACTCCCTGAGAACCTAAGATTGAGGTAGCGGCAGATTTTCCAGAATTAATACCTTCTCCAGCAGCTTCAACGAGAACGAGCTTAACTTCTTCATTCTCTAAGTAATGGTAAAAAGCCCCTGCCGCATTACTTCCACCTCCAACACAGGCAACGATGTAGTTTGGATTCTCACTTCCTGTTTTTGCTTTAAGTTGGACTTTCATTTCTTCACTAATGACTGCCTGGAAGTAGGCAACCATGTCAGGGTAGGGATGTGGGCCCACAACTGATCCAATGATATAATGCGTGTCATTCGGATTATTAATCCAATCTCTAATCGCTTCGTTTGTTGCGTCCTTTAAGGTTTTACTTCCTGATAAGGCTGGGCGCACCTCCGCTCCAAGCATTTTCATTCTTTGGACATTGGGAGCTTGCCTGGCGATATCAATTTCACCCATATAAACAATACACTTTAATCCCATCAAGGCACAGACGGTAGCAGTAGCTACTCCATGTTGCCCGGCACCAGTTTCAGCAATGATTCTCTTTTTACCTAACCTCTGTGCCAAAAGAATCTGTCCAATGGTGTTGTTAATTTTATGCGCTCCAGTATGACAAAGGTCTTCTCTTTTGAAATATATTTTAGTATTTAATTCGTTTGATAATCTTTTGGCGAAATATAGAGGAGTAGGTCTACCCACGTAATCCCTTAGTAAAGACTTTAGCTCTAATTGAAAATCTGTTTCTTCAATTATTTGTTGGTAGTTTCTTTTTAGATTATCAACATTTGCGTAAAGCATTTCTGGAATAAAAGCACCTCCAAATTCTCCATAATATCCTTCGTCTGTTGCCGCATATTTACCTTTGCTATTCATGGTTCTCTAATAGTTTTATAAATTCTTGGATGAGGTTTATATTTTTGATACCAGGTTCAGTTTCAAATTTTGAATTTAAATCCAAACCATAAAATTTTGGATGATTAATTTGTTGAATTGCATCTAGATCATTCATTGAAATTCCACCCGCTAAAAAGAATGGGGTAGATCCAGTATAGTTATTTAAGAGTCTCCAATCAAATTTTAACCCAGATCCCCCTTTCAATTTAGATTTTGTGTCAAATAAAAAATAGTCGCAATCTGTATATTGATGAATATTGTTAAAATCTTCTTCCGATTTTATTGGGAAGACCTTTATTACTTTTACCTCTTTCTTTACTGTTAAGACATATTCTGGTGATTCATCTCCATGGAGTTGAACATAACTTAAACCATAAATTTTTACCATGTCCAATAAATATCTGAGTCTAGCATCTACAAAAACACCCACCTTTGGGATTTTATTAAAGGTGCTTAAACGGAATGCTTGTGTATGGTCAACAAGTCTTTTTGATTTATGATAAAAGTTAAGGCCAATGTAGTCTATCTGGATCGAAGAGATTTCTTGGATGTTATCTGGTAATCTCAAGCCACAAATTTTAATTTTCATTATGTGTGGATTTCAATAGTGATTGAATGGTATTGCTTGGATTGTTTTCTTTCATTAAGTATTCTCCAATCAAACAGGCTTTGAATCCTGCATGAATAGAATCCTTGAATGCTTCCATTGAGTTTATTCCGCTTTCTGAAATTTTTAATTTATTTTCAGGTAAATCACCAAAGATTTCAATGGCATACCTATAGTCTACTTTAAAGGTTTTTAAGTTTCTATTGTTTACCCCTAAAATATTAATTTCTTCAGGCATTTTAAGAAGTTCTTCAGGGTCATGGATTTCATACAAAACTTCTAAATCTAACGAATGAGCCAGATGGACTAATTCAGATGCTATTGATTTTTCCAAGCAATGTGCGATGAGTAGAATTAGATCTGCTCCATAAGACTTTGCTTCATGTATTTGGTAAGGATCGATGATGAAGTCTTTCCTCAATAGAGGCAGGGAAGTCATTGATCGTACATTTTTTAAATCAGATAGACTTCCTTGAAAGTATTTATTATCTGTTAGCACCGAGATGGCAGCTGCCCCACCTTCGATGTAGCTTGGAATTATATGAGAAGGTTGCGCGTCTTTTTTTATGTTGTTTACTGATGGAGATTTTCTTTTAAATTCTGAAATGATTGAACCGGAGTTCTCTGTGAGTTGAATTGATAAGGATTGTCCTTTTCTATTGTAAAGTTCGGAGTCTTTCAATTGATGGAGGCTCACTTTCTTTTTGGATAGTTCAATTTCCGACTTTTTGTATGCTACGATTTCATCTAAAATATTCATGCTGCTTGACTAATTTCGATGATTTTAACAAAAGCATTAAATGCCTTACCTGATGATAAACTTTCCTCTGCTTCAGCCCAACAGTCTTCAATTGATTTCTGGGGGTCGAAGGTCTGAATGGCTAAGGCAGCATTTGCAAGTACAACATTCTTATGTGCTTGAGTAGATTTGTTTTTTAGTACAGTGATGAAAATATCGCAAGCCTCTTCTATGGTATTGCCGCCATGGATTTGTTCTAATTTTAAAACATCCGTGTTGAAAAAGGAGTGGTCAATATGTCGAATCCCCTTTCTATTAAATACCTGTGCCTTATCTGTCAATGAAATTTCATCAAATCCAGAAAGTCCAAATACAATGTTGAATTCTATTTCAGAATCTTCTAGTAGGTACTGATAAATTCTTTGTAGGTGGAGACTGAATACTCCGGTCATTTGATGATTGGGTTGAGCAGGGTTTACCAATGGACCTAGCATATTAAAGAAAGTTTTGATCCCTAATTGTTTTCTGATCGGCCCAACGAATTTCATGGCTGGATGAAAAAGTGGGGCATGTAAAAAGCATATTTTCGCCTCCGCTAGTTGTTGCTCAAGAATTGATTTTTCATTAGAGAATTTATAGCCCAAGCTTTCTAAGACATTGGAGCTTCCGCACACAGATGATACTCCATAGTTGCCATGCTTGGTAACGAGATAACCAGCTCCAGCAACTACTAAAGACGTAAGGGTAGAAATGTTGAATGTGTTTTTACCATCCCCGCCTGTGCCACATAAATCAATCGCATTGATTTCTCCAAAATCCATAGGTACCCTAAGTTCGAGTAATGCTTCACGAAATCCTTTCAATTCCTCGACAGAGATATTCCGCATTAAGAAGACACTAATAAAGGCGGCAACTTGAGCTTCATTATGTTTGCCTTCAGATATCTCGGTCAAGATAGATTTAGCCTCTTTGGAAGTGAGGCTGTTGTGATTAAATAAATGATTGAGTAAATCCTTCATTTTATACCTTTAGAAAGTTTTCAATAATTTTATTTCCATCAGGGGTGAGGATGGATTCTGGATGAAATTGAACTCCATATATAGGGAGTGTTTTATGCTGTATGCCCATAATCTGTCCAGCATTATCTTCGCAAGTTATTTCTAGTTCAGTAGGCAAACTTTCTTTTGTTCCTGCCCACGAATGATATCTGCCAGCTTCAAAGGGTGAGTTGATGTCATTAAATAAAGGACAGGTGTTATTTTTAATAATCATCGAAGTGGCAACTCCATGAAATACTTGATCTAGGTTCTGTATTTTACCTTGAAATGATTCATAAATTGCTTGGTGACCTAAACAAACTCCTAACATCTTTTTAGAATTAGCATATTGTGTTATAATCTCTTTCATTAAACCTGCTTCATCAGGGACCCCAGGTCCTGGTGAGAATATCAGATATTCGAAAGCCTCTACTTCAGAAAGCTTTAGTTTATCATTCCTTTTTACGACAACTTCATCACCCGTAATGTCATGTATGGCATGGACTAGATTGTAGGTAAAGGAATCGTAATTATCTATGAGTAAAATATTGTTCATTTATATTTCCGTTGCAATTTCAAGTGCCTTGTTTAAGGCTGCTAATTTATGGTTTACTTCAGTCAATTCTTTTTCTTCTTGTGAGTCTATGACTATACCAGCTCCTGCTTGATAATGAAGCTTATTATTTTTACTTAAGAACGAGCGAATCATAATGGCATGATTCAAGTCTCCATTAAAAAATATGATTCCTAATCCTCCGCCGTAATATGATCTATGATGTTTCTCAAGGGAATCTATTATTTGTAGTGCTTTAATTTTAGGCGCACCAGATAGAGTACCTGCAGGGAAAGTATCTGCAAAAATTTTATAAGGATGGATTCCGTCCTTAACTTTTGCCGTTAATTTTGAAACGAGATGAATGACATGGCTGAAAAACTGAATGCTCTTATACTCCTTTACTTTTACATCACGAAGGTTTTTACTCAAATCGTTTCTAGCAAGATCTACCAGCATGACATGTTCTGAATTTTCTTTAGGATCTTTCTTAAGTTTTTGAGCCATTAACATATCTTGCTCAAAGTCACCTGTTCTTTGAAAGGTTCCTGCTATGGGATGAATTTCCGCTTCTCCATTTTGAACAATTAATTGTGCCTCTGGCGATGAGCCAAAAATCTTATAATTGCCATAATCAAAATAGTAGAGGTATGGACTTGGGTTGATTGAACGTAGTGCTCTGTACACATTAAATTCATCCCCAGTAAAAGCAGTACTGAATCTTCTGGAAGGAACAATTTGAAATACATTTCCCTTATGGCAATGATCTTTACAGATGGTAACCATTTTCATAAATTCATCATCTGATATTTCCGATGTCTTTTCAGCCTTCGTATTGAATTTAAATGATTGGTCATTTTTGCCATCTAGCAATTGGATAAGCTCATCAATTTTTGATGGATCATTTGATGGAGTATTCTCAAGTACATGAAGTTTTTGATAATAGTGATCGAAGACTAGAAGGTATCTATAAAAATCATATCGCAAGACTGGTATTTCATCTCTTGATTTTTCTTTATTGAGTTGGATGTCTTCAAAATATTCGATTGACTCGAAGCTAGAGAAACCGAATAAACCATTGTATTTCTCACTCAGTTCGCTTTCTTCTAATTTGAATGATTTCATGAAATCTTCAATCCATTTTGCAACATTGAGCTTATGAATGTTGTGTTGAGACATGGTGTCACCCGCATAACTGATGGCTTTATGCTCTTCTAGTATAACTCCGGCTAATGGTTCAAAGCATAAGAACGAAAGACTATTCTCTTTACTTGAATAATCAGAACTCTCTAGCAACAATACTTGATTGTATTGCTGTCTTACTTTCAGAAACACACTAACGGGCGTGTGAAGATCAGAAATGATGGTTCGCGTATGTGCTTGTAATTTCATGATTTATCAAAAGAAAAGCGGCTTGTCAGGAATCCCAACAAGCCGCTTATTTATTTTAATATACAACGAGTTTAGCCCCTGAATCCAGATTCAATTCTCAGCCACCAGCACGTTGTATTTAATATTGTCATGATTCAAATATATGTTTTTTCTCAATTAGGGTCAAAGAAATTTCTTTTAAACCTTGCTTCAACAAACTTTGGAATTTATAACTAGTTGATTGACAAGGTTTAACCATTTCCTTTTTTCTTTTTGAATGGGTCCCAGCCCTTTAATTTATCCTTTAACTTGTCTATTTCTTCCTGACTTTTACCGTTTAGCACATCATCTACTTTCGAGTTAATCTTTCCGGCCAATGTATCTGCTAATACACCACCTACCGCAGAATCTATGACTGATCCAGCTTTTTCCTTTAATTTTTCTTTACCCTTTTCAACAAGTTTGTCCTTTTCCTCATTAATTTTTTCCTTTGTCTTATCCACTTGCTTATCCACTTCCGCTAAAACGGTATCCTTTGCAGCATCTGACTTTTCTTTCATGACTCGTTTTATACTATCCTTAGCTGTCTCCACAACTTTTGTAGCTTGCGCCTTAGCGACATCTTTTACTGATTGACCTCCAGAACCTTTTGGAATAATCTTGACTTTAGGATCAGTTAACTTGCCTGTTAAGTAGATATCAACATAGATGAAATCTCCAACTGACAAATCAATTCCTTTTTTAGAAGCTTCATTGGTCAAGAAATCTAAGCCCTGCGATGCTTTTGAGCCTATACTTGTATTTGTTAATCTTTCTTTTGGAATTACTCCTTTGATCATATAATCTAGTTCTTGCTCTAGACTATGCTTGCCTCCAGCGGTAAACTTCATATCCTCAACATCAAAATCAAATGCTTTAACCTCTACAAATCCATCTTTTACTTCAAACCAGTTTTTAGTGTCCTCAATTTTAAAATTTTTAAGTTTGTTAATGCCTAGTGCGTCTCCAACCTTTTCTAATGGCAGCATACCTTTTACTGCACCATTGAGTGTGTGAATAAATCCATCCGCACTTAGAGAATTCCAGGAAGGCATCATGTTGGGTTGGAGCTTACCAGAAAAGGTAAGGGTAGAATTGAATAGACCATCGATGAATTTTCCCACTGGCGCCAACATTTTAAAACTCTCAATCGCTGCAAAACTTTTAGACCATTGCATGCCATTTAAGTCATATTTCATGTCAAACGCAGGTTCTTTTGTTGGGTCCGAACTGTCATATAATCCATCCATCTTCACTGTTCCATCCAAGACCTTGCCTTGTATTCCTCGGAAGAAAGCAGCTCCATCATTCATCTCAATCGTTCCTTTCAAATTATCGAATTCGAGACCATCATAGATGATTTTTTTAAAATTCCCTGTGATGTATGTTTGAATGTTTGAAGGTAAAATTAAGGCCTCCTCTTCGCCTGAAGTACTTTCAGTATTTTCACTGTATCCAAGAAGCTGATATACATCTATTACGCCCCCTGAAACATTCATTTTACCATCCAAATCTTTTAAGCCTGAGCTATAATCTAAGGCATCTACGATTGTCCCATTGAAGTTTACTGTTTGGTCGTTTATTGTAGTTTTACTTGGTTTTAAGGTGATGATGTTTTCTTTTACTGCTCCCTTAGTATTAAGGTTCGTAATTTTATAATCGGGGTATTCAATTCTATCCGCTGACACATCAAATTCAAAATTCTTAAACATTTTTGAATAATCTGTGAAGTCTTGAGGTGCTCCTGAAGTGGTCGCAGTTTGAGATACTTCTTCATTTAAATAAGGAGTAAGGTCAACAACTTTTGATCTTAAGACAACCTTTCCTTCAAGGTCTTTCCCTGACAATAAATAATTGACAGGGTTATTAAGATCAAGATCCATGGTCAGGTCAGACTTACCCATACTTCCCTGAAGTTGCTTGACGCCTATTGCCTTTGGGTTAAAGTTGATTTGTGATTTATTTATCTTTATGTCTTTGTAATCTCCATAGTCGAAAGCAATATTGTCTGCAATCATATTTCCGTCAAAAGTGACGGCATTTAAATTTTGTGCTTCAAAATCAGAGGCCTTGCCTTTAAGAATAATGTCTCCTTCAATGTTTCCTTCCTTGATTTGATATTCTTCAGAAGAAACCATTTTTGAAATTGAATTAAGATCGAGCGCCCCAGAAGCATCTAAATCAACCAGTGGATCAGACATTACCTGATCTACTTTAAGTTTACCAGAAAAAGGTTTGCCCAAAGTGCTTAACGAAAAATTTGGAAGGTCGACAGATAGGTCATCCCATGAGCCTTCTTTTGCTTTAGCCGATAGATCTAAATTAATGTCTGTGATGGGCGCTGGTAGATCAGTGCTGGAGAATTTTCCATTGGCAACATTCATGGTAAGGTCAAGGGAAGGAAGTGTATTTTTGTCACCATTATATTTTCCTTTGATCGTTGTATTAAAGCTTGCTTTTCCGCTCGAGGCAAATGAAGGTAAACTCTTGTAATAAGCGGATGGTAACAAGGAAAGAAGATTGGTTATCTCTTCGCCCTTTGAGTTTATACTCAAATCAAGCATCATATCCTCATTCAACAATTGAACGTAGCCCCCCATGTCCAAAATCAAATCATGTATCTTAATTTCATTTTTTCCTAAGGTGTATTTATTTTGTTTCATATCTACTTCTACATCAAGTGGCCCAGAAATTTCCGCATTTTTAAGATAGTTGGTGCCAGCTGAGTTAAGGGTAACTGAAGCAATATTATTTTGGGTCTTTAAGGTGAAGGCATCCAAACTGAAATCACCTTTTCCTTCTTGGTTAAAACCTCTTAATTGAGTAGCTAACTGACTACTTGCATCCGAATAGCTAATGTTCCCTTCAGATATTTCGTAACTTTGAAGATCAAGGGAAATATTACTTGAACTTTGTGAAGTGCCATCTGATGGTTTAGTTATATCATAGTTTGCTGAACCTGTTTCATTGACAACTAAATTTATCTCAGGCTTGATTAGTGCAAGATGTTTGATAGAAATCTGGTCATTAGACCACAATGATTTTAGATTCGTTGCCACATTGACTTCCTTGGCCGAGAATAAATTTATTCCATCAAACGCTCCTTTGCCAGTAAGCTGGATGTCCTTTAGACTAACTTGAGCATTAGGAAAGGCTTTAAAAAGACTTATGGAAACATTTTCAAAGCTAAGGTCCGCTTCTATTTGTTCATTGGCATATTTTTCGACCTCTGCGATGATTTCATCTTTGAATAGAAAAGGGACAAGAATCATGGCAATGATGATACCTATCAAGAATAAGAATAGAAATTTTAAAATGCGTTTCATTTTAATGCTTTATTAGAGAACGATTGGTCGAGTAAAAAGTGCGAAAATTTGAATTTTCTTATCTAGAAATAACAGTTTTTTAAGGAATATTAGTGCTAAATGTCAAGTATCTTGTTGTAATAAGCTTGTTCAGTGATCTTTGACCAGGCTTTATTTCTGTTCATGAATTTGAGGTAACTCTCATAAACTTTTTTAGCCATTGGGTCAGAGCCTATGAGTTCATCAATGGCTTCTTTTGAGTATTTCTTGAGATATTTAAGAACTTCATCAGGAAACTCCTTTAGTGTAACCCCTTCCTCGTTGATTAGTTTTTCTAGGTACAAGCCATTTTGGGCATCAAATTCTGCGAGCATCCAAGCTTGAACTCTGAGGGTTGCCGTATGAATTATTTCTTGCAGATCTTTTGGTAGTTTCTCCCATGCTTTAGCATTAACGATAAATTCCAACTGGGTTCCTGCTTCATGCCAACCTGGCGTGTAATAAAATTTTGCCGCCTTGTGAAGCCCTAATTTATAATCATGGTAAGGACCAACCCATTCTGTGGCATCTATGACTCCTCTTTCGAGGTTTGTAAAAATTTCACCCGCTGCAACATTCACTGCGGCACCACCGGCTTTTTCTAATGCCTTTCCTGCTAGTCCTGGGATTCTCATTTTAAGACCCTTTAGGTCTTCAATAGAATTGATTTCTTTATTGAACCAACCACCCATTTGCACGCCAGTGTTACCACCTACGAAAGGAATTAAGTCAAATGGTTTATATACTTCCTTCCAGAGATTCATTCCTTCTTGATCTCCACCTATTAACCAAGATAATGCTTGTTGGGCATTCATCCCAAAAGGTATGGTCGCAAAAAATACTGCTGCTGGTTTTTTTCCTTGCCAATAATAAGAACAACCTCCTCCCATTTCTGTGACACCCATTGAAACTGCATCAAAGGTTTCATAGCCTGGTACCAATTCTCCACTCCCGAAAATTTTAATGTTCATCCTCCCATTCGACATTTCAGAGACCCACTTGGCTAATAAGTTTGCAGACTCTCCAAAGACTGGAAAATTTTTCCCCCATACGGTTGTTAATCTCCACTCATACGTTTTATTGAAATTTATAATTGGGATTTCTGCGTCTTTCTGTGGTTCACTATTGCAAGATATTAAGGAGCTGGTCGTTCCAATGGCTGCCGTTCCAAGTATTCCTTTTTTTATAAATTCTTTCCTTTTCATCTTTAATTTTTGAAGATGTAAATCAGTTCAGGGAAAATTATAATCAGCGCAAGTAAAACTACTTGTATCACGATATATGGCAATATTCCTCGGTAAATCATTTTTGTCGTTACTTCCTTTGGAGCGACACCCTTTAAATAAAAAAGTGAAAACCCGAATGGTGGCGTTAAAAAAGAAGTTTGCAGATTTAAAGCCATCAGAATTCCAATCCATAACATGTCAATTTCATAGATGTCAAAAACTGGAGTTATGACAGGAACAAATATGAAAATGATTTCTATAAAGTCTATAAAGAATCCCACAATGAAAATGATAATCATGACCATCGCTAGAAATAGATGTGGGGACAAATCAGCAGAAGTAATCAACTCTATTAAATATTCATCACCTCCTAAGATCCGAAACACCAAAGTAAAGGTTGTTGCTCCAAGTAATATAAAGAAAACCATAGAGCATAGAATGGTAGTTTGTCGCATAACCTGCTGCAAAACTTCCCGTGTAAATTTCTTCTGAAGAATGGTCAATAAGGTTGCTCCCATCGCACCTACGGCGGCTGCTTCTGTTGGCGAAGCTATCCCTTGAAAAATTGATCCAAGTACAGCGATGATTAAAAGAAGAGGAAGTAAAAATGCCTTGATTACTCGGCCTGTAAATCCTGGACCTTTCATGGCTTGAATTTCTTCGTCCGGCATTGCAGGAGCCCATTCTGGTTTTATTATGCTGACAAAAACGATGTACATGATATAACAAAATACAAGGCAAAAGCCAGGCAGTATGGCCGCTTGAAATAATGAGCCTACATCAACTAAATTTTTACCTCTTGTACTGCTACTGATTTGTTCCGCCAAAAGTATTAGAACTACTGATGGTGGAATGATCTGACCTAATGTTCCAGAAGAAGCAATTACTCCAGCAGCTAGTTCAGGTTTATAGCCTCTTTTTAACATCGTCGGTAAACTAATTAAACCCATTGTAATAACTGTTGCTCCTACAATGCCAGTTGAGGCAGCCAAGAGTGCACCAACGATTACTACAGAAATAGCAAGGCCTCCTCTAAATTTACCAAATAAAATGGCCATGGTTTCCAACAGACTTTCGGCAAGTCCAGATTTTTCCAACATGATTCCCATAAAAATGAAAAGTGGTACAGCCATCAACATGGTATTGGTAATGGTGCCCATAAATCGGAAGGGGAGTATAAAGAAATCTGAGAGTCGAATTATATCTGGGAAAATGAATGATACTATTAATGCAAATAAAATCGAAACTCCACCTAAGGTGAATGCGACAGGAAAGCCTCTTAGAATTAAAGCAAAAATTAAAAGGAATAATATGATGGCAAGTATTCCCATTAAGTGGTCTCAGCTACGAATTTGCCATTAATGATGAGTATAGATCTCAAGCTTAACGAAATGGCTTGTAATAAAAGTAAAACAAATCCTATGACTACAATTGATTTTAGAAGATATACCGCAGGTAATCCTCCAGGTTGTTGAGAAACCTCTCCTATGCGCCAAGAAATCAGTGCATATTTATATGATCCTAGAATGGCTATGATGCACCAAGGAATCAGAAAAAAAAGGCAACCAAATAAATTTGTCCATGCTTTTTTCTGAGGACTCCAATTGCTGTAAAAAACGTCTACACGCACATGCTTGTCATATTTTAACGCGTAGCCAGATGCGAGTAAGAAGGAAGCTGCGAAGAAATATATTTCCAACTCAACCATCCAAATGATGGACTTAGAAAATAAATACCTGAAAACTACTTCAATGCAAATTAAGATAACCATGAATAGGGTAGCCCAAGAACAAAGTCTACCTGCAAACTCGTTGATGGCATCCAATACATTGACTAATTTTTGCACTAAAAATATTTTAATCAAATATATAGAAACAATGCTCAAAAATGGTCACAGCTACGCTTCTTTAGGTTTAAAAATTCAACTCCCCAATTCTTAACTTCGTGTAATACTTTTAAACCATCTTTGCAACATGATTTCAGAAGAAAATAAGCATAGCGAAAGGTCTGTAATTCTTCATTCCATAAGACCTGATTTAGAACTATTGACGAAAGAAAGTCAAACCTTTGAGTATTTTCAGAATCAGGTCATTCGGCCCATTTTAAAGTTTCAGAACGAATTGTTCTTGTTATCCTTTAGGGAGTCTAAACAATTCCAGCAGCACATGAATAAGGTTGACAAAACTAATCGCTTATTCATTGAGCAAGCCATTGCAGACTTTATTAACACCAACAACTCATTTAAAAATAGGATGTATGGATATATTCTAGGATTAATGACCACGAAAGAATTTGGAGAATATCTAAAAGGGGAATCAGAGTATAACAAGCGCATTCGGACAATGTTGGTAAAACGTGTACACGGTCAATTATATCAAGAATGATTATTAACTTTAGGTAATGATTGATAATTCTGTGATTTTAGAAATCAAAGGTTTAAATACTAGTTTTACTCAGCCAAAAGGAGAGAACCTAGTTGTGCAAGATCTTGATTTGACTCTTCGAAGAGGAGAAATTCTTGGCATCGTGGGAGAGTCTGGTTCAGGTAAATCCGTTACCGTTCTTTCCGTCTTAAAATTGTTGCCTTCAAAAACTTCTAAAATTAAAGGCGAAATAAATTTTGCCAATAAGAATCTTGTTGATTTATCAGAAGAAGAAATTAGGCATTTTAGAGGGAATAAAATTTCTATGATTTTTCAAGAGCCAATGAGTTCCTTAAATCCAACCATGAAGTTAGGAGCACAGGTTCAGGAAATGATAGAAATTCATAGTACACTACGGGGGGACGAGGCTAAAAATAAGGTCTTAGAGTTATTTAAAAAAGTAAAACTTTCTGATCCGGAAAGATTTTATAAAAGCTATCCTCATCAGGCATCTGGTGGACAGCTTCAGCGAGTCATGATTGCTATGGCCATTAGTGCAGATCCAGAGATACTTATAGCAGATGAGCCTACAACAGCCTTGGATGTTACTGTTGCAAATGAGATTCTTGAATTGCTGAAATCTATTCAAAAGGAACTCAATACTGCCACTATATTTATTTCACATGATTTACACCTGGTCAAAAATTTATGCAATCAGGTTATTGTGATGAAGGATGGACAAATTGTAGAGTCAGGAGAAACAAAAAAAGTGTTCGATGATCCTAAGCATCCATATACCAAAGGTCTTTTAAATTGTCGCCCTCAATCGAATTTTCATTTGAATCGTTTGCCAACGGTTGAAAATTATCTGAATGATGAAGTTCCCACCGGCTTAAAGCGAACGTCAAAGGAATTTTCAACAATCATACTTGAAGGTAAAAATTTAGTAAAGCATTTTCCATTAAAGAAAAATTGGCTAGGGAAACCAGTCACCTTCACGAAAGCGGTTGATGGTGTGGACCTAACTCTTCGACAGGGTGAGATACTTGGTTTGGTCGGTGAATCTGGATGTGGGAAGTCAACGCTAGGCAAAATTTTATCTAATCAAATAATACCCACTGATGGATCCGTATTATTTGCAGGCAAAGATATTGTTAGCCTAAAAGGCGAAGATTTACGAAAGCACAGGACGAATGTTCAAATGATTTTCCAAAATCCATTTGACTCTTTAAATCCGAGGATGAAAATTGGTGAAGCCATACTTGAGCCTATGATCAGTCATAAGCTATACGATAAAGTTACTGCTAGAAATAGGGTCAATGATTTACTCGAACAAACGGGTCTTTTACCAGAACAATATGATCGTTATCCTCATGAGTTTTCTGGTGGTCAGCGACAGCGTATTTCCATTGCAAGAGCCTTATCTATTTCTCCAAAAGTCTTGATATGTGATGAGTCTATTGCTGCATTAGATGTTTCAATTCAGGCGCAGATAATAAATCTTTTATTAGATCTTAGAGATCAATTGAAGTTGTCAATTTTATTCATTTCTCATGACTTAGCCTCCGTCAGATTTATTTGTGATAATATTGCCGTGATGTATGACGGTAAGATTGTGGAAGTCGGAAATGCCACGGACATCTATGAAAATCCATCGCATCCTTATACTCAGAAATTGCTAGCCTCCGTGAATTTTTAATTTATCTAAGAGATAATGGTTCTCAATTCCATGATCTTCTAAGCTCTGATATAATTCAGAAATTTTATGAGAATCTGGAGAGCTAGGTTCCATTGATTTTTTACTTGCTACGATTAGAAGATTTTTTGGGGTATGAGTTGTGGCTATGAATTCCATAACCTTTGTTTTATAACCATACGCTTCCAAAACTCCAGCGCGTATCACATCAGTTATTATTTCACATTGTCTTTCCTGCAGAATGCCATATTTATTAATATTATTTTTTGCATGCTCGGGCTTCAAACTTTTTCTTACCTGTTTGTGACAGCAAGGCGAACAAACAATCAGTTGAGCATTCCCTTTAATGCCCTTTAGAATAGAATCGTCTGTTGCCATATCGCAAGCATGAAGCGCAATGAGAACATTCAGATTTTTTGGTTGATAGTTTTCTATGCTTTCGCAAATGAAACTTAAATCCTTGAACTTGGCCTCCTTTGAAATACGATTATTTAGCTCAACCAATTCCTTTCTAAGTTCTATACCTTGGAAGCGAATTGGTTTGTTAAAATTCTTTGTAAGGTGTGAGTATAGAGCAAAGCTTAAATATGCTTTTCCACAGCCCATATCTACAATGTCGAATGATTCTAATGCTTCGAAGTTGTTTTTAATAATTTCAATATATCTATTGATCTGCCGGAACTTCTTTTGTTTATCCTTGTAGATAAGACCACGATCATTGGTGAATCCAAGCAAATTCCAAATAGGATCTTTTGAGGCTAAAAGAGACTTTTTTTCATGGTCATGTTTTAAGTTGGGTTTAGCGCTTTTAGAATTTGGTTTATGTTTCAATTTTATTTTTCCATTTGGAAATATGTTGAGGTGATATTCCCCAGAGGTGGTACTTATTATTGATTGACTAAAATTATCTGTTAGATCTGTCTTTATATGTTCGATTGCTTCTTCGACCAAGTAGTTTTTAGTTATGTCCTTTGTTTGATGTTTAAAAATAAAGGATAGATGTAATTTCTCTTTAAGCTCGATTGGTTTGATCTGAACCTTTCGTATGCTCGCATCTTTTCTTAAAGGATTGATTATAGAAATTTGCGAAAGCGTGCAAGAAATTAAACTGTCTTGAATTAATTGTATGTACTTGTCTAATGGATTCATTTTAATTCAGAAGATAGGTCCCAAGAAAATAGATGGCTACTCCGATAATGAAACCAGCAATGACATCTGACCAATAGTGCCTTTTAAGCATAACTCTAGAGGTACCAACTGCAAGGATCATTAGAGTTAAAACAATTTTAAGCACCATCGAATCAAAGTGATAGATGAGGCTTAAATAAGTAACCATTATCCGAGAAGAATGGATGGAAGGAAAACTCCCTGCATCAATTTTTACAACTGCTCCTTCAAATGATTGACCATCAGGACGAGGTCTATGATATAGTAATTTAATCAAGGAACAAAGTACTTCGTTTACTGCAAGCAAAATAAGCAGATGATAGAAGGAAGTATTCAATCCTAATGCCACCAGAGAAACAAAAACAATTACAATGGGATTAGCCAAAGAGGTGATATCTCTTGACCAATGAATGACTTTATCTTGAAGGAATTTATTTGTTTCGCTCATTGAGCTTAAACGAGATTATGAACGCTCTTCACCATTCTCCAATTATTCTTGAAGAAGTGATATCCCGATTGAAGGGTAAGGAAGACAGTAAGACTTAAACATACGTATAATGCGATCCAAAAGTAGTGTGAAAAGTATTCTGGGAAATGTCGATTGAGCATGAATAAGGTATACGCAAGACCTAGCGTAAACATTTGCATGAAGGTCTTAATTTTTCCACTTTTTACGGCAGCAACTACAATGTTCCTTGATAAGAATATAAATCTGTAGGTCGTTATAATTACTTCTCTTAAAAAGATAGGGACTACCCAAAGGAAGGATAAAACCTCGAGATATGCTAAAACAGAAAAAACAACAAGCACTAATGCCTTGTCTGCGATGGGATCTAGAAGTTTCCCAATTTTACTTTCAGCATTATATTTTCTCGCGTACCAACCATCAAACCAATCTGTAAGTACTGCAATGAAACAAATAATGCCAACCCCAAGCCTAACTTTTAAGGATGAATCAATAAGCATAAACGGGGCCGTAAATGCAATGACAATTCTTATGCTGGATAATATGTTGGGAACTGTAAAAACTTTCATCTTCACGACAAATTTAAGTCATTTAATTTATGATTTTTGAAAAATCACAAACTTTAAGAACCTTTTAGTGAATTTAACTACGTAATATTGGCGAGAAAGTTATTCACTTAGAGATGAAAGATCAAAATCAATACATACTAGGAACAGAATGGGCCGAACTCCACCGTTTGGGAATTCAACATCAAGTATGGGCCTCTGAGGCCAGAAAGGGGTGGGAATTAGCAGAGTTTGGAGCAGGACAGACCATTTTAGATCTTGGTTCAGGGCCAGGCTTTTGTAGCCGTGATCTTGCTTACATGACCGGTGAGGCAGGGAAGGTTATTGCGGTGGATAAATCGAAGCAATACCTTGATTTCCTTGATAAAATAGCGGAGTTGCACCGATTGAAAATTGAAACAATTTGGACTGATTTTGAAGAAATGGATTTAGGGGACGTACAACTTGACGGGGTTTATTCGAGATGGGCTTTGGCGTGGATAAGAAATGTAGATGAAGTTGTTGAAAAAGTAGTAGATAGCATGGTCAGCGGAGGTGCTTTTGTAGCACACGAATATTACCATTGGGGGACTTTTATGATGGAGCCTCACTATCCTGAACTCCAAAAGGGCATTGATACAATTCTTAAAAACTTCAAGGAGCAAGAGGGTGATATCGATATTGGACGTAAGTTGCCGACCATCTTTTATGAGAATGGATTAGAAGTGATAAGTATTCGGCCGATGGCTAAGATTGTCACTCCTGATCAAATGGCATGGCAGTGGCCAAAGACTTTTCTGGAGATTTTTCTACCTAAATTAGAAAAATTGGGCGCCCTGACTAAAGCAGAAATTAAAGTTGCGCTTGATCAGTTGTATGAATTGGATCAGCAAGAAGATGCAACCATTCAGTGCCCGCAGATGGTCGAAGTAATTGGAATAAAACCTTAGCTATTTATAGCTTTATCTTTTATCCGCAGCGTAAATAGTGCGGCAAGAATTAGAAGAATTCCTGCTGTCAAGACTCCGTACAATTTATTATTGTCAAATAAATTACTCATCACCCATCCAAATCCCAATGCGGCAATAATTTCAGGGATTACTATAAACATGTTAAAGAGTCCCATGAAGATTCCCATCTGCTTTGGTGGAATGTCGTGGGCAATCATAGCATACGGCATAGACACGATGCTTGCCCAAGCAAACCCAACCCCCGACATGGATAAGAATAAAAGCCATTTATTATCTATAATCCCCACTGACAGCAAACCAATTCCTCCTAAGAATAAGGCCAAGGCATGAACTTTTGCATTGCCAATTTTTTCTGCTAGACTTGGTAAAATTTGTAGGGCAACAATGAAGGTTACCAAGGAGTAGAACCCAAAACATAAATTTCCCCAAACAATCCCTTCGCTATAGGAAGGATCCGATGGCCCGGATGCTCCAAAAACTGTTTTGGTAATGGTAACGGTAAAGTAAAACCACATGAGAAATAATCCCATCCAAGTGAAAAATTGAACTGGGGCTAATTTTTTAAAAGATTCAGGCATTGTTTTAAAGGCCTTCGATAAGCCTTCAAAGTATCCATATTGTTCTTCATTTTCTTCATGATAATATTCTGGAGGATACTCAGTTGTTTTAAAAATTGTATAAAGTACTGCCAGGAAAAAAGCAATCCCACCTACTAAGAAACTCATTTTTACATAGGCAGGAATGGCGCCGTTTATTGACTCGTCTGAATAACCCATTACATTGAGAAAGAACCAAGGTAATGCAGCGGATAAGACGGCTCCTAATCCAATGAAAAAACTTTGCATGGTATAACCTCTGGAGTATTGTTCTTTGGGGAGTATGTCAGCTACATACGCTCGAAAAGGTTCCATACTTATGTTGATTGATGAATCTAAAATCCACAACATTCCCGCTGCCATCCAGACAGTAGAACTATACGGCATGAAAATAAGCATAATGGAAGCCAATAGGGCACCAACAAAAAAGTAGGGTTTTCGTCGTCCAAATCTAGGAGACCAAGTTTTATCGGATAAATATCCTACAATGGGTTGAACGATCAAACCAGTCAATGGAGCTGCCAGCCAAAGCATAGGAATTTGATCGGGCTCGGCACCTAGGTATTCATAAATTGCACTCATGTTTCCCATCTGCAATCCCCAGCCAAATTGGATTCCTAAAAATCCAAAACTAAGATTCCAAATTCCCCAGAAGTTCTGTTTTGATTTTTGTTTCATTAGTCGTGCTTGTGTTCTGCATATATTCTGTAGCCGAATGGTTTTATACGCAATGGATCTCCTTGCTTAAGGACCAATTCTCGACCTTGCATGACTTCTAACATTCGATCGATATCAAAAGGAAAGGTGACTTCTTGAACTTGATCAGAAAAATTTAATACCACCAAGGCTTTATCATTTCCTTTGACTTTTTGAAAAACTAAAACATCATCATCCGCTCTAATGAATTCCGGTTCAACGGCATATCGATCTCCATGCCATAGGGCAGTATTTCTATGTTTGTTTAAGATCAACTTTCTATAAAATTCTTCTCGTTCAAAGTTTTTGAAAGGAATTAAATCCTTTTCAAAAAATTCCAATTGCTTCTTTAATGGCTCCTCCTGACCAGAATAAATTAATGGAGCTCCATCTAAAGTAAAGGTCAAAACGGCCATTACGTTAACTAGTTCTTTCATACGTTCAAACTCAGTACCGGCCCACGAATTTTCATCATGGTTAGAGGTGAAGTGCATCTGGAATCCTTTCACGAATTTTGATCTTTCGTTTTTGTACCAGTTAACAATTTCGGATGCTCCTTTTTTACCTTGAGCAATTTCATTCATTAAATGATGAAAGCTCCATCCGTAGCTTGCGTGAAATATTTCTTTATTGTTGTGTTCAGGAATTTCTGCTTCAGCCAAGTGAAATAGGTTTTTATTTTTGGCCATTCTTTGTCGGTACTCAACCCAAAATTCCATTGGGATACCGTGCGCGACATCTTGTCTGAAACCATCAACTCCCATGGCATTCACCCAGAATTCCATTTCATCCAACATGGCTTTTCTCATATCTGGATTACTATAATCCAAATCGGCTACATCAGTCCAGCCCCAGCTTTTACCAGTAGATGGATCGATTGGATCAGTAATTTCCCCTTTGTCATTCTTCGTATAATATTCAGGATGTTTTGTAATCCAAGGATGATCCCATCCAGTATGATTCGGTACCCAATCCAGAATCACCTTCATGTTATACTCGTGTGCTTTTCTAACCAATTTCTTGAAATCAGCTAGGGTACCATGTTCTGGATTGACGTCTCGGTAGTCGGCGACGGCATAGTAACTCCCCAATGTTCCTTTTCGCTTAGCTTTACTGATAGGATATATTGGCATAAACCAGAGAACATCAATCTCCATTTTAGCAAGTCTAGGGAGATGTGTCATGAACGCTTCAATAGTCCCCTCAGGTGTATATTGTCTCAAGTTTACTTCATAAATCACTGCATTTTTGACCCAAGTTGGCATGAAACCAGCAGTTAATTGCGGAGGAGGGGGAACCATTTCTTTATTGGCCAAATTGATTTGAGCCATATCTGAAGTTACCTCATTTTCAACAGGCACCTGTTGTTTATCATTCTTGCATCCGAACGTTAAAAATAGAATTATGATTAGGCTATAATTGCACAGTTGTTTTCTCATGTTCAAGTAGCTTTACTTTTTTGTCTTTTATATAAACGCTCATTGGTTGAGCAGACTCATTTAATAAATATAATTTATTCTGGTCAATTTTTACTTTCAATAGTTGCCTTCGGTATTTTATTTTGAAGGATACTTCTTTCCAATGGTCAGGTAATAGTGGATTAAAAAATAAACATTGATCTTTTACCCTCATCCCTGCAAAACCTTTCACAATACTCATCCATGTTCCAGCCATACTTGTAATGTGCAGACCATCCTCCGTATCGTTATTGTAATCATCAATATCTAGCCTTGAAGTTCTTAAATACATTTCATAGGCCTTTTCTTTTCTCCCCAACAATGAAGCAAGGATTACATGAACGCATGGTGAGAGAGATGACTCATGAACCGTTCTTGGTTCATAAAAGTCAAAATTTTGTTCTATGACTTTCATGTCAAAATCCTCCTCAAAAAAATAGATGCCTTGAAGTACGTCTGCCTGCTTTATAAAAACGGATCTTAGAATGCGATCCCATGACCATTTTTGATTAAGAGGTAGGTGTTTGGGGTCAAGGTCTTTTACTAAGATTTGTTCTTTATCTAAAAAATTATCTTGTTGTAAAAAGATACCTAATTCTTTATCCTCTGGTAGATAGACCTTTTCTATGATTTTATTCCAAAGCTCTAATTCCTTGATGTCAAAGTTTGACCTAGCAAGTATTTCTTCTTTTGAATCTTTGAGTCCTTCAATCGACTTCACACAATATTGTAAACACCATCTGGCAATGTAATTTGTATACCAGTTGTTATTGACATTATTTTCATATTCATTGGGTCCAGTAACTCCTAGCATTACATACAGTTTCTTGGCTTCTGAATAGTTAAACCTTTGTGCCCAAAATCTGCTGATCGCAATAAGAACATCTATTCCATATTCAGCCATGTAACTTTCATCACCGGTATATCTTATGTAATCATAAATGGCATAAGCGATTGCCCCATTCCTATGGATTTCTTCGAAAGTAATTTCCCATTCATTATGACATTCTTCACCATTAATTGTTACCATCGGGTATAATGCCGCCCCATTTTCAAATCCAAGTTTCTCTGCATTTTCAATCGCCTTCTGCAATTGATTGTGTCGATAGATTAATAGATTTCTACCTACTTCTTGATCTGCTGTGGATAAGTAAAACGGTAAACAATATGCTTCGGTATCCCAGTATGTGCTACCACCATATTTCTCACCTGTAAAGCCCTTTGGCCCAATGTTTAATCGTGAGTCTTTTCCGGAATACGTCTGATGTAAATGAAATATATTAAACCTAATTCCTTGTTGTGCGCTTTCATCTCCTTTGATTTCTACATCACATTCATTCCATTTATTTGCCCAAGCTTCCACATGTTCTTCTTTCGCTTTCGCAAATGTTTTATTAAAAATACTTTGACAAGATTCAGTGGTTCTCAATTCCAAGTCGTTGGGTGTGTCAAAGCTTGTGTGGATGCCCAAGTACTTGGTTATTTTAATCATCGAGCCTTTGTCGAAGGTAAGTTCATAATTTTGGGAAATGTACTTTTCTGACTTTGTCGTGTTTATGCTCTCAACCTGTTCATTATTTACGCTTACTTCATTTATGCAAGCATGGGCTGCATGAAATCCTGTTTTCTTGGTTATTGCCTCATTGTAAATTCCTTTCGAAAATTCTTTTAAACTTATTTCATTCCAGAACTTTTCATCGTAGTTTGAATCTTCGTTTTCAACGTTAGAATCCAAGTATGCACTTAAAGCCATTGTTCCTTGCCCTTTCAGGATTTCGATTTCATAGGTTAATGCAGCGGTATGATCATCACTCATACTACAAAACCGTTCACTTTTAATATTAAGTGTAATCCCTTCCTTTGTTGTGATGGTACAATTTCTATATAAAACACCTTCTTTCATATCGAGGTGTCTTGAAAATTCCTTAATCACGCAGTTGTTTAGGTCTAATTCACTTTTATTAAGGATAATGTTCAAACCAATCCAATTGCAAGAGTTTAATACTTTGGCAAAATATTCAGGATATCCATTTTTCCACCAACCAACCTTTGTTTTATCAGGATAGTATATTCCAGCCAAGTAGCTCCCTTGCAATGTTTCGCCACTATATTTTTCAGCAAAGTTTCCTCTCAGTCCTAGTTTTCCATTGCCAAGTGAAAAGAGACTTTCACTTATCTTATTATTATCGGGAGTGAATTTGTTTTCAATGATTTTCCAAGGATCAATTTGGATATACTTTTTCATTAATTTCTAGATAGGATTTTAAATAGATCATTTGGATTTAAATTTGTAAAACCTTCGATTACATATGTTGCTTCTGTTAAGGTGTTCTTGTCTCCAACTCCTACAGATATGAATCCTGCTTGATTTGCTGCAGTTATTCCTTTAATCGAATCTTCAAAAACAATGCATTCGGAAGGATCTAATTCTAGACCTTTTGCACCTTTTAAAAATACCTCTGGGTCAGGCTTAGATTTTGTCACCATATTGCCATCTATCTGAGCCTCAAAGTAATGGTCTATTTTTAGTTTTTGAAGGATCGTAATGGCATTTCTGCTGGCAGAACCTAATCCAATTTTATAATTCTCTTTTTTTAGCTGCTTTATGAAATCTAAAATGCCTGGCAGCATTTCGGACTGATCGATGTTTTCAATTAACTTGAGATAACACTCATTTTTCTGCGCAGCTAATTTTATTTTTTCCTCTTCTGATATGGAGATATTATTCAGCTTTAAAATAAAATCAAGAGAACCCATTCTACTGACTCCTTTTAATTTTTCGTTTTGCTCTAGACTGAGTTGCCCGCCCAATTGCACGGCAATGTCTTGCCAGGATTTAAAATGAAATTTCGCGGTATCTACAATTACACCATCTAAATCAAAAATGCATCCCTTGATCATCAACCTAATTTATATCCGCTAATATTTTTCTGTGCTTAAACTCCTTTTTAATCGTAGTTGTAAGCTTTCTTGATAAGTTGGTAAATCCTGCATTTTTAAGTCGCCTATTGGTTTCTTCAATAGCTTCTTTACTAGAATTTCCAATATGTGTAGACAGATGTTCTTTAACTAATTCCAAGTATAATTCATATAAATCATCTTCTTCTAACTCAGATAACGAATCAAGGTATTCAAAACTTAAACTAAGGTCTTTCTCTTCTTTGATTTCTTCTGATAATTCCTTGATTCGATCAGTTACTTCTAGTAGATTTAATTTATCCTTGATCGGTGCGTTTTCAAATAACTTATCTAGTTTCTTTATGTTAGTCTTTGATAAGGTAGGTGTAGAAAGAACGATAAGATTTGTGATCATCGTGTAATCTTGGAATTTTTCAATCAGTAATTCCATGAACGCAAAAGCTTCATCAAATTTTTCATCAAACAAAAATAGTTTGGTAGATAAGATGATTGTATTTTTTGAAAGTCTATCCTTTGGTTGAAGATCTTTAACTAATTCATGAAAAAGTTCTATGTCCTCCAATTGATATAACTTATGAAGAGCTTCTGAAACGGTATCTAGCTTTACTGTATCAACAAAATCATCTATTAACTTTGGTTCAAGATTTCTAAGATAAAGTAGACATAAAAGATAGTTAACTCGAACCGGTTCTTTAGAAACAATAATGGGTGCATAAGCTTCAATAATTGTTTTAACCTCTTCAGAGTTTAGACTAATATTTTTATGAATTGATCGTATCAAATTAACCTCACTAGGGGTGTAATAGGAACGGGTAATCAGTGTAAATAGTCCACTGTTTAACTCTGTTCGTAGTTCGGGGGCAATCTTTTTATCAAAAAGTGATTTTATACTTTCAATAAAGTCTTCTTCTACAGGAAGTAATCGACTAGGAGTATACTTGTAGTTTTTCTTGATGTAAGAGATTTTGTCTAATACATGAAATGAAATATACTTTGCTTCTCTGTATTGTTTTAAAATTAGGCAGTCTTCAATTTGATTTGATAAACTCTCTGCAAGCCTGTAAAAATCCCTTTTTTCCTTTGTTGTTAGATTTGGGTGCTTGTAGTTTTTTGGCTTAATGGCCGCATCTAAAAGATGCTTATATTTCTTATCATTATTTTCAAGATCAATTTTGTTTGCAAAATGGACCTTAAGCGCCAATAAAAAGGATGGATCCTTTGATGCAAAGGTTTTTACAAATCTCTTGAGTTCTTCCGGATGGGATTTATCCAATATCGAATTGACATTATATTTTGCTCTTTCAGCTTTTTGAGCTGCATTTTTAATCTTTTGCTTTTTAGCCTTGGCTTCTTTTTCAAGTTCTAAGTCTCTAATTCGCAATAGTGCAACGATGATGTGTTCACAATCGCCTTCAATCAAAAATTTGTGGCATTCACAGGTGAATTTTGGCTTTGGAGATTTTAGATATATCTCTACTTCCAATTTTTTCCCTTCAACCTGTAAGTCTAGATGCCAGAGTGTTCGACTAATTTGCCGGATTTTCTGGATTAAGTCAGGTTTTTCATACAATTCTTCCGCAAAACCCCAAAGTATTTCGTCAGAATTTTGTTCTATATTTTCTAGTATTGCTCGCATTCTTGTAGTAACTAATAAATATAGTTATAATTTCGTAGCATACACGATAACTTACCGTAAATGAAAAATTTCTTTATTGTTAGGCATGCCAAAAGTAGTTGGTCTGAGCTTGGATTATCTGATATTGAGCGTCCATTAAATAAGCGAGGCAAGCATGATGCGCCTAAAATGGCAGAATATCTCAAAGAAAATCTAGGCGTGAACATAGATTATGTCATTGCTAGTCCAGCAGTTAGGGCTCAAAAGACTGCTGGTTATTTCTACAGTCAATTTCAACCTACAAAAGCACTTGATACCAGAAGAGATATTTATTTTGGTGATGTGGATGATTATTTTGAAATATTAAAATCATTAGATTCAGATATATTTAATGTTTTACTTGTTGGACACAATCCACTCATAACTTTGTTTGTTAATCATTATGGTAAGATTGATCTTGAAAATATCCCAACCTGCGGAGTCTCTCATTTTGAAACGAATGCAGAAAGTTGGAATGATTTAACCTTAGAAAATGTAAACTTGTTAAATATTTACCTACCTAAAAAGTTGTTCTATTGAAAAATATTTTTTTCATAGTTCTTAGTTTTATTCTCTTCTCTAGTTGTACTGGTGATGATGATTCAATAAATAAGCTAAAACCCGAAGATGCCCCACTAATTAATAAAATTGCCGATCTATATTTTATTGATATTTGGTTGTCAAGGTTGAGAGAACAGGATCGAGATAGTATGCGCATCGAGCTGAATAGACAATTTGTGGAATTACATGGGATTGAGGCGAAAGAAATGAAAGTGACCTTGAAAGAATTAGAAAACGATTCCAAAAGGTATGGGCTGATAATGGATAGTGTGATTGTAATTCTCAAGAACACACAACCTGCAAATAAAGAGCAAAGCAAAAAGTAATTTCAATTTTTGAAAAATTAAACAATGCTGCAAAAAGCAAACATTCTAATTGTTGATGATGAAGAGGATATCCTTGAATTGCTTAAATACAATTTAACAAAAGAAGGATATGAAGTTGAAACTGCTAAAGACGGTTTTATCGCGCTTGATCTTTTAAACACCTTCAAACCTGATTTAATCTTATTGGATATAATGATGCCTGGGATGGATGGGGTAGAATTGTGTCAAAAAGTACGAGGCTTCCCTGAATCTGGAAATATTTTAATCTGCTTTTTGACTGCACGTTCAGAATCATTCACTCAGATAAGAGCACTTGATGCTGGAGGAGATGATTTTATCAATAAGCCAATCAAACCTCAGGTTCTCATAAGTAGAATCAAGGCTGTTTTGAGAAGGCACCCAACACTGAATAAAAAGTCAGGTAAGATTCAAAGATTTGGAGATCTTGAAATCAACTTTGAAAACTATGAAGTAACATTAAGTGATGACATAGTTAACTTAGCAAAAAAGGAATTCGAATTATTGAAACTTTTGGCGTCAAGGCCTGGAAAAGTTTTTGAAAGAAAAGAGATTTTGGCCAAAGTTTGGGGCCTGGGCGTGATGGTAGGTGATCGCACAATAGATGTGCACATTAGAAAACTTAGAGAAAAGATTGGCCCGAACTATATAAAAACAATGAAAGGAGTAGGTTATAAGTTTGATTTTTAATCCATGCTTGAAAACACAACCATAAGACAGACGAGTTGGTATCTTACCTTAACGATAATAGGCCTTTACCTTGGTGTTTTTTGTGTTTACCTATTGGTGTTTAATCATGATTTTGGAAACTATAAATTAACTTTTGGTCTATTCTGTCTTCATTTTCTTTCTTTCTTTTTAGTTCATATGGTCATTCGATATTTTCTTGAATCATTTGTGGCCAGGAAACTTGATTTTATTTACAAGTTGATAAGTGACAGAAAGATGAACTCCAAGCAAAAAGAATTAAAAGTAAATTCAAATACAACATCTATTGATGAAGTTCAAGATGAGGTTTCTAAGTGGGTTGAAAATACTAAAAACGAAATCAGTTCAATCAAGTCTTTAGAAAACTATCGAAAGCAATATGTCGGTGTAATATCTCATGAATTGAAAACACCTATTTTTACGATTCAGGGTTACATACACACTTTATTGGAGGGTGGTATTTATGATGAAAACATTAATCTAAAATATTTAGAAAGAGCCGCCAAAAATGTAGACAGACTAGAAACCATCGTAAATGATTTAGAACAAATCAACAAATTAGAATATGGCAAAATAATTTTGCAACAAACTCAATTTGACATTTCTAAGTTAATTAAGGAGGTTATTCAAGATCTTCAAGGACAAGCTGACGAAAAAGAAATCAAATTAATATTCGAAGAGAATCCTGAATTGAATAAAATGGTGAAAGGGGATATTGAAAGTGTGCGAAAGGTTCTCATTAATTTAATCACGAATTCGATTAAATATGGAAGAGCAAAGGGTGAAACATCTATTAGTCATCATTACTTAGGAGATAAAATATTGATTGAAGTTTCGGATGATGGCATTGGAATTCAAAAGGAACATCTAAAGCACCTTTATGATCGGTTTTATCGTGTTGACCATAGTCGTTCGAGGGAACAGGGAGGGTCAGGTCTTGGTCTATCCATTGTAAAACACATTGTTGAAGCTCACGATCAAACAATCAATGTGAGGTCTACCTATGGAGAAGGTTCAACTTTTGGATTTACACTTGATAAAGGATAAACTCCTTATTCCGCCAGAAGTAGATTATTTACTGATTTAGCCGGTTCCGGAATTTCAACAAGGATTGACATAATGTCATTTTTCGCTTGCTCAAACTCAGGTAATTGCTCCGTTGGTAATGGATCCGCAGGAGGGAAATTCTCTCTTAAATGGTTTATTTGTTTTCCATTCTTCCAAAATCTGAAGCAAACATGGTTACCAGTCGCTAGACCAGTTTTACCAACATATCCGATAACCTGTCCTTGTTTTACTCTAACCCCTTTCTTTATGCCTTTAGCAAAACCTGACATATGAAGGTATTGGCTTTGATATGTTTTATCGTGTCTGATTTTTACGTACTTCCCATTATTTCTTGTGAAGGCAACCTTTTCTACGACTCCATCTGAAACCGTAAAGATTGGAGTACCTCCAGCTGCTGCATAGTCTGTACCTAGGTGAGGAATTCTTCTTTTCTTAATTGGATGAAATCTTCTTAGGTTGTATCTAGAAGAAATTCTACTGTACTTTACTGGAGCTCTTAAAAATTGGCTTTTAGTTGGATGACCTTTTAGGTCATAATGCCCGCCATATCTTTCATTCTCAAAGTAAATGGCATAATGATCACCTCTGTCATTCGTGTATTTAGCACCTAAAACATCACCATGACCAGCTTTTTTTCCATCTACATGAAGTTCTTCATACATTAAATAGAATTTATCTCCTTTCTGAGTATGGTAGAAATCTACTGCTGAGGATAGTGCATCTTCCATTTTATCAATGAGTACTGGGGATAAGCCACTTTGAATCATTGCATCCCATAAGGAACCTTCAATAATGCCCGAAGCGGTCTCAATGCAAGTTTCTACAGGTTTATTTACTTGTTGTATGGTTGCTTTGTCATTGAAGAAATATTGAACATAACTGAACTTATCTGGCTCATATACTAGGCATAATGGCTCACCACATTCTTCTTTTCTAACAAGTGTGTAGTTTTTTCCAGCTTTGAAATTTCTTGTACTGAAGATTTCCTTGCTGCTATTTTCTATCTCTACAATTTTCTTGAAATTGATTCCTTCATACAAAAGGATATCACTTAAGTATAAATTTGGTTCAATCTTATAAGTATCGAAATGGTATGAATCGCTTTCAAAACCGTATAAATGCGAGATTTGCTCTTCTTCTTCGTTTTTTTGGTGCGATGATTCGTTGGAGTTAAAGCTGGACAAAGTCACTGAAATAAAAACTCCAAGCAACACCAATCCTAATGCATTGAATGCGTAGATTTTCTGACTGCTCACTGGTTATAATTGTTTTATCGAGGGTTGTGTAAGTCCCTGTGGCTAAGTTAATCAATAATCATTCTAATCTTTTAAAAAATGGGTGTAAAATAATGTTAGATAATACATGTGGAAAATTTCTTACATTTCATTCTGTATGAATAACATAATTAACTTTTTGGCACCCCAAGTGATGGGTATTATAAATTGTACTCCTGATTCATTTTATTCTGAATCAAGAATAAACAGCGTAACAGCCGCTTTAAATCTGGCTGAAAAAATGATAAATGACGGAGCTGATATTATCGATGTTGGAGCCATGTCAAGTAGGCCCGGTGCCGAAAACATTGGGCCTCATGAAGAATGGGAGCGGATGAAAGAGATCTTAGTTGAACTGCGAAAAGAATACCCAAGCGTGCCAATTTCAGTTGATACTTATCATGGTTCTGTGGCACATCAAGCCTTAGATATAGGGATAGATATGATCAATGATATCTCTGGTTTTCAACATGATATAAGTATCCTTGAAGCTGTCGATAAGCATAACGCTTATTATTGTTTGATGCACATGCAGAACTCTCCTCAAACCATGCAAAATGACCCTAATTATCAAGATGTAGTCTTAGAAGTTTTTGAGTTCCTCAAAGCCAAACTAAAAATATTAAGAGATAAAGGTATTCATAAGGTCATTGTTGATCCCGGCTTTGGGTTTGGAAAGACTATTGAGCATAATTACGTGTTATTGAAACAGTTAGAGGTATTTCAGATTCTGAATAAACCAGTTTTGGCCGGCATAAGTAGAAAGTCAATGATTACTAAACTTCTAGGTATAGAGTCCGATGAGGCCCTACCAGCTACGACTGCTCTTCATTTAATAGCCTTGCAAAATGGAGCAAATATTTTGCGAGTACATGATGTTTTGGAAGCCAAACAAGCAATTAAGCTTCATGAGCAATTGAGGGAATGAAAAATTAAGAATTGGTTAAATTCTTTTCTCATCCATTAGTTTGCGAACTTTACAATGTTATAGAAGTAAGCATTATCAGATTTGGATAAGAAATCTTCATTTAAATTGTCAAGGGTCTTCCTTTGGCTACTGTGGACTATTGCAATCATTATATTCATAATGGCCATATCTTCCTATGTCTTTTCCAAACCTAAATTCCAAAATTGGGCAGTAGATAAAATCTCTAGTAGACTTTCTGAAAGGTTAGATGCCAACATTTCTATTGATAGCGTATCCTTAGATATTTACAGGGGAGTGAAAATTTGGGATGTAGCTGTGCTGGAAGAAAATGGTGATACTTTGATGATTGGCTCCCAATTGTGTAGCTCACTCAGCAACAATCTCTACAGCCTAATCAATAACAAGCTTTATTTAAATGATATTTATCTAAAAGATATTTTCATTAATGTTGATACCAAGAGTAATGCTGAATATTCAAATTGGCAAAAGCTTTTTAAAAGCTCGAAAAATGAGGTGGAATCCGGAACTCCAGAGGGTGACCCATCAACATTTTTCCTGCAGTTGAATTCTATTGAACTAGAGAATGTACGATATCGGAATAAAACATCGAGTCTTGAGCAATCAATTTCTTTAGAGTATGGTAAAATATTTATTGACTCATTAAATCTAGATTCATTATTTTTTCATACCAAATCTGTTGAATTAAGAAATCCAACTATAGAGTTAATCACCGGAAATCAAGAGGAAACTCAACCAGAGTTAAAAAGTGAAAATGCAGAGATAACGGAAAATCTTTCTGAAGGACTGAATAAAAAAATAGAATTGATTTTTCCAAAGGTATTCATCGATAAACTCAATATTGTTGATGGTCAAGTTTGGACTAAAAATATTTCCTCCTTGACTGGGAAACGGGAGCTAGATTTAAACAACCTTCGCATAGACAATCTGAATCTTGATGTTGAAAAGATCAACTTTTCAGGAATACAAAATTCAAGCTTTATCCTGAATAATTTGTCTGGTATTTTGGATGAGAAAATTGATTTAAAAAATGTCTCTTCTTCTTCATTTGCCTTGAGCGAAAAAGAAATTGAGATAGCTGATTTTTACTTATTGACAGACAACAGTTCGATTAAGTCTAAAAATCAAATCAAATTCCGATCCTTGGAAGATTTTAAAACTTTTGAGGATAAGGTTCTGCTTGATATCCAGTTTGAAAAATCAATACTAAATGTTGAAGAGTTATCATATTTAGTTCCAGGGATGAGTGCCTCAGGGTTAATCAATAAAAATTTAGGTGAACACATCTATATTGATGGGCAAGTAAAAGGAAGGGTTAATAATTTCTTTACTAAAGATCTAACCCTTCGAATTTCAGATAAGGTACTGTTTAATGGAAAAGTGAGAATTAGAAATATTACTGAACCGGTGAAGTCGACCTTTAGTATTGAGGTAGATCGAATGCAGACATCTATGTCTTCTTTAGCCCAAATCATTCCGAATTTTCGGCCCCCTGAAAATTTTTATAAACTTGGTAAAATTGATTTCAATGGAAGATTTGATGGTCTAATTTATAATTTGGTAGCCTACGGAAATCTAAAAACTGATTTAGGTAAGGTAGATTTAGATATGCAATTAGATCTCGAAGATGGAAGAGATAAGGCAAAATATTCGGGAGAAATTGATCTGCAGAAATTTGATTTAGCAAGATGGAGTGGGAACTCAGAATTTGAAAAACTAACCTTAAAGGCAGCAGTTAAGAATGGATCAGGATTGGTATTCAATACAGCCAATGCTGATTTAGAAGCATCCGTTCAGGATTTCAGTTTTAGAGGCTATCAATACAATGATTTAATTCTCAATGGTAAGTTGGAAAAAAATCAATTTGATGGAAAATTTACCTTGAAAGATCCTTCAGCGGATCTAGATTTTGATGGAAATTTTCTTTTAGTTGACAATAAAATCGTTGGTGACTTTACTACCAATATAAATAATTTAGACCTTTGGGAATTGAACTTATCTCAAGATACCATCTCATTATCTGGGGATATGGATGTAAGTATTGAAGGAAGTAACATTGATGATTTTATTGGTCAGGCAATATTTAAAGATTTAATTATTAACCGTTCTGACAAGCAGAGTATATTCAAAGAGTTAGAAATAAGTTCTGAGCCAATAGCTAATTCTGGTAGAGACTTAATCATTGATTCGGAATCATTTTATGCGGAACTATACGGACAATTTAATTTGGCTTCTTTAGGTAATGATGTCCAAGCACTTGTATATGAAAAATATCCGGACTGGGCAGAATACCTTGGACTTAAAGATGCCCAAATACAAAACACTCAAAAGTTCAAAGTAGACATAGAGATTATTGACGGAGACCCTTTGTTGAATTTCTTTGAAACTCAGGATTTAAGTATTGATAATTTGGTCTTGAATGGAAATGTTGACGCCACCAATGCGATCATTGATTTGTCATCAAATGCGGATTCAATTTCTTTTAAAAAGTTTAAGGTTTTAGGTTTCAATTCCTTACTCAATTCAAAGTTGAACGAGTTTAATTTCACAACAGATACAAAAGATTTATTAATAAATGATAATGTCCATAATGGGGTTGATCTTGATGCAACTATGAAAGATGATATCATTACAGTTGCTTTTGATTCAGGTGATCTCTTGGATACGGTAGGTCGAATAAAAACATTAATTAAAGCTTTTCCTCAGGGAGATGAATTAGTGGTGAAGATGGAGGAGAATGATTGGGATATGCTAGGAACTAATTGGGCATTTAATCCTAAGAATTCTATCAAACTAGGTAAAAAGAAAATTGATATTTCAGATTTTGCTCTTACGGATGGGAAAAGAAGAGTTGAGCTGAAAAGTCGGAATAGTGAAGACCTAATTTTTCATTTAGCGGATGTAGATATTTCTCTTATAAACCCATTGGTTGATAATCCAAAATTTACCTTCTTCGGCGAGAGTTTTATAAATTTTCAAGTGCTGAAAATTTTTGATAAACCTACGATTCAAGGAAGTTTTGTAATTCCTGAATTAATTTTCAATGACGAGGCCTACGGAGCACTCAATTTGTTGGTTGAAGATATGTCTGATGATAAAACAAAAATTGATCTAAATCTCATTCGATCAGAAGATGATCAAATGGTAGTCTTTGATGGTTTCGTTAATAATAGAGATCAAAGTATTGACGGTTTACTCACAGCTGACAATTTTAAATTGAGCTTTTTTAGGCATTTAATATTGGAAGGTATATCTGAAACACAAGGGCACTTTGATTTAAGTTGCCAAGTAAAAGGAACCCTTCAAGAACCGAGACTTCTTGGAAGAGCAATAATGCATGACGGAGCAGTAAGAGTTGATTACATAGGCAATAAAATTTTCTTTGATCAACAGGAAGTAAGAATCAATGAAAAGGTAATCGATGTAACGGGTGGAATAATTAAAGATAGGCTAGGAAATGAGGCTGTTCTCACAGGTGGATTGTATCACACCTATCTTACCGATGCCATTATGGGATTAAATATATCCTCTGATCGTTTTTTATTATTAGATACAGACAAGAAGGATAATCCCTCTTATTATGGGACTGGTATAGGAAGCGCAAGTGTTGACTTTAGTGGGCCTTTTGAGCTTGCGCAAATTAATATTACTGCTACAACAGGACTTGGTTCAAATCTTAGTATTCCAGTCCAAGCAACGGTAGAAAACTATGATGAGAGTTTTATACATTTTGTAGAGTCCGGTACTTTACTGGAAGTTCAAGATGAATTGACAGATGATAATTCAATTCTGGAAGGGGTTAATATTGAAATGAATTTGACCATTACTCCTGAAGCCATGATTAACATCATCTTTGACGAACAATTAAATGATGTTATTAAGGGCAGGGGTACAAGTAACCTTAGAATCAACATCGAACGAACAGGAGCTTTTGATATTTTTGGTCAGTATGTTGTAGAAGAGGGCGATTACCTTTTTACAGCCATGGGATTATTGGCTAAACCTTTTCAAGTTCAGCGAGGAGGTACCATAACCTGGACCGGTGATCCATTAAATGCAGCCTTAGATTTCAAAGCAGTTTATTCAGGCTTGCGGACCGGTGTTGATGTGTTTTTAGCCGAGTACTTGACAACAGGTCTAGAGGACATCCAAAAAGAAGCGAATAGAAAAACAGATGTTTCCTTATTACTAGATATTGGAGGATCACTTTACAGTCCGGATATAAACTTTGATATTGCTTTTCCAGAACTTCAAGGAGAGCTAAAGTCATATGCTGATAGTAAGATGAGAACGCTTAGGTCAAATCCAACTGACCTTAATGATCAAGTTGCCGGACTTTTGATTTTTGGTTCTTTCTTGCCTAGTGACAATCCATTGAATTCTATCACGCAGAATAATTTAATTCAGACAGGTTATAATACGCTAAGTGAATTTGCAACCAACCAATTGTCATTTTTGCTTTCAGGGCTTGTTGAAGAAGCACTAATTGACAATGGTTTAATTTCTGGTCTCGATTTCCAGATTGGATTTAGTAAGAATAATGATTACACAGTGACGAATGCTACTGTCTTACCAGATGAGGTTGAGGTGATTATTAAACCTAGATTTAAGAATGATCGTTGGTCCGCGGATTTAGGAACTAATTATGTTAGGCAAGATGATTTTTTAGGGAATGACAACTATGCTTATTATGATTTTGGTTTGGAATATTCCTTAACGCAAGATGGGCGTTTAAAGCTAAAATTCTTTAGTAAAAACGACATCGATTTTGCCGAACAAGTAAGGGAAAATCAATTTGGAGCAGGGATCAGATATCGTAAAGAGTTTGGTACTCTTGCTGAGTTCAAAGATGTACTGAAAAGGCAGATTGAAACAGATCTTAATTTAAAAGGGAATAGCAATTAGATTTTGCTAGTCTTATTTCTAAAGTAGTGATCTGCGAGTACTAAAGCTGCCATAGCTTCAACAATCGGAACCGCTCGAGGAACTACACAAGGATCGTGTCTGCCTTTTCCTGAAACAATGGTTTTTTGATGTTGTTCATCGATTGATTCTTGGTCTCTCATTATAGTGGCCACTGGCTTGAAAGCGACTTTAAAGTTAATAGGCATTCCATTGCTTATTCCTCCTTGAATCCCGCCAGAATGATTTGTTCCTGTCGATACGCTTCCTTCCTTAATTGTGAATTGGTCATTGTGCTCTGAACCGCGCATCTTCGTTCCTTCGAAGCCCGATCCGTATTCAAATCCTTTACAAGCGTTAATACTCAACATCGCCTTACCCAGATCAGCATGTAGTTTATCAAACACCGGTTCTCCTAATCCGACCGGCACGTTATTGATGGTACATTTTATTACACCTCCGACTGTATCGCCTTGCTTCTTTATTTCTTTGATCAAGGTTTCCATCTCTACTGCAAGGTTCGGATCTGGACATCGTACAGGATTTTTTTCTATCTCTTTTATATTATCTAATGATAGCTCACCTTCCCAAGTCAAATGCCCTACTTGGCAGACGTAGGCTGTAATTTCTATCCCTATTTGCTTTAGTAATAATTTAGCGATGGCACCTGCAGCAACTCTAGCCACGGTTTCTCTCGCTGAAGACCTTCCTCCTCCACGGTAATCTCTTAAGCCATATTTCTCTTGGTAGGTATAATCAGCATGACTTGGTCTGAATTTCTCTGAAATATGGCTGTAGTCTTTGGATTTTTGGTTTTTGTTTTCAATCAAGAGCGAAATTGGTGTCCCAATACTCACATTATTGAACACTCCAGAAAGAATTTGGACCTGATCAGGCTCTTTTCTTTGGGTAACAATCGCAGATTGGCCAGGTCTCCTTCTCGCAAGTTCGTGGTTAATAAAATTCTCATCTATCTCAAGTCCAGCAGGGCATCCATCAATGATTACTCCTAGAGCCTTGCCGTGAGATTCACCAAATGTGGTTATCCTAAATATCGATCCAAAACTATTTCCTTTCATCTCTACAAAGATATCTATTAAATTAAGGACTATTATAACCACAGGGCCTTAAGAATTATGGGATTAGTTTTATTAAAGTATTGTCCTACACTTGAGAAAAAAACTTAATTTTATGCGCTATGGTAAATTACATTGCTGTCCTAGATTTTGGATCACAGTACACACAGCTTATAGCTCGGAGAGTTCGAGAATTAAATGTATATGCGGAGATCATCCCATTTAATAGGGTGCCTGATCTGGACGACCCATACTTGAAAGGAATTATCTTGTCTGGAAGCCCATTCAGCGTCACGGCAGAGAATGCATTACATCCAGAGCTAGATAAAATAGTAAATAAAAAGCCAATTCTTGGTATTTGCTATGGGGCTCAATATCTCACGCAATATTTTGGTGGAGTGGTTGCTAAGTCTGACAAAAGAGAATATGGGCCTGCTGAATTAAATCTTACAAACAGTTCCGATTTCTTATCGGAGGTTGATATGGGTACTCAAATATGGATGTCGCATGGTGATAGCATTGAAACGCCAGCAGATCAGTTTGATGTCATCGCCAAAACAAATGATATTCCAGTGGCGGCTTTTGAAAGTAAGGAAGGAGCTTTTGACAAGAAAATTCTAGGAGTTCAATTTCATCCGGAAGTAACTCACACCATTCAAGGAAAAAAGATACTAGAAAACTTTGTCATTAAATATTGTCAATGTGAGCCAGATTGGAACTCGCAATCTTTCATTGAAAAAACAGTCAAAGAAATCCGTGAACAGGTAGGAAATAAAAAAGTCATCATGGGTTTATCCGGTGGTGTTGATTCATCTGTTGCAGCTGTATTAATTCATCAGGCGATCGGAGACCAATTGACTTGTATATTTTTGAATAATGGTCTTTTGCGTAAAAATGAATTCCAAGAGGTCATAAACTCATACGAACACTTGAATCTTCAATTAAAGGGAATTGATGCATCTGATGCATTTCTTTCAGAACTTGAAGGTGTTAGTGATCCGGAGCAAAAACGGAAAATCATAGGTAGAGTTTTTATTGAAGTCTTCTCCTCAGAAGCAGATAAAATTGAAGATGCAGTGTTCTTGGGTCAAGGAACGATCTATCCAGATGTCATTGAATCATTATCTGTAGTTGGACCATCCGTGACCATTAAATCTCACCACAATGTTGGAGGACTACCTGAAAAGTTAAACCTGAGTTTGGTTGAGCCTTTAAGGATGCTTTTTAAAGACGAGGTTAGAAAGGTGGGTCGTACCTTAGGAATGCGTAAGGAGTTGATTGAAAGACATCCATTTCCAGGGCCTGGGCTGGCTATCAGGATTCTAGGAGAAATTACAAGAGATAAAGTAGCTCTTACTCAAGAAGCAGACGCGATATTCATTAATCACTTGAAAGAAAGTGGATACTATGATAAGGTTTGGCAGGCTGGAGCAATATTGTTGCCTGTTAAATCCGTTGGAGTAATGGGCGATGAACGAACCTATGAACTTACATGTGCATTAAGAGCTGTCGTTTCCTTGGATGGGATGACGGCCACTTGGGCAGAACTTCCACACAGCCTACTAGCTAAAATATCTAATGATATAATTAATAAAGTAAAAGGAATAAACAGAGTCGTTTATGATATTAGTACAAAACCGCCATCTACCATTGAGTGGGAATAAATTTGCCTTTGTTCTTATCCTCTTGAGCTTGCTTTTGTTTTCTTGTAAGCCAAAGAAAAACTTAGTTGATAATAGATCAACAAGAGTTATCACAAATAATACAACTAAGGCAAGGTCAAAAGTTGATACAATTCAATGGACCGAAGAAATTTTAGAAAACGAAATTTCTAGAATGACCGATCAACCCTTAGAATTAAAAGACCAATATAAAATTGCGCTCTTTCTTCCTTTTAGTACCAATAATTATAATCCAAATGACTTTTTAAAGAATGGGAGTAGTGAAAATCGGTTTGCAAATTATTACAATGGAGTTAAGATGGCTTTGGATGACCTTGAAAAGGAAGGCGCAAGTTTATATGTCAATGTTTACGATTCTGACTCCGATAACTTTGAGGCAAAGCTCAATGAGTGCGCAGATTACGACGTTGTAATAGGCCCCTATAGCAGAAATCGACTGAAAACTGCTGCTGACTTTTGTAAAAAAAATGAAATCGTAAATATTTCTCCTTGGCAAGCTAGTTCAAAAATCACCTCTGATAATCCATATCATGTTCAACTTCGGCCAAATCAAACGGCTTACTATGAAGCAATTTTAAAAGATGCTTTAAGTAAATATAATCCTGATCAAATATTTTTGTTAGGACGTCCGGATAAAAGAGATAAAGGGAGGATAGGGTATTTTCAAAAATTGGCCAATGCGGAGCAAAATTTGCCGAAAGGTCAAAAATCATTGAATGAGTACTTAATAGAGGTAGACTCACTTGATAACGAAGCACTCACCTATGATGAATTATTTTTAGAAGATAATACAAGTGTTTTCATCTTACCACAATGGTCCAGTGAAGATGAAGGATTTTTATATGATTGCCTACGAAAATTGGCCATTGAGAAAACCGATCATTCAGTGGTTGTTTATGGTATGCCGATTATGATTGACTCAGACAGAATTAGTTTTGATTATTTTCAGAATCTAAGCATTAAAGTAGCCAGAGCAAAGTGGGTTGATAGAACTGATCCAAAAGTAAGGTCTTTTCGCTCAAGTTATTTCAATCGCTTTAATGCCTTGCCAGTAAATGACGCATTGGATGGGTATGACATGATGTTATTCATCGGTCGTAACTTGATGAAGGATGGAAAAACTTTTCAATTTACATTGGATCAAGATAGAGATCGTTACCTACAGACCAGTTTTGATGTTCAGAAGGTCATGTTAACGAGTGAGGAACGGTTGGATAATTTCAATAATATTAACTACTTCGAAAACAGAAAACTTGACATTATTTCTTTTGAAAGAGATCGTTTAATTAGAAATTAGAATGATTCTGACAGAAAAAAGGGAAAGTCGATTTAAAGAAGTCATTGCCAAACGGCAGAGAGATTTAACCATTGTATTAGAGAATGTCCACGATCCACATAATATTGGCGCTGTGCTTAGGACTTGCGATGCAGTAGGGATTCACGAAATCTTCGTCTTGTACACCGAAGAGAAGTTACAGAAGAGAAAAGTGAAAGGAGGAAAGAGTGCTTCTGGAGCTTCTAAATGGGTAAGTGTCAGATATTTCGAATCAAGAGAAACCTGCTTTGCAGCCATTCGTGAAAACTATAATTTCATTTATGCAACACATATGGCTAAAGAAAGTGTGAGTCTACATTCTTTAGACCTTTGTTCTTCAGTAGCACTATTATTTGGAAATGAACATGATGGAATCTCGAAAGAATCATTAGGCCTTTGCGATGGTAATTATCTGATTCCAATGCACGGGATGGTGCAAAGCCTTAATATTTCTGTCGCATGTGCAGTTTCTATTTATGAAGCACTCAGACAAAGAGAGGCGAAGGATATGTACGCTAAATCATACTCTGAACAAAATAAAGTTCATAGTGCTCAATACCAAGAATGGTATAACCGTCAACTACATCGCTAATGGACCTTGGAGAACTTATCGAATACTGTGTGAAGTTTAAGGCAAGCACTGAAGATTTCCCTTTTGATGAAGTAACATTGACTTATAAAGTGGGAGGCAAGATCTTTATAATAATCCCTACAGATTCTGAAGAGTTACGCATTAATATAAAATGTAACCCTGAAAAAGCGATTCAATTAAGAGAAGAATATCCCGCCATTATTCCTGGATTTCATATGAATAAAAAACACTGGAATACAGTGATTTTGGATGGTTCTTTATCGCGCAAACTTTTGCATGAATTGATCAGTCACTCCTATGAATTGGTGTATAAGACTTTGACTAAGGCCAAAAGAGAAGAAATATCTAACATGGAGGAATGACCGTAGATTATCTAATTATAGGTCAAGGATTAGCAGGTACCTTAGTGGCCCATCATTTGCGAAAGCACGGTAAGTCCATTCATGTCATTGATAATGCGCATAAAAATAGTGCTTCAAAAATAGCTGCAGGTTTAATTAATCCAGTAACGGGACGGAAGTATGTAAAGAGCTGGCGCATTGATGAATTAATTCCAGCTTCGATTAAAACTTACACGGAGCTTGGACAAGAATTAGGTGTCGATTTACTTGTACAGCAGAACATCCTCAGAATTATTTTTGACCAGAAATCAGAAAGGTATTGGGATGATTTAATCATGAAAGGCGTTGCAGAAAAGTACATTCAAGAATCAGCAGATATTGAAGCCTATCAAGATTTGTTGCATCAATTTCATGGGGTAGGTGAGTTATCTGGATATAGAGTTAATTTAGAATTATTGATTAGCGCTTTCGCAAATGTATTATCAGGAGAGAAAAGTTTAACCACGGAAGATTTTAAATACTCAAGTATTGAGCTTAGCGATCATTTTGTAGGCTATAAAGGCATATCTGCGACGCATGTTATTTTTTGCGATGGTGCTAGAGCAATCCATAATCCCTTTTTTAATTATTTGCCTTTTCAACCAGCAAAAGGAGAGGCAATTAAATTTGTTTTGGATAACTTTCAAAGTAAAAAAATCTTACGTCACAAGCAGTTTATTATACCGATGGATGGACAATTCTGGTCGGGAGGAAGTTATGAATGGGAGGAGTTAAACGAAGAGCCGACTCTTGGATTCAAGGAAAAATGGCTTATAGATATGCAATCAATGATTGTTCAGAAACCTCAAATTGTCTCTCACCAAGCGGCTGTTAGACCAGCTGTAAAGGGAAGGAGACCATTGCTAGGGACACATCCTAAATATAAAAATGTACACATCTTTAATGGGTTAGGAACCAAAGGCTCCTCTTTAGCTCCCTTGTTTGTAGAGCAGTTTATTAATCACTTACTTGGTCTAAATTCTATTGATGAAGGAGTGAGTATAGAACGTTTTGAAAGTTTATATTAGGCTTAATTAGATTTATAATTATATGATATCCATAGCTCTAGCTGGACTTATTTACTTTGCACAATCACTTACTTTTTCATTTATAGTTGTCATTTGATTGAAGAAATTGATATTGTTTCATTAATTTAGAAGCAATCATTTTAAATCAATCCTCAACAAAATGAAAAATTCTCTCGCGCTTTGTCTTCCAATTATTCTACTATTCATATTGCCAGCCCCAAATTTTGCGCAATTGTCTGACGGTTCTTATGCCCCGGACTTTACTTTGCCTGCAACTGATGGTGGTACCTATACATTGTATGATTATTTAGATGACGGTAAATCTGTTGTTCTAGATTTTAGTGCCACAGGGTGTCCACCTTGTTGGTCATATCATCAAGGAGGGACATTAGAAGATGTCTATAATAATTTAGGTCCAGGTGGAACAAATCAAGCCATGGTATTTATGGTAGAAGCTGATGGGAGTACATCAGAAGATTGTATTTATGGCGCCTCCACATGCACTGGGGGTACGCTTGGTGATTGGACTGCAGGGGTGAATTACCCAATTTTAAATCCAAATTCTGGCGATGCAAACGCAGTTGCTAGTGACTATGCCATAGGTTATTGGCCCACAGTTTACGGAGTTGCACCCAATGGTCAGATATACGAAATTGGTCAAGCTGGATCTAGCACCTGGGAAAGTTATCTAGCAGGATCTTTCCAGATGGTTTTATCTGAATATGAGGTGATAGACAATGGCTGTTTATATGATATTGATATTACACCTGTTGGCGGAGAAGGCGATATTGACTTTGAATGGAGCAATGGCGCAACAACAGAAGACTTGTATGAAGTTATTCCTGGTGACTATTATGTGACCTTGACTGACGAGAATAATTTTGATTTTGTATTAGGACCGATTGAGGTGAATGGATTAGCTCCTATCGAAATTTACACCATCGAAGAATCAAATGTTATTTGCTATGGAGATGCAACTGGTTTTATAAATGCCGAAGCTGTTGGCGGAACAGGGGACTTTAACTACGATTGGAGCGATGGTTCAACAGGACCTATTTTGTCGGATCTTGTAGCGGATACTTATATTGTCACAGTAACAGACAACGGTACAGGCTGTACCGAGGAGGAAACCTATTTTATTGATGAACCAGAAGAAATTGAAGTTGAAACAATTGTATACGACGCACTTTGTGGTAATGTTGGGCAGGTATCCTTCGAGCCAGAAGGAGGAGCTCCTCCTTTTAGTTACATATTCGAGGATTTTACTTCTCCTAATAACGATATTACCCTTGATCCAGGATACTACTATGTTACCATAGAAGATTCTGAAGGTTGCCAAATAACAGATGAATTTGAAATATTTGAAATACCAGGACCTGCTGCTTCTGCAGTTGCCAGTAATACCATAACCTGTCTTGCTCCGGCTGTTGTTATAAGCAGTGATGGATCAGCAACCGGCTCAAATATTAGTTATACTTGGTATGATTCAAGCCTGAATATTGTAGGTAATGATCAAGACCTCACCGTAACATTAGGAGGAACTTATACATTAGTCGTTTTGGATGATGACTCAGGGTGTAGCTCTACCGTAATGGCAACGGTATCTGAAAATACAACGACTCCAAGTGTCTCTTTAGGATATTCCAATGCCATAAATTGTTTAACATCTACGGCTACCTTGACCAGTTCAAGTACGAATCCAAATTTATCTTACCAATGGTCCACGACCAACGGAGTGCTTGTTTCTGGAATGACAACAGGCACTGCAGTAGTAAGCGCAGGGGGTAGTTACATACTCACTGCAACAGACCCAACCAATGGTTGTTCGACAGCAACCGAAATTATCGTTCCTGCTGATACTGCTTTGCCAAACAGTACCATATCTGGAAATACGAGCTTCTGTGAAGGTGCAACAACTACCTTATGTGTCCCTTCGGATCCGGCAGTCTCAATTTCTTGGCTTGTCGATGGAGTTGCAGGAGGAAACAGTGATTGTATTTCAGTAAATACATCAAGTAATATTTCAGTTCAAGTAACAAATCCATCTAGTGGTTGTAGCTCAACTCAAACGGTAGCTACCATTCAAAGTGCACTGCCAGCTGCTGCTGTTCAAGGTGAAATGTCGTTCTGCGAAGGAGGTTCAACAAGTATTTGTGCCACCTTACAGCCGGGAGAAACTGCCCAATGGGTTTCAAATGGCCAGGTACTAAGCATGACGGAATGTGTGACGCTTTCTCAAACAATAGATTTAGAATTAATTATAACTAATACAGAAGGATGCAGTGCTTCATCGCTATTTGCCATTTCAGCCTTACCAACTCCAGATTCCTCCATTAGTGGAGACTTTGGATTTTGTGAAGGAGGAACCACAACACTTTGTGTGCCGCAAGTGATGGGTCATATGTATGAATGGTTTGTTGATGGGGTAGCTTCAGGAGATGCTTCTTGCATCGAGGTGAATAGTAATTCGGATGTAAGTGTTGAAGTAGCAAATGCTAGTGGATGCCTTAGTAGTACAACAGCTTCTATACAGCAATTCGATGATCCAATGGCAAGCATAGCACCAACCAATATTTTAGATTGTGATAATCCAAATGCATATCTTGATTTATCTACGGATCATCCGGACAATACATTCAGTTGGATTTCTCCGGATGGAATTGCCTACAGTACAGATGAAGATATTTCTGTAAGTATTGGAGGTGTTTGGACTGTGGTTGTGACTTCTCCTTTTGGGTGTGTTACAGAAACCACAATCGAGGTAGATCAAGATTCTGATTCATTTGCGAGTCCAAATTTTAGTGAATCCAATGTGGACCTTGAAGTTAGCTTCATTGATCAATCTTCTGGCCAAAACATTTCATCATACGCTTGGGATTTTGGAGATGGAAATACCTCTTCAGAACAGAACCCAACGCATACATATGAGGAAGTAGGGATATATACGGTTTGTTTAACGGTTAGTAATAACTGCGGGATTAATACCAGATGTAAAGACGTAGCCGCGGCTTTCCCAATATTATTAACTACTTCAGTTTCGAATGTTACCTGCAACGCAGGTACTGATGGAAGCATCAGTATAAACATTGAAGGAGGAATACCTCCATATGAAATTGATTGGAATGGCTTGGGAACAATGCCTGATCTTGAGAATCTACCTGCTGGTACTTATCCAATAGCAATTATAGATGCAGCAGGATCTGTATTTGATGGAATATATCAAGTGTCAGAACCAGATGCGATTAGTATTGAGGCGACCATCGGTGATGCAACCAATGGAGAAGCAAATGGCTCAATCGATTTACTCACCTCTGGTGGAAATGGAAACTTTACCTATGAATGGGACAATGGAATGACTGGTCCTTCAATCTCAGGACTAGAAGCAGGCTTTTACGCCGTAGTCGCTATAGATGAAAAGGGATGCGAATCAACTTCAACATTCGAAGTAATGGCCTCAACTTCTATTCATGATTTAGAGTTACTCAATGATCTTACAATATCACCAAACCCTGTTTCTGATTTGCAGACTTTCAATATAAGCTTAAGTCAAAAATCAAAAGTTTTGGTTGAGTGGATAGATGTTCAAGGTAGAGTTGTGATTAATGAAAATTACGATGTAAAAGATATAAACATAACAAAAGACATCAGCAATTTAGATGCAGGTGTTTACTTCATAAGATTGACCGTAGAAGGTCAATCTGCTGCACAAAGATTTATTAAGATTTAAGATTCAAATTTAAAGTCAACTGAGATCCTGGTCTCAGTTGACTTAATTTTGAAATTTCATATTTTTTAAGGAAGGCCACCCTTGGGTAACCTCCGGTATTCTGACCATCATTCAAAAGGATAACTAATTCACCACTGGGTAATAGTTGGATTACACCAGGAAAAGTACACATACTTTTCTGTGGGAAAGCTTCCTTTAATATTAATTTTTCACCTTTTAGGTAGCAGCCTTGTCGATCCGATTCAGAACTTATTGATGCTTGATAGTGCATCAAAGTCATTTTACATTCTTGATCCAATAAATTCCATTCCGGACCTCTCCAGATTTCTAGTTCCTTGAATATATTTATCCTTTTTGTCTGAAGCTCTTTTTTTGGCTTTCGCAAATCTATTCCTACATAGGATCGAAATCCATCTTTTGCATAAGATCCTTTCAATGTTTGACCAGCTTTTACTTTTACTATTTTCCCATTTGAAACTGAATCCCCATCAATGGTCCAATCCATAACAGCACCTGAAATTACAAGCCAGCTAGCTTGTTTTATTTTTATTTCCGCCGCTCTAAAACTTACCTCATAAATAACTGCATCATCACTTAAACAATCCATTAGGGGTTTGGCAGATATTTGATCTAAAGCGCCGCCAACAGGATACCCATAAAATAATCCTTGAGGGGTTTCTTTGCTGACTTCTAGACACAGTTCACTATATTTTTCTATCGAAACTAATTCAGTTTTCAAATCGAAATTTTATTTCTTGATTTATAGATGGAAGTTGATTAATCGATTTTTCATTGGTGAAAGTGAAATCGGTCGAGCCTATAATGTTCCACCCAGCAGGTGCTCCGGTGCCATAGATTCCAATATACTTGCCTCCAATAGCCAGACTACCTGCAACAACCTTTTGTCTAGGATTTTTTCTTCTTGGTACTTGGTAGGGAGTTTTCAATCCATTTAAATACAGAAACCCAGGGCGGAATCCATACATGCATACTGTAAATTTATTCTTTTTGAGCATCGTCTTAAATTCTTCTTTTGTCTTTCCACTTTCGTTTAAAACCAATTCCCAGTCTAAGCCTTTCTCTAAATTTACTTTTATTTGATAAGCCTGCGTTTTAATAGTACTCCAGCCTAATTCTAAATTATCTAATGTTCTTGGGTGAAAATCTTGAGCTCCATATATGAGGATTTCAGATTCACTGGCTACTATATTATCAATATTATCTTGATGGTGATGTTGAAGTTTTTCAGCAAGTAAGGGTAAGGATTTTTTAGTTGGATTCAGTGTTTGAAGCAACCACAGATCGTCCTCAATATGTACACAATTAAATTCCAACCTATTAATTTTTAATAAATTCAAAAGAAGGTCTTATTTATGGCTTGTAAAATCTGAATAGAATTTTCTGTGTCACTATGTACACAAATAGAGTCGCAAGAGATGAAAATATCTTTATCGTCTATTGTCTTCAAGGCAATTTGGTTTATTAGAGAATTACATTGAGTAATAACATCTTCAAGATCACTGAGGACACTACCTGATATTTTCCGTGATACCAATTTGCCTTCTGCATTGTATCTGCGATCAGCAAAGGCTTCTTTCACATAACCTAAGCCACTTCTTTTACAGGCAATCTCTAATGGACTATTCGGAGGTCCCATAATTTCTAAAATACCGAGCTCCTTTACACAATTAACGAAGGTAAAGCTGAGAATCTCATCAAAAGCAACATCATGATATAAGGCCCCATGCGCTTTTACATAGCTTAATTCGTAATTAAACTCTTTGCAAATATTGGATACCTTATTAATCTGCAGTTTGATATTTCTGGTCAATTCCTCTTTGCTCATTTTTATTGATATCCGTCCAAAGTTCTCGATATCTGGATATGATGGATGGGCTCCAACTAGAATACCATTTTCCTTAGCCAAAGAAATACAGCCATGGATGGTCTCAATATCACCTGCATGACCTCCACAGGCAATATTACATCTATGGATTAATGGCATGATTGATTTTTCTAATTGCAGTGTCGGGTCAATTTCACCTAAATCACAATTCAATCCTGGCTTATGAAAAGACACCTGATAGTGTTTTAAATGAAAGTAAGAAAGTGACAAGGACTACTATTCCTCCAAGTATATTTAACAAGAGTGAGTTACGATTGACACCCATTATTTTTTCATCATTAAGAATATAAAGTAAAAATATGGCGATAACTGGAAGCAATAAACCATTGGCTATTTGAGCGAATTTTATAATTAAGATTGGCTTCAAAGCAGTGCTAGCTACAATAACTCCGATCAATAGAATTATGATCCAGACTAGCTTAAATCTTAAGTCCTTGAAATCTCCATTCCACTTGAATAAACCCTTGGCAGCATAAGCTGCGGCTAAAGGTGCTGTGATTGCACTACTTAATCCAGCAGCGAAAAAACCAATGGCCATAACATAGGTCGCTGCAGATCCTAGTAAAGGTTCTAGCTGTAAAGCAAAATCTGCAATCCCATTAAATTCAGAACTCTGATCAAAGACATTGGCTGCTGTAATTACAATACAAGAAGAAACAATTCCTCCTAATATGATTGCGATGCCATTTTCAATACGCAACTCTTTCAGCTTCGATACATCCTTGTGCTTATTCTTTACCGTAGAAGCATGAAGAAATAAATTGTAAGGTACAACGGTCGTTCCGACCAAACCAATGATCAATAATAGTTGATCAAAATTAAATGAAGATGGAATTAATCCTTGAAAGATTTTTGACAAATCAGGTTTAGTTATAATCGCAGAAATAAGAAATGAAGTGCTCATGACAAGAACAAGAAAGATAAGTAATCTTTCAAGCCATTTATAAGATCCTTTGTTAAGCACGTAAGCAGCAATGGTTCCTAAAATTATAGGCCAGAAATTGAATCCCTCTACCATTAAATTAAGCCCTAGAATTGCGCCCGCAATATTCCCCGCTTCATATGCTGCATTACCTACCAAGATTCCAGATATGGAAAGAATAATCATTAAACTCTTTGGAATAACACCTAAAGACGATTTATTAATCGCTTCACCCAATCCTTCTTGACTTACCAATCCCAACCTTGCAGCCATCTCCTGCAAAATGATGGTACATATCACTGAAAAAACTAAAACCCACAGTAAGGAATATGAAGTTGTTGCTCCTGTCAATGAACAGAGCGTAATGGTACCAGGTCCTATGAAAGCAGCAGTCACTAATGTGCTGGGACCGAAAAATTTACGGAAATTCATTAATTGATTTCTGACTTTGTTTTCAAAGCATAAAGAGCAAAGGATGCAAGCCAATGTTCACCTGCATAATCTCCATCCTTAATTTTTCCCAAGGAATAATTCATATGTTGTTCAGCCACTTCAAACATTGCAAAGTCTTTACCTAAAACTTGGCATGCTCCATATATGCTCCAGGCCCTAGAAAAATTCAATCCATCTAAATGTACTAATTTGCCATCAGACCTGTCTCCAACTCTTCCAGGTTCCAGAGCAAACGCATCGGTGAGAAGTTGAGGAAGAAATTTCTCTGCCCATTTTTTAAAATCTGCCGCTGGGAGTACTCTACGCATGATGTTCATTTCTTCCAAACAAGGACTAATAAAATCATAACCACTCGGTTCCCAAGAAATAGGACAGCCAGCATCATCTTGGTAGAATTCCTTTGCTCGCTTCACTATTAAATCTTCGAGCGGTTTATTCTTTAAGGTGATGGAGTAGTCTAGCGCAAAACCTAAACCGAATGCAGTATTCGAATGCTCTCCAACTCTAATGGGATATATTAATTTGGGAAGGTAATCAATGTATGCATTAGATATGTAATCACATAGTGGTGCTATGTTACTATAAAGCTCTTGACCTAAAGGATCATCCCACGTATGTAGTTCTTCTCCTAATTTCAATAACCACGCCCAACCATAGGTTCTTTCAAAACTCTTAGTGTATTTATTTAATGAAAAATATTCAACCTCTTTTTTAATATTCTCAGCTGATAAATTTTGTCGGAGTAGTGCTCTTGCTTCTTTGCTTTGCTTTAAATCTGGAAAATTTTTCAAAAGATATACAATCGACCAATGTCCATGCACTGCTGAGTGCCAATCAAAACAACCATAAAATGAGGGATGATGCACTTGAGGTAATTGCAAGTCATCTTCAGTTGCTATGGTCAATCCAGCTTTATAAGGTAGTGGATTTCCAATGCACTTCAGTGGTAATTCAATCAATTTACTGGCCTGTTCTAGATTCAAAAGGGGGACTTCCTTTACTTCCTTTTTAATCGATGTTTGATTGGTGCTCGGACTAGGTTCTACATTTGCGCAAGCGTCCAAAAATAAGAAAGACGAAACTATAAGGTAATACTTGAATTTCATAGGCCTTAATTTAATCAATAATGAAAAAGAATTTTAATTATCTTATGCTAATCCCATAAAAATTATCTCTCATCGAAAATTCATGAAAACTGAAACGAATTTTCTTAATTATGCATTTAGAATATAAAAAATAGGATGTCAGATACAAATAGAACAGATAACGCCAATTCAATCATTAAGAATCATATGATCTGGTCAATGGGCGCAGGCTTCATTCCAGTACCCATAGCAGACTTTTTTGCTGTAAGTGCCATACAACTTGACATGATCAGACAATTATGTAAGTTGTATGATATAGATTTTAAAGAAACGGAAGGGAAGGCTATGATAACCGCATTGACAGGAACAGGGATTGCTCGTCTGGGAGCGAGGGCTGTCAAGTTCATTCCAGGTGTTGGTTCAGTATTAGGTGGGGTGACCTTAGCGGTACTTTCTGGCGGGACTACTTATGGCTTAGGTGAAGTATTTAAAAAGCATTTTGAAACTGGAGGGACATTTTTAGATTTTGATCCAAGTAGGTTAAAAGCTTATTATGATGAGAAATTTGAAAAAGGGAAAGAGATGGCAAAGGAAATGAGGCAACAGCAAGAGAAAGCTGCTAAAATGCAGGATGAAGTAGAAATTGTAGAGGAACCCAAAAGAACACCAAAGTCAAGTGTGGATCAACTAAAAGCTGTGGCTGATATGATGCAGCAAGGATTGATTACCAAGGAAGAATTTGAAACACTCAAAAAGAAAATTTTAGACGCTTAATGAACAATAATCCCATTATTTCAACAACGGACATTCGTAAGATCTACACCATGGGATCTACAGAGGTTAAGGCATTAAATGGTGTTTCAATAAGCATTAAGAAAAACGAATATGTCGCGTTGATGGGCCCCTCAGGTAGTGGAAAATCAACCCTCATGAATTTACTGGGTTGCTTAGATACACCAACGTCTGGGGAATATGAGCTCAATGAAAACTTTGTAAGTGACATGACGGATAGTGAATTAGCAGAAGTGAGGAATAAAGAAATCGGCTTTGTTTTTCAGACCTTTAACCTGATGCCTAGAATGTCAGCTTTGGACAATGTTGCGTTACCTCTTGTTTATAATGGGACCAAAAAAAGTCTTCGAGAAGAGAAGGCAGAAGAAGTGCTTGATTTAGTTGGACTAGGCGACCGAATTGACCATAAACCAAACGAGTTATCGGGAGGTCAGCGCCAGCGAGTAGCCATTGCTCGAGCTCTCGTAAATAATCCTTCGATAATCCTTGCTGATGAACCTACAGGAAATCTTGATACCAAGACCTCCGTCGAGATCATGCAAATTTTTGAGAAAATTCACGCGGCAGGAAATACGGTTATACTGGTAACTCATGAACCAGACATCTCTGAACATGCACACCGAATCATTCGCCTGCGAGATGGAATTATAGAATCTGATCTGAAGAATGACAAGATTGTCAGTTTTGCGGATCGGAAGCATGAGATTTGATCTTTTTAGCCTTTCGGCAAATCTATTGCCAGAAGTGTTAACTTTGTAGCTTCACCAGAGCTACAATTACTTTGAAAATTTACACGAAAACAGGAGATAAAGGAACCACCAGTTTATTGGGAGGTCAAAGAGTATCAAAAGATGATTTGAGAATAGAATCCTATGGCACCATTGATGAGCTGAACAGCCATTTAGGTATGCTTATTTCCTTAACAGAAAATGAAGAAATTACGGATGATCTCCTTAAAATCCAGTCTCTTCTATTTAATATCGGATCTTACCTTGCATCAGAAGATGCCACACATCCTTCACTCCCAAATTTAGAAGAATCACTTGTCACCGACCTAGAAATCGGCATTGACCATATGGAAAAAAGCCTTGAGCCAATGACTAGTTTTATATTGCCTGGAGGAAGTCTAGCAATTGCGCAATGCCATATCTGTCGCACAGTCTGCCGGAGAGCTGAAAGGCGCATTATCGGAGCGGAACTAGAAGGAGAGAAAATTGAGCTAATTATAAAGATCGTCAATCGATTGTCCGATTACCTATTTGTTTTGAGCAGATTTATAGCTGCAGATCAAGGGGTGGCCGATGTACCTTGGATTCCAGATAGGTCTTGATTTCCTCAAATAATATCTATATTTGATTTATGGCAGAAAAGTCTAATTATAGCTTTAGTTTCAAGGATTCGATTAAGTTTTTATTGATTGCTATATCAATTTTTTTAATCAGCCTATTATTACCAGGTGATAGAAACGAGGTAAATGAACTTGTGGTGGGATCTGCCTGGCAAGGAGAGGATATTATTAGCGATAAGGTATATACGATCGAAAAGGATCAAGCCGAGATTAATAAGTTCAAGGCAGAAATCGAGGAGAAATACCACACCTTATTAAAGTATGAAGAAGCTGATGTTCATGAAATAGGCGCAAAAGTATTTGAAGGCTCAGATAAGAGACTAGCCAATGGAGTATTGATCAAAAACATGATCACCAGTCTATACAAGACTCCTGTAAGACCTGATCTTGCAGAAGATGCTTCATATTACATCCTCGAGAATGATGAACTGGTCACCTTTAAAAATGAAAATACGCAATCTCTGACTGAGCTGAAAGATCAGTTTAAAAGGGATATGATTGGTAATTCATTCTATAGTGACGGGATAGAGGAATTCCTTACCCCCAACTATATTTTAAATACTGAATATCAAGAAGCAGCGTTACAATCTACATTGACCGCCTACGCCCAAGAAAATAAATCGATAGCAGAGGGAGAAGTCATTATTAAAAATGGAGACATACTTACCACCGATAAAAAACTCCTCATTGATAGCTATTTGAGTAGTGATCATGATTTATCTATACTGTCTGGTATTGGGATTCTGCAATACCTCGGATATCTAATCTTGACAAGTTTAATAATCATCATCATGATTCTATTCCTGAGAGAATATTATCCACATTTATATGAGAATGTTGGTGGAGTTGCCTTTGTTTTATTCTGGCCAGTTGTTTTTGGGATTATCATTTGGTTAGTAAAAGGTATTCCAGCATTGAGCCCTTTCATGATTCCTTTTTGCGTCGTTCCAATTGTTGTAAATAATTTTTTCACTTCGCGATTGGCCTTGTTTATACATATTATCGTAGTACTCATTGCCTCATACCTAACTGGTTTGGGATATGAGTTTACCTTCATTCAAATTTTGGCTGGGGTAGTCACGGTACTTTTGATTAAAGAAACACGGCACTTCAATAAGTTCTTCATTGCCGTTGCATTCATTTTAGCAACTTATGCTTTAGGATTTTTAGGTATCAACTTAATTCAAGCAGGGGAAGAGGTGGTTTCTGATTTGCCGATTTTTGCTTGGTTGTTAGTCAATGGTCTATTGCTATTAATAGCTTATCCATTAATTCCGTTGGTTGAAAGGCTTTTTGGTTTTACTTCTAGTATTAGTCTGGTAGAACTCTCAGATATGAATAACCCATTGTTGAAAGAATTAGCAACTCGAGCACCAGGTACCTTACAACACTCATTGCAGGTTGCCAATCTTGCAGAAGCGGCGACAGATGCGATTGATGCCAACTCAGTATTGGTGAGAACTGCTGCCTTATATCATGACATCGGTAAATTATCTAATCCTGCTTACTTCATTGAAAACAATAGTGGTAATAATATGCACCAAGAGCTGAACGATAACTTTGAAAGTGCTCGCATAATTATAGGTCATGTCACCGAAGGGGTTAAGATGGCAAAGAAAGCAAAGTTGCCGAAAGAAATCATCAAAATGATAAAAACCCATCATGGGAACACGAGAGTTGAATACTTTTATAGAAATCAAAAAGCAGCTGATCCAGATCGTGAATTTGATGAATCAATCTTCAGGTATCCTGGTCCAAGACCTACAACTAAAGAAGAATCAATTCTTTTAATTGCTGATAGCATTGAAGCAGCCTGTAAGAGTTTGAAAAATCCTACGCATCAAGAACTTGATGAATTTGTAGATAAGATTGTCCAAGGGAAAATTGATCACCACCAGTTGAGTGACTCAGAACTAAGTTTTAAAGAATTAGAAACGGTAGTAGAGACAATCAAGTCAATGCTCTATAGCATCTACCATATAAGAATTCAATATCCGGACGAAAAGAAATAAAGTCTTAAGCGACTAGTTTTGGTTGGAAGTTCTTAGCGGTGTATTTATCGTAAATACTAAAAATGATCAAGCTGAAAACTAAATCGCCCATGATTTGTAAGCCCAAATATGGGAGGGCAAACGAGTAACAAGCAATCATTCCTGCAAAATCATTAGGGTAAGGTTGAGGTGCCATCCAAATTCCAAAATTAGAAATCACCCAAAATAAGGTTGAAGCAGAAATGGTTATTAAGGCTACTTTCTTAGTTGATCTTTTTTTCAGAGTAACCATACCTAAGATTACAATAGCTGCAAATCCAAGATAAGTGTAATTCATGAAGTCAGACCAGAAGATAAATCCTTGGTCCGCACCGATAAATGCTTTTCCTACCGTATTGTTGATAAATAAATCAGTCGTGTACAACAAAACCAACGGAATGGCTAAGGCTAGAATCCTAGAACCTAAAATTGCACCTGCAAAAAGCGATACAGCAGTAACTGCAGTCATGTTCGGAGGATGTGGCAATAATCTGGAAAAAATCCCTGCGACAACTAGACCAAAAAATAATACTCCTTGCTTTTTACTCATCTTCATGTATTTTACTTTGCAAAGCTAAATAATTCTATAAAAATACAATGATATTACCGCAGAACTCTGAATTGACCTTTCGAAGAGCCAAACTGACTGAAAAACTCACTATTCTTGAGATTTTTAGCCGTGTCACGGACTGGATGATGGAAAAAGGAATTCGTCAATGGGATTATAGCTATCCAAATACAGATACCATCATCGAAGATATTCAAGCCAATAGCAAGTGGCTAGCCGTTTTGGATGAGAAGGTCATAACCGGAACCATTACAATTAATCAAAGGTTTGACGAGCAATATGCGGGAATAAGCTGGGATGAAACGATTGCTCAAACTGATGTGTGGTCGATTCATCGGCTGGCAGTACATCCAGATTATTTTGGAAATGGAATAGGTGAAAACTTATGCCTATTTGCAGAAAAGTTGGTAAAGGAGAATGGAGGTAAATCAATTAGACTCGATGCTTATTCAGAGAACCCGATCAGTAATAAGCTCTATGAAAAACTTGGCTATGAACTGAAGGAAGGAAAATTGTTTTTCCATAACAACGAAATTCCTTTTAATGCTTACGAAAAATTACTTTTGCGTTAACAAAAGATCTAACCGCAGCCAATGTTTGTTGAAATTGCCAAGACTGGATTTAATGAGTTTTATCGATACATAATCATGATGTTGGTGATTATAATTGCATATAATCTTGGCTCTCTTCCAATGTTAGGAATGCTTTATTCAGCCATAGAGAACGATGAAACCCTAGGTCAATCAGATTTAGCAAGTTTCAGTGAAAATCCTGATTTTACTCAATTTGGAATTGATGCTAATGTGGGCTTTTTATTACTATTGTTAACTTTTGTAGCAGTCTTTATAGCCCTATATTTTCTATTCCCATTGCTGCACAAACGGCCTTTCAAAACTTTGATAACCTGGGAATCACGCATTGATTGGTCTAGGATTTTTTTTGGATTTGGAGTCTGGTTACTAATAGCATTGGTGATGGAAGGAATCCTTTATGGAATGCATTCTGAAAATTATGTTCTGACCTTTAATGCCAAATCATTTGTACCATTATTGTTATTGTCCCTTTTTATTCTACCCATACAGACTTCTGTTGAAGAATTGATTTTCAGAGGTTATCTCTTACAAGGCTTAAGTATGGCAACAAAGTCAGAGATCTATGCATTGTTTATTACTTCCATCATGTTTGGAGCCATCCATGCCATGAACCCGGAGATTCATAAGTTCGGTTTCTTTACAATGCAGTTATATTATATTGGAGCTGGCCTGTTTTTAGGTATTGTCACTCTTTTAGATAATCGACTAGAATTAGCGCTTGGAATTCATGCAGCAACCAATTTTGTAGGTGCTGTAGTCGTTGGTTATGACGGCGCGGCGATTCAAACAAGTTCTTTATTTAAGACCAGTTATTTAAACCCTGTGGTTATGACCTGTGGTTTTTATCTTGGAGCCTGTATTTTTCTCTTTATTGCTTTTAAAAAATACAATTGGCGAAGCATTAAAGATTTAAATACAACGATCGAAAATCATTCAATAAAATAATATGAAACGAACCCTTTGGTTGCTTGTGATTCTGATTCTTTTATGCCTCATTGCTTGGTTTGGATATCAAAGCTCGAGCTCTAGAGATAATTCGATGGATGTAAGTGATCGTGAATTTGCGATAAGCGATCCAAGTATACTCACTAGAATAACTTTCACCCAGAGAACTGGTCATAAAATAGATTTACAGAAAAAGGATGATGTTTGGTATGTCGGTGAGGATGAACAAAGAGTCAGCCCAAACATTATGAAGAATATCTTGAAGACCTTAAAGGATATACAGATAAAGTTCATCCCGCCTAAAAAACACACAAGGAAAATTATCAATGAAGTGAATCGTCTAGGGATTCAAGTAGACCTTTATCAAGGGGATAACCATCTGAAAAGTTATTTCGTAGGTACAAATGTGCAAGAAGGGGGGACCTACTTTTTAATGCAAGGAAAAATCCAACCTTATGTAATGGAAAGAAAACTAGACATCGGTGGTTTTAGGGATTTGTTTCATTATGAGGAATACGAGCTATATGATAAAAAGTTCATGACCAATGATGTTTCAAAAATTACTTCCATTGAAATTGATTACCCAAAAGATAAACCCAATTCATTTAGGATCAATAAGAATGCAGAAGGAATATTTACAGTAGATCCTTTGTATTCCACAACCAGAAGGGAAACTACGATTTTAGATCAGGGTAAGATAAAAGCTTATGTAGATGGTTTTGATTCAATGTTTTCAGAAAGTAATGACAATGATAGTAAGATCATTAATAAGGTAAAAGCCGTGATACCGTTTGCACAAATGAATATTTTCTTTGATGATGGAACTGAGAAAAGGTATAAATTTCATCCAGTTTCTTCTTTTATTGGTTCCGATGGATCACTAAATACTTTAGAGATATTAAACCTCCATTACATCGAGAGATTTTTTGTTTTGACCCATGAAGATGATTTATATACCTCACAAAAACGGTTGATTCGGAAGTTTTTCAGAGGATATTCTTACTTTCATCAATAATGAAGTTTAATCTCACCATACTAGTCATATTATTTAGCTTTTTGCTAGGCATTCAGTCAACTCAACCGGAATGGGGTTTTTATGGTCACCGTAAAATAAACAGGAAGGCTGTCTTTACTTTGCCTCAAGAGCTATTACCATTTTACAAATACCACATTGAATTTGTAACAGAGCATGCGGTCGATCCTGACAAGAGGAGATATGCAACTAAATTTGAAGCAGTTAGGCATTACATAGATATAGATCATTGGGAACAATATCCATTTGATACCATCCCAAGAGAGTACCCTCATGCCATGTTGAAGTATGGAGAATTTTGGTCTGTAGATCAAAATTCAGATACCAGCATCTTTATGCTTAAGCAATATGATGAGCCGAGCTTCCTCAAGACCTATGAGGCGGACAGCATGAAAAGCTTATATTATAATACCATTCACCAATTGCGCTTTGACGATGACATTGTGCTGGATTGTTCTTCATTTAAGGACCTCAACCCGTATGCTGAATCTTGCCAAACTTTAATTTTTGTGGATAAATTTAGTGGCTATGGCATTCTTCCATATTTCTTCCCTGAATATTATCAAAAGCTAGTCAGAGCTTTCAAGTCTAAGGATACGAAACGCATCATTCAATATTCTGCTGATATAGGACACTATGTTGGAGATGCACATGTTCCCCTTCATACAACAGAAAACTACAACGGACAGCTCACAGATCAAATTGGGATTCATGCATTTTGGGAAAGTAGATTACCTGAATTGTTTGCAGATGAAACCTATGATTTTTTTGTAGGGAAGGCAGAATATATTGATAACATCCAAGATTATATATGGCAGGTGATTTTTGATAGCCATGATTTATTGGACGAAGTTTTGGAATTTGAAAAGCGATTAAGTGAAGAGTTCCCTTCTGATCAACAATTCTGTTTTGAAAACAGATTAGAAAAAACAATCCGTACTCAATGCGAAGCCTATTCGGAAGCATATCATACTAGCTTGGATGGTATGGTGGAAACAAGAATGAGGGATGCCATCCAATCCATTGGTTCCGTATGGCTTTCCGCCTGGATTGATGCAGGACAACCTGATCTAACCAAGGACCTAGATATAGCTTGGAATAAAATGGATGATAAGGAGAAAGAAGAATTGAATAAGCAATTTAAAGCAGGGCAGATCAAAGGAAGAAATCACGATAATTAAATGAAACCAACTTTCAATCATTCAACAATTGGGATTATCCTTAGGGGCATGGCTATGGGAATGGCTGAAGTTATTCCCGGTGTGTCAGGTGGAACCATTGCTTTCATAACAGGAATATATGAACGTCTATTAGGAGCCATTAGTGGAGTAGGCCCTCAAATGAAATCTGTTTGGACAGAAGGCGGAATAAAGGGGTTGTGGAATCATTTTGATGGCACGTTCTTAGTCAAACTTGTTGGGGGCATGCTGCTCGGTATTATTTCAGGTGCCTTAGGAGTTAGTTATTTGATTGAGAATCATGCTGAAGCACTATGGGCCTTTTTCTTCGGATTGATTTTGGCCTCCATTATATATGTCTATAGGAGTATTGAAACACATAACATCAAAGTATGGATTGCCTTCATTGTCGGGACAGTGATTGCTTATGTTATCACAGCAATGTATCCGATGCAAGGCAGTGACAATTTATTATTTGTATTCTTTGGAGGTATGATTGCAATATGTGCCTTAATTCTGCCGGGCGTGAGTGGTAGTTTTATGCTTTTAATGATGGGGATGTATAGTTTAATCTTAAATACATTCAAAGATTTAATAACTGAACCCAATATTCAAGATCTACTTTTCATGTTTGTCTTTGGGATGGGATGTTTAGTTGGACTTTTGACTTTCTCCAAAGTGGTTTCTAAGCTTTACAAGACATATCCTTCCGTTACGTTAGCGACACTTGCAGGATTTATGTTGGGTTCTATCCATAAAATCTGGCCGTGGAGAAATCCTTTTTTGATATTCGATAAAGAAAGTAACTCAATCGTCTCCGTTCTAGATCGTTTTCCAAACTTGACAGAATGGGTCCCTAGCGAATCCTTTAAGATTGTGATGGAAAAAAACGTGTTCCCTTCTAATTACTATACCGAACCAAATTTTTGGTTGGTCTTTGTTTCTGGACTTGCTGGCTTTTTAATAGTCTTAGCTATGACCTCCTTTAAAAAGTCATAATATCCCTTACCACTCTTCTGATTCTTCAATTTTAAGCCCAACCTCCATTTAGCGAAAGTTAATCACTTATTTTGTATGAGAATAAATAATCATATATAATTAGCTAGGAATCATAACATTTCATATATTTGTTTTGAATAATATATAAAATTCTTACAAAAATGAATTTGGGTTTTAACTTAAGAACACACACTACACTTTTTGCTTGCCTATTTATGTTTACGTCCCTCAGCGGTCAAAAGGACATGCGAAAGGCGGACAAACAATTTGAATTGAAGTCATACGAACTTTCAATCGAAAACTATAAAATACAATTAGAAAAGGATGCCGATTGCATTCATTGCACTTACCAAATCGCTGAATCTTATCGATTATTAAATCAGAATCTTGATGCGGCAATTTGGTATAGAAAGCTAGAAGGAGTAGCAGAATTACCGCAGTCTTACTATATGAACTATGGTAAAGTGATGAAAAAAATGGGTCAATACAATAAGGCAGAAGAACTGTTTGCATCATATGCTTCTGTAGATCCAATAACTTCCAATTATCTTATATTAAGCTGTGGGTATGCAAAAGATCTTTTAAGAGAAGAACCAAAGTATGATATCTCTCTTTACCCGGTTTCCAGCTCTGCTGCGGATTATGGTCCAGCGGTATTTAATGATAAGATTATGTTCTCTTCTTTCAGAAATGATTTCATCAGAGCAAACAATAAGGTAAACGAAAGCGTGATTAATACTCAAGGGGCACAATTATTTGTTGCACCATTGGGAAATGAAGCTAGGAAAAATCAAGTATCTCACTTGAGAAATGATTTGGAAGAGGACTACCAAATTGTTAGTATATGCTATAGTAACAGCTACAGCCAATGCGCTATAACCAAAAGTCAAGTGCAACACGCATCATTGGCTTATAATGAAGAAGATAGTGAAATGGGAATTTACATGGCTAGTGTTGATGCTTCGGGTAATTTTTATAATATCATTCCTTTCCCACATAATGAAGTAGGATATTCAACAGCATTTGCTACTTTAAATGCTGCAGGTAATATTATGTACTTCTCTTCTAACAGACCAGGAGGTATGGGTGGATATGATATATATGCAAGCTTCTTTAAAAATGGAATGTGGACATATCCTGATAATTTAGGAGCTACCATTAATACTCCTGGAAACGAGATCACTCCATCTTTTGATGGTGATAATTTATTTTTCGCTTCTGATTACCACTTTGGTTTGGGAGGCTATGATATGTTCAAAAGCAAAGTAGAGGATGGAGAATGGATTAATCCAGAAAATTTAGGGAATGGCGTGAATAGTCCAGAAGATGATCTATTCGGAATTCAACATCCAAGTACTAAGGATTACTATATATCAAGCAATAGATTAGGAGGAAAAGGAAATCATGACATTTATATTGTTACTGATATTTCAACTCCAGATGATAATTTGATATCAGCAATTGATGAAGAAGTTGCTCCTAGTGCAGTGAGTCTACCTACGATAAAAGATAATGGTCCTGCGTTAAATAATGCAGCAACTGTTGCGGAGAAAGCAGTGACAACAACAATAGATACTAAAACGGCAGTTGCCGAAGAAGACTTAAGTAAATACTCAGATGATAACCCTCCACCAGCTGTAGTTCTTTCAGAAGTTCAGCCAAGGAATACCAAAATAAAGGAAACAACAATCGCTAAGCCAACGTCTACGAACACAACAGTTAAGACAACTGCAAATACTGCAAAGTTTGGAAGTGCGGGAGTTTCCATGGCGATGGCTAAAAAGGTTTCTGTAGGTGAGAAGATTACTACAGGTAAACCAATGTACTTTATTCAATTAGCTGCTTTCTTTAAATCAGAGGCTAACGTTGTTGACTTTTCTAACCTTTCAGAATATGGTAATCTCTATAAGATTAAAGAATCCAACGCAACCAAAGTTAAGCTTGGATATTATTATGATGAATATGAAGCGAAAAGAATCCTTTCTTTAGTAAGAAACAAAGGATATAAAGATGCTTTTATTTCATTAACCGCCATCGACACAAGAAACATGGAACTAGTGGTGACTAGTGGAGATAATTTCACTTATGAAAGAGGAACTACAACAACACCAGTAACCTCTTATAAAGTTAGGCTTGCCTCTTATTCAGATGCTTCATGGTTTGAGTTAGGAACAGTTGACGATCTTGGTACCATAGAACAATGGACCAAAGGTGACTGGACAATCTTCGTATTAAGTGGTTATAGTAACTGGGAAAATGCTGAGACTGCAAGAATCAAAGCTGCGAATAGAGGCTATGTTGATGCTACTGTGGTTATGGATAATAATGGAGTGCTTGAAGCAATTAAAAGTAATTAAGATCAAACAATAATATTTGAGAGGGGCATTCTTTTTAAGATGCCCCTTTTTTATTTTCCGCTGGTTTTTAATTCACCGAATTAAGACTAAGTTTGCACAAATAGTTAAGCGTTCAATGATCCGATATCTAAATCTTGTTGAAGGGAAAATTGTGGATGGAGAAAAGAATGAAAATTTTCCATGGGTTCACATATGCCCACCTATTAGCACAGCTGATATTGAGTCTTTCGCTTCCGCAAATGAGATTCCATCTGATTTCATCACTGATTCTTTAGACATCGATGAAAGATCTAGATATGAGAGAGAAGATGAAGCAAACTACATATTAATAAACACCCCAGTCTTAAAGGCAGACGCTAAAGCTAATGAAGCCATATATGTAACCATACCTATAGGTATAATTTTAAATGAAGACCAAATCATCACAGTTTCTCAAGCAGAAAATCCAGTACTTGAGAAATTCCTAAATAATAGGGTAAAAGGCTTTAAGCCTAGGGATATTAAATTATTTGTATTACAAATATTTGATCAAAATGTATTTTCTTTCTTAGAAGCACTAAAGAAACTGAATCTGAAAAGAAATCTGATTGAGCAAGAACTTTATAATTCTAGTAGAAATGAGGAATTAAAGCAGCTCTTACGAATTGAGAAAAGTTTAGTATACTTTGTTAATTCCTTGTCTACCAATGACTTGTTGATGATGAAGATGAAACGAACAGATTTTTTAAGGATAAGAGAGGATGAAGATTACACAGATTTGTTTGAGGATACGATCATCGATAATAGTCAGGCATTAGAAATGTCAAATGTATATACCAATATATTAAGTGGAACAATGGAGGCTTATGCAGCAATTGTCTCAAACAATCAAAGTATGTTCATTCATCGACTGACGATTATCACCATTATATTGATGGTCCCCACCTTGGTTGCAAGCTTCTATGGAATGAATCTCAACCATTTACCATTGAGCCAAAATAAATATGCTTTTTATATCCTAATTTTTGTCTCGATTTTAATAGGTGTTTTACTTATTTGGTTTTTCAAGAAAGACCAAAAGCCTGAAAAATAAGGGCTTCAAAAAACCAAAAAATTATATTAGCTTTTCTTTTAATATAATCCCCAAAAGTTTTCCACATCTGTTGAAAACTCAAAACAACGTATTATGATTTTTTTTCATTTATTTGTAGTACCAATCTAAGAGTTGTTGAGCAGAGGAATCGACTTCCGATTCTGAATTCAAAGTTTAGTATAAATTGTTCTTATAAGATGTGTGGTTACCATGTATCCTAAGAATCTCTCTCTCTCAACCATAGATGAAATTAATGAGAATAATAAACTAAAGAACCAAAATAATATGAAGCAGAATGAACCTCTTTTAGAAGAAAATCCAAACAGATTTGTTTTATTCCCAATAAAGCATGATGATATTTGGTCTTTCTACAAAAAAGCAGAAGCAAGTTTTTGGACAGCAGAGGAAATTGATTTACACCAAGACATTAGTGATTGGGAAAATAAACTAAACGATAACGAAAGACATTTCGTAAAACACGTTTTAGCTTTCTTCGCAGCCAGTGATGGAATTGTCAATGAGAATCTTGCGGAAAACATGGTTAACGAAGTTCAATATACTGAAGCTAAGTTCTTTTATGGTTTCCAAATCATGATGGAGAACATACATTCTGAAACTTATTCTTTATTGATTGATACATACATAAAAGATAATAAGGAAAAGGACTACCTTTTTAATGCCATCGAACATATGGATTGTGTTAAGAAGAAAGCAGAGTGGGCTTTTAGATGGATCGACAATGGTTCATTTACGGAAAGGTTGATAGCTTTCGCTGCAGTAGAAGGAATTTTCTTTTCTGGATCATTTTGTTCAATCTTCTGGTTAAAGAAGAGAGGTCTTATGCCAGGGCTTAGTTTCTCTAATGAGTTGATTTCACGGGATGAAGGTATGCATTGTGATTTTGCAACCTTACTTTACAATCAGCACATTCAAAATAAGCTACCAAAAGAAACAATCGAGAATATGATTGTTAGTGCTGTTGAAATTGAAAAGGAATTTGTTACAGATGCCTTACCAGTTAAACTCATTGGAATGAACTCCGATATGATGTGTGAGTACATTGAGTTTGTAGCTGATAGGCTTTTAATCTCCTTGGGGAATCCTAAGGTATATAATGCAGAAAATCCATTCCCATGGATGGAACTGATATCCCTACAGGGTAAAACCAACTTCTTCGAGAAGAGAGTAGGTGATTACCAAAAGGCTGGTGTCCTAGCAGATCCAGAGCAGCAGACCTTTAATCTCGATGCCGATTTTTAGAAATAGTATTACCAAAATTATTAAATCGCCCCCTAAATGCAAGTAGTTAAACGTTCCGGCAGACGTGAACCTGTCAGCTTCGATAAAATCGCAGCACGTACTAAAAAACTATGTTATGGATTGGATGAAAAATTCATCAATAACATAGAAATCTCAAAAAAGGTAATTCAAGGTCTCTATGATGGAGTAACAACATCAGAACTTGATAATCTTGCTGCAGAAACAGCAGCAACAATGACTACAATACACCCAGAGTATGCAACACTCGCAGCACGAATAGCTGTTTCAAACTTGCACAAAAATACTGAGAAATCTTTCAGTAAAGTCATGCACACTTTGCATCAGTATATTGATCCCAAAACAGGTGGATCAGCTGGTCTTATAAGCGATGACTTAATAAGAGTAATAGATGCTAATAAAAATGTAATCGACTCAGCCATCATTTATGATAGAGATTATGATTTCGATTATTTTGGATTTAAAACGCTTGAACGATCATATTTACTAAGAGCAGATGGAAAAGTTGTTGAGAGACCTCAACACCTAATCATGAGAGCAGCTTTAGGAATACATGGTGATGATATCGATGCTGCAATCCAGACCTATAATCTTATGTCTGAAAAGTGGTTTACCCATGCAACACCTACCTTATTTAATGCAGGTACGCCTAAGCCTCAATTGTCCTCATGCTTTTTGTTAACTGCTTCTGAAGATAGTATCTCAGGAATATTTGACACATTGACACAATGCGCTAAAATTAGTCAATCAGCCGGAGGTATCGGATTAAGCATTCATAATATACGAGCAAAGGGTTCTTATATCAAAGGGACTGGAGGGACATCCAATGGAATCGTACCAATGTTAAAAGTATTTAACGATACGGCAAGATACGTTGATCAAGGAGGAGGAAAAAGAAAAGGTGCTTTTGCGATTTACCTTGAGCCGTGGCATGCTGATGTTGAGGATTTCTTAGACTTAAAGAAAAACCACGGGAAAGAAGAAATGAGAGCCAGGGACTTATTCTATGCCATGTGGATTTCAGACCTATTCATGAGAAGAGTAGAAGAGGATGGACAATGGTCTCTATTCTGCCCTAATGAAGCTCCTAATCTACATGATACTTACGGTGGAGAATTTGAAGCTTTATATCACAAATACGAAGAAGAAGGTAAAGCTCGAAAAGTAATGAAAGCTAGAGATCTTTGGACTAAGATTCTAGATGCTCAAACTGAAACTGGTACACCTTACATCTTATATAAAGATGCAGCCAATAAGAAATCAAATCAGAAGAATTTAGGAACGATAAAGAGTAGTAATCTCTGCACTGAGATCATGGAGTACACGGCACCAGACGAGGTGGCTGTATGTAACCTTGCCTCTATCGGTCTGAATAAATTTGTTCAGAATAAAGAATTTGATTTCCAGAAACTTTATGAAATCACTAGGGTAGTAACAAGAAACCTTAATAAGGTCATCGACATTAACTATTACCCGGTTGAACAAGCGAGAAATTCTAACATGCGTCATAGACCAATTGGAATTGGAGTGCAAGGATTAGCTGATGCATTTTTATTAATGCGTTTTCCGTTTGATAGTCCAGAAGCAAAGAAGTTAAACAAAGATATTTTCGAGACCATTTACTTTGCTGCCTTGACAGAATCATGTCAAATGGCCAAAGAAGAAGGACCATATCAGACCTATGAAGGTTCTCCTGTGAGTCAAGGAATCCTTCAATATGACATGTGGGGAGTAACACCATCTGATAGATGGGATTGGGCAGGGTTAAAAAATGACATCAAGCAGAATGGAGTAAGAAATAGTCTTTTAGTAGCACCGATGCCTACTGCAAGTACTTCACAGATTCTAGGAAATAATGAATGTTTTGAACCATATACTTCAAACATCTATTCTAGAAGAACATTGTCAGGGGAGTATATCATAGTGAACAAACACTTACTTAAGGATTTGATAGAATTAGGTTTGTGGAACACAGATATGAAGGAGCAACTAATGGCCGCAAATGGATCAATTGCCAACATAGAAGGTATTCCTGATGATATCAAAAGTCTATACAAGACTGTTTGGGAAATCAGCATGAAGACCATCATAGACATGTCAGCAGACCGAGGCGCATACATTTGCCAAAGTCAAAGTTTGAACCTGTTCTTAGAAAATCCAAACATTGGTAAATTAACCTCTATGCACTTTTATGCATGGAAAGCAGGCCTTAAAACAGGAATGTATTACCTGCGATCAAAAGCAGCTGTAGATCCAATCAAATTTACTTTGAGTGCTAAGCATCAAAAGAAGTATGTTGGAACGAATGATGGAAAAACTGCAGAGCCTGTACAACTACAAGAAGAAATCGTGGAAGGAGAAACGTGTAGCATGGATGATGGATGTCTGATGTGCGGTAGTTAATGAATTGAATATTATCTTCTTAGATTAATATCCTTAAAGCCACCTTTGCAACAAAGGTGGCTTTATAATTTTAGAGTGTTTAGGATAAATTTATCCGGGCCTAAGAAGGAGCCTCTAGATTAATTCCTATCCAATAAATCAATGATAATTACTTTGTCATTCACTTACTAATACTTAGTTCACGCATTACAAAACAGACATAAAATAGAGACAATAAAAAAGTCCATCCCGGAACGAGATGGACTTTTTTTATTCTTAGCCTTGAGTTTAAAGCAAATTTATCGAAGCGTGTTTATAAATGAATAACTTCTCCATAGGCAGCCGCTGCTGCTTCCATTACTGCTTCACTCATTGTCGGATGTGGATGCACAGTTTTAATCAACTCATGTCCAGTTGTTTCCAACTTTCTTATGGCAACGATTTCAGCAATCATTTCGGTAACATTCGCACCAATCATGTGAGCACCAACCAATTCACCATATTTCTCTTCAAATAGCAGTTTTACGAAACCTTCTTTTGCTCCGCTGGCAGTGGCCTTTCCAGACGCTGAAAAAGGGAACTTACCAACTTTAACCTTCAAGCCGTCTTCTTTTGCTTGTTGCTCGGTAATACCTACACTAGCAACCTCCGGCGAACAATAAGTACATGATGGTATGTTCTCGTAATCCAAGGCTTCAGGACTGTGTCCTGCAATTTTTTCAACACAGATAATTGCTTCTGCACTTGCAACATGGGCTAGGGCAGGTCCATCTGTAATATCACCAATGGCATAAACGCCCTTTACATTAGTTCTATAATATTCATCAACAAGCACCTTGCCCTTCTCCGTTTTTACACCCACTGTTTCTAAGCCAATATTTTCAAGATTCGTACTCACGCCGGCGGCAGATAAAACAACATCACATTCAATGATGCTCTCGTCGCCTGACTTTCTATCCTTAATTGTAACCTTACAACCTGAGCCACTGGTATCAACCTTTTCAACCGATGTATTAGCCATCACATTAATTCCAGCCTTTTTAAAGACCTTACCCAATTCTTTGGATACATCCTTATCTTCTCTAGGTAAAAGCCCTTGTTTCATATACTCGATGACTGTAACCTCTGTGCCAATAGAATTATAGAAGTAAGCAAATTCAGTCCCAATTGCTCCTGCACCGACAACAACCATACTCTTAGGTTGCTTCTCCATGCTCATTGCTTTACGATAACCGATGATGTGCTTATTATCAATCTTCATATTTGGAAGATCTCTTGATCTCGCCCCTGTAGCAAGTATGATATGGTCTGCGCTATATTCCTTAGCTCCTCCATCACCATCCACAATCACTTTTCCGCCTCTGGCTATTTTACCAAAGCCATTTAGTACTTCAATTTTATTTTTCTTCATGAGAAAAGTAACTCCTTTACTCATCGTATCAGCCACGCCACGGCTTCGTGAGATCATGGCTGAGAAATCGGCCTTGGCTCCTTTAATTTCGATTCCATAATCTGCTGAGTGATTGATATAATCATATACTTGAGCTGACTTTAAAAGTGCCTTTGTAGGAATACATCCCCAGTTTAAGCAAATCCCACCCAAGTTTTCTTTTTCTACGATGGCTACTTTTTTACCCAATTGTGAAGCTCTAATCGCAGCTACATAGCCGCCTGGACCAGATCCAACAACAATAACATCATAATTCATAATTCAAATTTTGTGGTGCAAATATAAATGAAGGTCTAGAAGAAATGGATAAATATGCTACCTAAATACTTGAACTCTGGCTAAACCTTCATTAAAGTCCTTTACCTCCATAAATTGAGGCTTTATGACAATTTCACCTTCTTTGTTAATAAATCCGATACCTCTTCTTGTGATAATTCGGGCAAGCCCATTGTGAAAGTCCCAATTTAAAGGAAACTCCGCTGGAACCAGTTCTTCACCTTGTTCATTGAGATATCCCCAATGTTCATCATCCAAGCCAAAGACCAGCCTGCCTTCGCTATATCGATTCAATAACTTAAACTTAGCCTCCGTTAATTTCTTTCCTGACTTGTCTGCAATTCCCCAAACTCCATTGGCCTTATATTTCCAAAAGCCTTCTCCCAAAGGTCTCACCACCTCAAAATCCAATGAACTCAATTTCCACCCTTTTTCATTGATCAACTCATAACTATCTCCTTTGGCAATCGTTGAACCCGGTGTATAAAAAGGGAATATTTGCTTGTATTGGGTTTCTTGCCAGCTATAATCTGTTGTAATTAATCCAAACTTTCCATCTTTTTTCGCAATCCACGGACCTAATCCCTCCACTGAAATTTTATCATAAATAGGTTCAATCAATATTTGCCCTGAGCGATCAACAATACCATACTTTCCACCAGATTTAATTCTATATGAATCTGAGTTTATTCTTTTTAATTGCTCAAAATTAAATCCTAACAATTCCCTTCCTTGAGGGTCAATCAATCCCCATAAACCACCTTTTCTTGCTAAAGCTACACCATCGTTAAAGTCCTTCACTTCATTGTACTCAATGGCCAAAATTTGATTCCCTCTTTTATCAATCAGAAACTGATTATTTTCAAAGTCAGTAACTCTAGCAATTCCCTCTTTAAAATTGGTACCCATGGAATAGGCATGCGGAATAACGTTTTCACCTTGAAGATTAATGTACCCCCATCGACCCTCAAAATTCACCAAGGCCAATCCTTCTGAAAAATCTCGACAATCATCATAGATGGCTTCAATGTCAAGGATTCCCTGACGATCAATATATCCCCATTTGTATGGGCTTGACTCGTAATCTTCAAAATATTCTTGCTCAGCTTGAGAAGTTTCATCACTTTTGACCACCGGTGGATCATTCTTGCAGGAAATAAAAAGAAGTAATAAGACAAATAAAAAGAAAGAACGAATAATCATAGTTGATCGAAAGAGATAATGTGGTTAATTTATATCTTGCAAAGGTAATTATTCAAGGTCCAAATATTAGAAATACATACTCCTTAAAGGATGATTAACTTCTTTAAATAAGAATGAATAATTAAATGCGAATAGCCGTTTTCCCTGGATCCTTTGATCCCATTACCATAGGCCACATTGACTTAGTTTATAGAGCTAAGGATTTATTTGATGAAATCATAGTTGCCGTGGGTGTTAATTCAAAAAAGAAATCTCTATTTTCTTTAGAACAAAGACTTGAATGGTTGAATCTTGTTTTTAAATATGATGAAACAATAAAAGTCGATAGCTTCGAAGGTCTAACTGTTAATTTTTGTAAGAAGAAAAAAGCAAGATATCTTCTCAGAGGTCTGAGAAATGCTTCTGACTTTGATTATGAAAAGACCATTTCCCAGCTCAATCATATCATTGGAGATGATTTAGAAACTTTATTCTTGATCAGTAAACCGGAGTATAGTCACATCAGTAGCAGCATTGTGAGAGAAATTATAAAAGGAGAAGGGGATGTCTCCAAATTTGTCCCAGAACTTATTGTAAAAAAGATAATAAAATAAAATATGTCCAACGCAATTTTTAAGGTCCCAGTACCTGTTAATGAACCGATTTTAGGATACGAACCTAAGAGTCCTGAAAGAGAAGAATTCAAAAAGACTTTGAAGGCAATGAAGTCCAAAAAAGTCGATCTGCCAATGATCATTGGCGGTCAAGAAGTTTTCACTAAAAAGAAAGTGAAAATGAGTCCACCATATGATCATAAGTTCAATTTAGGAACCTTCAACATGGGAGAAGGTAAACACGTAAGAGATGCCATCAAGGCTGCACTTAAGGCAAGAACTGAGTGGGAAAATACACCTTGGAATGAAAGAGTTGCTATTTTCTTAAGAGCGGCAGAACTAATCACTGGACCATACAGAGCCAGAATGAATGCTGCTACCATGCTTGCCCAATCCAAAAATATTTACCAAGCAGAAATTGATTGTGTTGCGGAGCTTGCAGATTTCTTGCGTTTTAATGCTCAATATCTGACGGAGATTTATGCTCAACAACCGAATAGTAGTAAAGGAATTTGGAATAGGTTGGATTACCGTCCATTGGAAGGTTTTGTATTTGCAATTACCCCATTCAACTTTACAGCCATCGCAGGAAATCTTCCTGCTGCTCCAGCATTAATGGGTAACACTGTTGTATGGAAGTGTGCAGAAAGTCAAGTCTACTCGGCAGCCTTAGTTATGGAGATATTCCAAAAGGCAGGATTGCCTGATGGGGTTATAAATTTAATTTATGTTCCAGGAAAGACTGCTGGTGATATTGTATTCAGTCATAAAGAGTTTGCTGGTCTGCACTTCACCGGAAGTACAGGTGTATTTCAACAGCTTTGGAAAACAATAGGAAACAACATCTCAAATTATAGATCTTATCCAAGAATAGTGGGAGAGACCGGAGGTAAAGACTTTGTTATGGTTCATCCGAGTGCTGATCCAGCGGAAGTCGTTACAGCTTTGTCAAGAGGTGCATTTGAATTTCAAGGACAGAAATGTTCTGCAGCTTCAAGAGCTTACATTCCTATGAGCATGAAAAGCTATGTTGAAAAAGGATTGAAGAAGGATGTGAATAGTTTCAAAGTAGGTTCTCCTGAAAATTTTGGAAACTTTATAAATGCAGTTATTGATAGAAAAGCTTTTGATAGTATCACTGGTTATATTAAACAAGTTAAAAAATCAAAAGAGGCAAAAATTTTAGTTGGAGGGAAATCGGATAAATCTAAAGGCTACTTCATTGATCCTACGGTAGTGGTTACGACCGATCCAAAATCATTGACGATGTGTGAAGAAGTATTTGGACCAGTATTGACCATTTATTTCTATGAAGACAACGAGTACAAAAAGACCTTAAAGCTTTTAGCTGATACATCGCCGTACGCTTTAACAGGTTCTATTTTTTCAAAAGATAGAGAGGCAATCATCACAGCGACAAAAGAATTGAAACATGCTGCAGGTAACTTTTATATCAATGACAAACCAACTGGTGCAGTTGTAGGGCAGCAACCATTTGGTGGGGCTCGAGGGTCTGGTACAAATGATAAAGCCGGATCTTTGCTTAATCTATACCGGTGGGTTTCTCCGCAAACAATCAAGGAAAACTTTAATCCACCTACCGATTATCGTTACCCGTGGTTAAAAGCTTAGTTTTCTAAAAAGAAGGGCCTTCTAAAAGTCTTTCCATGAAGATACTCAGTGCTTCAGGATAAACTAAAACGGTAAATACAATACCAAATAAGGCTCCGTATAAATGCGCATCGTGGCCTATGTTGTCATTTCTATTCTTGCTAGCCCAAGATGAATAAACAACATAGGCTATAGCAGCAATGATAGATGGTACAGGTAAGACAGCATATAGATATAACAATTCCCAAGGGGCAAAGAGAACATAAATAAATACAATCCCTGAAACTGCTCCAGAGGCACCGATGGCACCATAATGAGGATTGTTTTTATGTTTTAAATAACTTGGAATATCCGCAACAATCAAAGTTGTTATGTACATCAATGTAAACATTATTCCTCCCATACTTTTACCAAAAATCTGACCGTACAATTGCTCAACAATTCCTCCGAATTGATACAGAACAAATAGGTTAATTAAAAGGTGAATCCAACTTCCGTGCACAAACCCAGAAGTGACCATCCTATAAAATTCCTTTCTTCTTGACTCAGCATACGGAAAGTGCTTTAAATTTTCAAAAAGTTTCCGATCATTAAATGCTTGATAACTTATTAAGAAAGTTAGAACACAAATAATTAAAGTGATGCTTATCGACATTAAAATAAAAGTTTTAAACCTGCATGAAACGATCTACTGAACGTTGTATATCTATAAAGATATTGATATGGTGAATTAAGTAAATTATACGCTTGCGCAAATATTCCAAATCTTTGTTTCATTGTAACTTCTGCTCCAATACTTAGGTCTACAATAGGACCTAAAGATCTTGAAATAAACTCACCGCCTGTTAGAAGTTCTCCTGAATTTTCAGAACGCATTATTAGACTTTGGAAAAATATAAGTTTTTGATCTAATAAATATTGATCTGCTCGTAGTTCTAATTCGGCAGCAGGTAGCCATGGATTTTCAAATTCTTCTCCATCTTTTCTGAAAGTTCTAAGCAGTCCATCGGCAGTAAATTTAAATTTTTCAAATGTAATGAGACTGGCATTGAATTCTAATCCATACTCATTGTAGTCAAAAAAGTTAGGACTAAATTGAAATTCATCATTGATGGTGTCAAAAATGGCTACATCTTTATGAAACTTGCCAAGGAACCCAATGTAAGAAGAAAAAATTTCATCTGCCCTTCGTACTCCTACCCGTAAGGTTTCTAACCTGTGGTTCGTATATTCTGCCACATTTAAGCGAGAAAGGTAGGGCACAGTCTTATATAAACTATGATATGAGTTTATTTTTGACTCAGGAATGAATGACAATTCTACAGAAGCATTTAATATAGGTAAAGCATATTTTAATTCTAAATGCGGTCTGATAAATAAACTGTCTGCGTTAGATGCAAATACACCTAACTTGGCTTGGAAGTTCTTAAATTGATGTTTATAGCTTGGAGTTAAACTCCATTGATAATTATTACTTAAAGAATCCTTACCATCTAAAAATTCAAAACCTAATTTTAAATTTATTAATCCATGTTCTCCAATACTTTTATTACTGGAAGAAGAATAATTATATTTCCATTCCTGTTGATCATTTAATTGACTACTTATTCTAGATACAAATAAGTTTTGTTTAGTGCTTAATCCTGAAACTGAAAAACTATTGTGATCAAGTGATAGACGGGCTCCATAAGTTTCTAAACCTGTTCTTTTTCTTAGGTCTAATGATGCTATTGAATCTGAGGAAAGGCTTCTATTTTCTAAGTCTGTGTTTAATGCTAAAGTTACCTTTGTCAGTTCAGTTAAGAAATATCCAAAGTAAAGATCAGCTATTGTATTAGACATTGCCAGGTTAACGACCTCAGCTGTATCCTTTCCTGAATAGTGATGTGCATTAAATCCAATTTGTAACCAGTCTTCAATATCATAGTGAACTTCAGAGTCAATTAATAATGAATTTAGATTTCCATATCCAGCTCTCAGATAACCTGTTCTAGTTCTTTTTTCTCTCGGGTTCTCGTAAACCAGTGGTCGGATTACTGGATCTTCATATTTTATTTCTAGGGCTTCATTTGGATATTCATAATTAATGCCTAAAGGTGGTAGGTCATCAGAGATTAAAAGGTCCGGACTATAATTGATTGGTTTGGAATCCTTCGTCTTTGGCTCGAATTGCTTTATGACATTTACAGATTCTACCGGTAAAGGAATAGGATCTTGACTTATTACTTGAGAAGATATCACCAATAGAATTAATATAAATAATTGTTTCATAATCTTAGTTTCCTCCATTATCTAATTCGATTGTTGAACTTGTATTTTCCTCTAGTACACGATTGTTCTCCTGTTCAAACATTTTTATTTTGTTTAAGGTCTCTTGTCCTGAGGCAATTATGTCTTCATTTTCAGTGTAATTTTCTAAAACAGCTTCTACTGCGGCTCTTGCATTCAGAGCATCTTTTTTATCCAAATAAATCTCAGAAAGAAGTAATAAGCTTTTGGCTACCCAATAAGGATAATTGGCTGCGCGCTTTGTTGATTCCAATGCTTGTGATTCGGCTTTGTCAATCATTTTATTTAAGTAAAATAGTTCCGCTACTTGGTAACTAGCTTCTGCAGCTAAAGCATTTTTACTGTTTTGTACAACTTTGTTAAAAGCTGCGATGGCGGCATCAATTTCATTTAAACTCTTATGCGATTTTCCTTTATAGAAATATATTTTAGCCAACTCAAAATCTTCTAAGGCTTCTTGTTCTAGTAATTGGTTTGATAATGTTAGAAGTGAACTGTAATCCTGAATGTTGAATAAGGAAACCAAAGTTGCTTCTTGAAAGTCTTTTTTCTCTTTATCGTTCAATGGTAATTGTAAAACCTTTTGCCCAATTTCTGCACTTTGAACAAAGTCACTTTTATGATTGAAGCTGATGAGCAAAGCTCGCTTTAATGACGCTGCATAGTAATTTTTTGTTGGGTCATTGGCCAATTGGATGAAGTTTTCTAAGGCAATATCATATTCCTTCATTTGAGCGTAAGATTCACCTCTATGATAGTATGCGCCTGCTTGATAATTCCCATTTGGATAACTTTTTAAGTACCTGTCAAAAGCGTTAATGGCTTCTTGATATTCTGCCACTTTGAATTTGCTAACACCCACAGAATAGCTCAAAGAATCTTTTTGGAATTCATCGATATTTATGGATGCCTTATTAGCCGCAAAATCAAAGTAAGAATCAGGATCATTTAAATCCTCTACGTAAATTTCCTTTATTGCATTTATGGCTTCTTTCTTTTGAGTAGGGTTGGCATTCGCCTTAAATACAGATTCATAGTAATAAATGGCTTTTTTTAAGTCACCTGCATTATAACTGATCAGGGCAGATTTTATAAGTGATGGCACATAATATTCAGAAGCCGTTACATTGGAATTCACAATCCGCAAGTATTGTCCAAGAGCTTCCGTAGGTCTATTTAGTGATAAATAATTTTCACCATTGAAATACAATGCATACGGACTGTAATATGAGTTTGGGTAGGAGTCTACCAGATCTTCCATAATAAGAATCGATTCTATTTTTCTTCCTTCTGCTGCCTCTATATTTCCTAATTGGAACTTTGCATAATCCTGTTTTAAGTTTTCTTTTTTGTCTGCTTTCGCAAATGCAGTCTTTGCTTCTTTAAAAGACCTTTCCATATAATAACAATCACCCGCTCGCATCATCGCATCATAATATAAATCGATCGGTGCTTGCCTAGGATTCCAAGACAAAAAAGCATCTTCAAATTCTCTGGCCGCATCATTTGTCTGATCTTCTTGATAGTATTGATATCCTGATTGATATTTAGCTAAGAAATAATGCTCTGAACTTTTACTTGCTTGTGAGAAATAATCATCTAGTTTTTGTCTACTTTCTTTAAGTTGACCTTGTTTGTTGTATGTGTTAGCCAACCAGTATTTTGACGCTAAGGTTAATTTGGGATCACTGTCGTTTTCCTCTGCAATGACAAAAAATGTCTTTGCATTGATTAAGTTATCGTTGGCTAAACTCACCAGTGCATTTTTAAAGGCTAGGCGTTGATATGCTTTTTTTAAAGTTGGTGTTTTGTTTTCAATCTTTTCAATGGTTGACATCGCTGTAGCAAAGTCTGAAGAACGGATTAAAATTTCACCTAAAAGATTTTGTGCCTCTGTATACTTTTCTGATCCTTGGTCAAAGGAAGTCAACGTTTGAATGGCCAGTCGGTCTTGCCCTAATTCATATTGAATCTTAGCATAGTTCATTTTTGCTGCATTACTTAATACTTGATTCAAGTTTGGATCAATCGCTTTTTTAAAAGCATTGGCAGCTGTCTGTTTATCTTGTTTTTCTAAATTCGAAATGGCTAAATAATAATTAGCATGTTGGCCCAATTCACCTTTTTGGTTGCTAATCTCTGTGAACAGTGGAATGGCCCTTTCATAATTTTTTAATTGATAATGAGTAATCGCCATTTGATAAAACTCTTCTTTTGAAAGTTTTGGAGTATTTTGTTCATAGATATCAAAATGAATCAAGGCATTTCTAAAATCCCCTTTTTTGAAATAGGATTGTCCAATCAATTTTTCAATTTCGTACCTATTGTCGACATGCTCATCTTGTAAAGAATTCTTTCCATAGTTTATTAGATCATCATATTTGCCTTGAGTAAAATAAATCTGAGTGATATAGTAAGGGAGGTATGAACCATACTCTTGAGATGAAGCTAAAGATCTGAAATCTGAAACTGCCGTTTCGTAATCTTTGTCAAAATAAGAAGCCATACCACGATAGTACGCGATGGGATCTTTGTATTTACCACTCTTTACTTTGAGAGCTTTATTGAATTGCTTATTTGCTTCTTTGAATTGGTAGTTAACCAAGGCTAGATATCCAGATTTAAAATAGTAATCCTCTAATTCAGATCCAGTCAAAAAAGTTGGATCTAATCGACGTAATTCATCGTAGGCTTTTGAATATTCTTCCTTGTCAAAAAGGATGTTAGATAAGGCATACCGTTTAAGGTGAAGATCATAACTATCGGATAATAGTTTTTCCTGTTCCATTAATAAATCCTCTGCACGATCCTCGTATAATCGTTTGGCTGAAAGGGCGTAAATTAATTGATGATCAGAATCTAAAGTTCGTTGTTCAGCATTGTTGTGGATTACCCCAATCAAATGGATGGAATCCATAGGTGAAGAATATCCTTTGAGAAAAATCGACTCCTGTCCATTCAGCAAGAATGATGCAAAAATGAGTGTGGAAACAATAAGGGGCTTTAGTAATTCCTTCATAATCTTTAGCATGCTCTAAACGAACAATAAAGATATTAAAGAAAAGCCTAATATATAATAATACTTAGCTTAAACTCTTGTTAAGCAGAATAGTTAAGAATGGTTTTTTCGATGATATCGCAGCATTCATGAATTTCATCTTCAGTCATTACCAATGGTGGAGCGAATCTGATGATGTTCCCATGCGTTGGTTTTGCTAATAAGCCATTGTCTCGCAGTGACAAACAAATATTCCAAGCTGTCTTACTTTCTTCTGTGTCATTGATTACGATTGCATTCAACAATCCTTTTCCTCTTACTAAAGTAACAAGGTCAGTTTTCTCGATAAGCTTGTTCATCCGTTCTCTGAAAATGATGCCCAATTTATATGCATTTTCTGCAAGCTTTTCATCTTTAACTACCTCCAATGCAGCTGTCGCCACTGCACAAGCCAGTGGATTTCCTCCAAAGGTTGAACCATGCTCTCCAGGTTTTATACATAACATTACATCATCATCAGCAAGTACCGCGGACACAGGAAAAACTCCCCCTGATAATGCTTTGCCAAGGATTAAGATGTCCGGTTTTTTATTTCTTTCGTGGCCACAATGGGATTCGCAATTACAATCATCCAGACAGGTAGCGAGAAGGCGTCCAGTACGTGCTATTCCAGTTTGTACTTCGTCTGCAATGAACAGAGCATTATATTTTTTGCATAGGTCATAGGCTCCTGGTAAGTACTTCTCACTTGGTACCACAACTCCTGCTTCCCCTTGGATTGGTTCAACTAGGAAACCTGCTGCATTCGGATCTTTAAGCGCTTTTTCTAAAGCATCTAAATCATCATAAGGTATAACTTCAATACCAGGCATATAAGGTCCAAAATTCTTCGTCGCATCTGGATCTATGGATGCCGAGATAACAGCCAATGTCCTACCATGAAAATTACCCGAGGCAAATATGATTTTAGCCTTGTTACTTTCGATGCCTTTTTTCTCATAGGCCCATTTTCTACATAATTTGAAAGCTGTTTCGACTGCCTCGACCCCAGAGTTTATAGGTAACACTTTATCATAGCCAAAGTAGCTGGTAATGAATTGTTCATACTTTCCCAGCATGTCATTATAGAATGCTCTTGATGTTAAAGTAAGTTCCGACGCTTGTTTTGTCAGAGCTGCAATAATTTTAGGGTGACAATGACCTTGATTAACCGCAGAGTATGCACTCAAAAAGTCAAAGTATTTTTTTCCTTCTACATCCCAGACATATACTCCTTCTCCTTTCGAAAGAACAACTGGCAATGGATGATAATTATGTGCTCCATACTTATCTTCTAATTGCATCAAATCTTGGGAGGTACTTGCGCTGATCATGGCTATTAATTTTTCACGAAGGTAGATATATCCACGTTAAGGAACAAAAAAAAGTAGTAAGCTGGGAGGCTTACTACTTTTACAAACAATAATAAACATTAAACAAACACTAATTCTCCATCGGTTTATACTGGCCCATGATAATCTTCCTTGCAACATCCAAAATTTGGGTGTTCTCTAAAGATACAATGCCGCCATTAGGACCTGGTTGTATATGATTACCAACCAGTGAACCGTTTTCATATTTGGCTGCGCCAAAGTAGTTCCTTACAGTCTGCTCTTCCATTTTTAGCTCTGAAGCTATTCTTGAGATGGATCCAGTTGGCAAACTGTGCTTGATTCTACGTAATTCTTCAAATGTAATATTCATTCAGCAGGTGTTTAGATGGTAGAAAATTCTATGCTCGTTATAAATATAGCAATAAGAATTTCAATTCAATAAAAATTGCTAAATTTTATTCGGTGAATCGACGAAAGCCTCAAATTTAAATTAATAAGTCATCTACTGACTCTAAAGTATCCCCAAAAGCATCTGAAACTCCTTTGTGGACTACTTTCCCATGCACAACATTCAATCCTTCTTTCAGTCCTGGATCCTCTTTACATGCTTGTTTCCATCCTTTTTCAGCGAGTCTGATGGCGTAAGGAAGGGTAGCATTGGTTAATGCAACTGTGGAGGTGTATGGCACCGCTCCTGGCATATTAGCCACACAATAGTGAACAACGCCATCAATGATAAAGATTGGATCTTCGTGGGTAGTAGGTTTACAAGTTTCTATACATCCTCCCTGATCAACAGCCACATCTACCAAGACTGTTCCTGGTCTCATAGTACTCAACATTTCCTTTGTAATCAAACTTGGAGCCTTAGCACCCGGAATCAATACGGCCCCTACTATCAAATCATGATTTTTAATTAATCGTCTGATGTTAAATTCATTGGAGTACATGGTTGTAACATTCGCGGGCATAACATCTGATAGATATCTAAGTCTACTTAGATTGATATCTAAAATTGTAACGATTGAACCTAAGCCTGCAGCCATTTTCGCCGCCTGAGTTCCGACGATTCCACCACCTAAAATCATAACCTTTGCTGGAGGAACACCAGGAACTCCTCCTAATAAAACTCCTCGGCCTCCCATGGGTGCTTCTAGATATTTAGCTCCTTGTTGCACGGCCATTCTACCAGCAACTTCAGACATCGGAACCAATAAAGGTAAACTACGATCTGGTGCTGTAACGGTTTCGTAGGCAAGACAGACAGCTTTGCTCTTGATCATGGCCTTAGTCAGCGGTTCGTAAGAGGCAAAATGGAAATATGTGAAAACGAGTTGGTCTGGTTTGATTAAATCGTATTCTTCCTGGATCGGTTCTTTGACCTTGATAATCATTTCCGCGGCCTCATATACTGAGGCGATATCTGGTAAAATTTTAGCACCTGCTTCTACATATTCTTCATCTGAGAAACCAGATCCGATTCCAGCAGTAGATTGGACATAAACAGTATGATTTCTTTTTGAAAGTTCGTAAGTACCAGCTGGGGTTAGTGAAACTCGATTTTCGTTGTTTTTTATCTCTTTGGGAACACCAATTATCATTGCATTAAAGTTTTAAGTTCAAGGCAACAAGATAATCTTATCAATAGAAAATGAAAAGGAAAAGTAGATTAGTTAAGGTTCTATGGAAGGGAAAAAAATAAGCCCGTGAGAGGATCACGGGCATTACTCAATTTAATAACCAAAACTCATATTCAATTTATATATTCCAAATACTATGCCAAGCATAGATTTAATAGTCATATAACTTCTACTTAAATCTTGGGTAAAAAAAAAGCTCGTGACATTTCACGAGCAAAAACGAATTTTACAATTAATAACCAAAACTTACACGATGTAAATATAGAGAACATATTATAACTAATCGTAATATGTAATCACTTTTTTATCAATTATTTAGATCAAGTTTTGGATTTTATTTTTCATATGTATAAATCAATGATTCACAAGCCTAAACAAAGATATCTGCAGGGATAGATTCAATTTTTTTATTTGTTAAAAGTACCGATAACATATGCTCAACGGCCTGCTTGCCTACCTTTTTTAGATCCAGGCTATATTCATTAACATATAAATCGATATGTTTTCGCATCACAGCTGGTTCCATTTCCTGGGCATTTTCTGAGATAAATGGCAAAGAGAGTCTTGGATTTTGATAGGCGTATTCAATGGAGGCCTTAATTAATTGTTGAATTTCATTTTTAATTTCTGGCTTCATTGACCTTTTTATGGCGATCCCTCCCAGTGGTATAGCCATTTTCGTTTTTTGCTCCCAAACAGCTCCAAGATCTGCAATTAAATGAAAGCCTCTCTCTTGGTAGGTAAACCGATTCTCATGTATGATTACTCCTGCGATACATTCTCCGGATAAAACTGAGGACTCAATATCAGAAAACAACATTTCTTTCTTGTCCTTAATTTCTGGATAATTGTAATCTAATAAGAAATTGGCCGTTGTCCATTTTCCTGGTATTGCCACTGGATTCTTTTTTAGCTCGTCCGGACTAATTGGAGATTTGGAAATAAGTAAAGGTCCTACACCAAAGCCTAAAGCGGAACCAGAGCTCATCATTTGATAAGTATCTGCAAGATGGGCCCATGCATGAAAAGATAGTTTTGTTATATCTAAATCTCCCTGGAATGCCTGCTGATTTAGTCTTTCTACATCTTCTAAGCAAAGATTGAAAGAGTAATTGTGCTTAATCCTACCATGAATTAAGGCATCGAAAATGAAGGTATCATTGGGGCAGGGCGAAAATCCTAGGCTTAATTGCATATATGTGGCTTGAATAACTTATACTTGTTCGATTCCAAAATTAAGAGAATATGAGATTTGAGGTTATATATGAGGACAATCATCTTATTGCAGTTAACAAACCGCCAGGCATTCTTGTTCAGCGAGATGATACCCAAGACCTAGCCATGTCAGATCTGGTTAAGAAATACATCAAAAAAAAGTACGAAAAACCAGGCGATGTTTTCTTGGGGACCATACATCGGATTGATCGCCCTGTTTCGGGAGTTACCCTTTATGCGCGAACTTCAAAAGGACTTTCTAGAATGAACGAGTTGTTCAGATCTCGGAATATTGACAAACAATACTTAGCCATGAGTCAATCTGTTCCAGAAAAACATGAAGGCAAGCTAGTCCACTATCTTGAAAAAGATGGCAAAAAGAACAAGGTGCATGTATATGCGAAGGCTAAAAACAATGCAAAAAAATCGGAAACACGATATCAACTCTTAAGTCGAATAAACAATGTCTATTGTTATTTAGTGAAACCAATCACAGGTAGACCTCATCAGATCAGAGCTCAATTTGCCAGAATGGGCTGTTCATTGGTAGGAGATCTGAAATATGGCGCTACTTTGCCTTTAGAAGATCGGTCTATAGGATTGCATGCTTACTGCATGAATTTCATACATCCGATCAAAAAAACAGAAATTTCAATCAAGTGTTTGCCTGAAAATAGGCCTCCTTGGAATTTCTTTGACTTCACCGGCCTAGAATTCTTTGAATAGTTTTATTCAAATGCTACATTTGCAGCCGGTGAGGGCTATACGGTCAGCTCCTTTTGAATCCCCCCAGGGCAGAAATGCAGCAAGGGTAGAAAGTTGAGCGACTCGGTGTAGTTCCTCACTTTTTAATTTAAATCCAATCCAAATGAAATTTTTTATAGATACTGCCAATTTAGACCAAATTCAAGAGGCTAAAGAATTGGGTATTCTTGATGGTGTTACGACCAATCCATCCTTGATGGCTAAAGAAGGTATTTCTGGACAAGACAACATTTTAAAACATTATGCCAAGATCTGTGAATTGGTATCAGGGGATGTGAGTGCAGAAGTTATATCCACGGATTTTGAGGGAATGGTCAAGGAATTAGAAGTATTGAAAGAAATCGCTCCAAACATCGTCATTAAGATTCCAATGATTTTAGATGGAGTAAAAGCACTTAGTTACTGTGCAGAAAGAGATATTAAAACCAATTGCACTTTAATATTCTCACCCGGACAAGCATTAATCGCTGCTAAAGCGGGTGCAACCTACATTTCTCCGTTTATTGGACGGATTGACGATATCACTTGGGATGGAGTGGACTTGGTTCGACAGATTGCTGAGATGTATGCAGTCCAAATGTTTGATACTGAAATCCTTGCAGCATCAATCAGGAATTCGAATCACATTGTACAAGCGGCAATTGCAGGAGCAGACGTGGTTACTTGTCCTTTGGCTCCAATTGTTGGATTATTAAAGCATCCTTTAACGGACATTGGTTTGGCGAAATTCTTAGCAGACCACAAGAAAGCGAATGCCTAAATCAGCTTTCTAAGGCTGTAATTTTTGATAAGGCCCATTCAATTAGTTTTTTCACAGAGGCAGATGGATCTGCACTGAAGGTACCTAGGTCTCTATTGGCTAATAATACATTCAAAGAGATGGCTCTGTGCCCTAATAATTTGGACATGCCATATATTCCTGCTGTTTCCATTTCTAAATTGGTAAGATTGAACCCATCAAGCGTTTTTAATTTATTCAACCAATTTTTGGTCGGTTTTAATCGAATGGTTCTGTTTTGAGGTCCATAAAAGCCATTGGCTGTAACAGTCACTCCGGAATGCACTTTGGGATCTTTGAAATGCTTGAATAAGTTTGGATCGACTTTCGTCAAATATGGATGGATTCCATTCAACTGAAGAGACATTTGCTGAAAAGCGTCTCCAGAATCATAAAAGTTCAATAATCCATCTGTACCAATAGCTGCCTCCGAGATGAGGAAAGAATCTAAAGCAATGGATTCTTGCAAGCAACCAGAGGTTCCGATTCTGATAAAATTTAAAGTTTTAAGCTCTTCCTTAATCTCCCTAGTTTCAAAATCAATATTAAATAAGGCATCAATTTCATTAAAAACAATATCAATGTTATCTGTGCCTATTCCTGTAGATATTACGCTTAAGCGCTTTCCTTTAAGTGTGCCAGTAATGGTTTTAAACTCTCGTTTATGTTTCGTTAATTCAATATTATCAAAGTACGACGCAACCAAATCGACGCGGTCAGGATCACCTACAGTTATAATGGTTTTAGAAAGTTCACCTGGCTTAAGATCCAAGTGATAAATGGAACCATCCGCATTTATGATTAATTCAGACTCAGGAATCTTCATATTTTAATAGTCTTCTATCTTTGCTGCAATATATTTAAAAGAATGAATAGAGCTTATATTTTATCTACTTGTAATACCTGTCAAAGAATTTTGAAGGAATCGGATTGGCCTTATGAGGTTCAGGATATTAAGGAGAAGCACATTGATGCAAAGACCCTCGATCAATTGAAAAAAGTTATCGGAAGTTATGAAGGACTTTTTAATAAGAGAGCCATGAAATACCGTTCCATGGGATTAAATGAAATGGATTTAACTGAGAAACAATTTAGAAGTCATATACTGAAAGAATATACCTTTCTTAAAAGACCAGTATTCATTTTGGAAGAACAAGTATTTGCAGGGAATGCGAAGAAGACGGTTGCAGCCTTAGTGGAGGCTCTGCCATAAATCTTTATTCACAGAGAAGGGTAATAAACTCCGTGTTGATGATATTACTTTCATTTAGCGCTCGGTCAAATAATTGAACGCTTAAGTCAAATTCATTGGTTGGGAAATCTGCGGGACTGCTACAGGGAGGGATCGCATCTTCAAAAATGCAACAAGTTGTGTATATCTTTAATTCAATGGTGCCTTCGATGCCATTGCTTGCTCCAGGTTCAGGAACCTTCGGAGCTTTAAATCGATCATATATATTACCTGTTCGATTGTCTGTTACAATAATGTCGAATTCATTAGAGGACGGTTCGTTTCCAATATCCCCATCTCCATCTCTAAATTTGAAGATCAAAATTAGCGAATCAGTCAAGAGATTGCTTTGTACCATAGTAGTTGTACTCATGCCCATGTACTCTATTTCAGGGATATCCGGAAAATCTGGGGCAATGGAACAACCATAGATTAACAATAAAAGTAAATAAGAACAGTATTTATGTTTTTTTTGCACTAATGTTTACGTCTGATAATTTAAAATCAAGAGTTCTAGAGCTTTTTAACGATGACTCCTCCAAAGATGAGTTAATATTGGATATTTTTCAATATCAATGCAGGAATAATCCTCTACTCAGAAGTTTTGTAGACAAGACTGGAAGAAATCAGAATCCTACTGCAATAAATGAATTAAGTTTTTTGCCGATTTCCTTTTTTAAATCTGAAACTATTAAAACTGGGTCTTGGGTAGAAGAACGCATCTTTCAATCCAGCGGAACAACTGGGACGAATACATCCAAACATTTCGTCAATGATCTTGGATGGTATCACACCATCGCTCAGAAAATATTTCAGGACCATGTGTGTCAGCTTGGAGATGTACTCATTGTCGGTCTACTGCCCAATTATTTAGAACGGGGCAATAGTTCCTTGGTCAATATGGTCAAGAATTTTATGGATCAGTCGGATCAAAAGCCTGCGTTTTATTTAAATGATTTTGAAGGCATCATGCATTTGCTTCAAGCGCAAAAACTAGCCAATAATAAGACCATTTTATTCGGAGTAAGTTACGCCTTACTAGATTTAGCTGCTACTAATGTTTGGGATGACCCACAATTAACCATTATTGAGACTGGTGGTATGAAAGGCCGGCGAAAAGAAATGGTGAGATCAGAATTACACGCAGAAATCAATAAAGGATTCCCTTCTAGTCCAATTTATTCAGAATATGGAATGACTGAATTATTATCTCAGGCTTATGCAAAAGGAAATGAGTTTAACCAATCCAAGACAATGGAAGTTTTCATCACAGAATTGAATGATCCCTTTTACGAACAGCAACCGGGAAAGACTGGACGAATAAATATCATCGACCTGGCTAACATCGATACTTGTGCCTTTATATCGACGGATGATCTTGGACGAAAATTAACGGATGATACTTTTCAGGTACTCGGTAGAATAGATAATAGCTTGTTCCGTGGTTGTAATCTATTGTATACTTCTTAAGGCTTGAAAGTCGCTAAACCATCACCCAGCCAAGTAGCCAAGGCCTGTCGATTCTGTGGTAGCAAGAATCGTTTTTGATCCGCTTTGTTTCTAATGTTTCCAAGTTCTACCAAAATTGCGGTTGGGTGGGTAGTACGCACCATATATAAATTACGTGAGCGAACAAAACCCGCATAACCACGTCCTTTTTGATGTTGTTCATATTTTGACTTAAAAGTCTTCTGCATCTGATGAGCCAATTTCTGTCCCTTTGTACCATCCTTGTAGTAATAGAAGAATACATCTTGTCTTTTCTGTTCTGCTCTTGAATCAATATGAACCATGATGGCGTATTGTTCTGTTATTCCTTTGGCCTTATATTTTTTATGTAGTTGATTTATATTTTTTGATCTCTGCTCAAGTCTTCTCAACTGTTTTCCAGGCATTGGGTATTTACCCATGGATAATTCTGTTCGATCGCACTCTAGGTATTTATCTTCTCTTATGCCGTCGTTTGGATCTTGAATAATGATGTGAACTGTTGCGCTTCTTTCCATCAAATACCTGGCTAGTCTTAGGGTGACGTCATAGGCATATTCATCTTCACACATCACGGTAGGGCAGGTTAGGCATTGTGCTCCCGGATCTGGACCACCATGACCACTCACTAAGTAGTATACTTTATTTTTTAGTGTATGATCTTTAATCAATACTTGTTCATGAGTTTTTCCGAATATTGGCTCTAAAACATAGGCCGCATCTTCTTTCTTCTTACCAGGAGCAGCTGTGGCAGAAGTCTCAGTTGTTCTAAAACAGGCAATAAGATCATAGGGAACCCAAAGCTTTTTGGATTGAATGTAACTTTCATCTAGGACCTTAAGGGTTGCCAATGCATCATTATATTCCTTTATCGCCACTGCTTGATCCCAATCTTTAATATTTAAAGTTGATCTTATGCTCCGGCCGTTATAATCATAAATTTTAACTGGTAGTTTATAATCTCTATCAATATGAAGCGCATCAGATTCTTTCATATTGTTTAACTCGTAAAATCTTTCTCTATTACAAGTATTGTTGGTAATCTGGAATCTTCTCAACAAAGAGAAAACACCATCACCTCTTTTAGCTTTAACGATAAAATCACTTGGAGCGTCTGATACTATAGGGGAGGAGCCAAAACTTTGGCAGGCAAAGACCAGACTTAAAATTGTAAATGTTAATCGGAACATCTTCGGTTACTTAGGATATATTAATATAAATCGGAATACGTATTATACAAATTTACAAATAATTACATATTACAAAATATTGTAATATAATATTTTTGCACTTTTTCACGCTATTTAACGAATTGGGGTAATTTTGTGCTGAATATATAGGATGGAGCGGATCATTGGCATCATAAAAAAGGAGGTATTGTTAGACTTAAAACAAAAGCATTTAGTCTTTGCTCTTCTATTATATGTCATCTGTAATTGCTTTATAGCCTACAAAGCCTTCAACGTACTTCCAAAGGTGACTTGGAATGCTACCGTCCTGTTGATCTTCTTATTTGTTGGCTTGAATACGATTCTTAAGAGTTTTTCAAGTCGATATAAGAACAGACAACTGTTTTATTACTCCTACTACAATCCGGTCGAATTGTTAGTTGCTACCTTAATCTATAATTTTTGTTTGTTATTTATTTTGTCGGTTGCCATCGTCGGGACCTTGGGTTTATTTGCAGGCATTGAGATACAGAATATTGGATTGTACCTCAGCTCAATGGCTTTGGGCAGCTTAGGGGTAAGTATTTTATTTAGTTTTATTTCATTGTTGTCCATTAAGTCTAATAGCAATACAACCATATTCAGCATTTTGGCCTTGCCATTGGCTTTACCATTCATGTTTTTAATGTTGAAAATTAATGCAGTTGCGCTGGGTTTGATTTTTGATTCCACAGTGATGAATGACATCTATATTTTTATTGGTTTGATTTTGATGTTTTTCTCACTTTCATTGATCTCATTTCCTACCTTGTGGAAGTCTTAAAGCACACTTCAAAATGAATAGTAATTGGTGGAAAATTTTAGGAGTAGTAATTATGCTTTATGTGTTAATTGCTGGCCTAGTTGTTCCTTTGAAGCCTGGGATTCTAAGCTGTTATCCTAACACAGTAAAACCAGGGTACGATGTTGAGTTTAATGTAGAAACTTATAACACCAATCTAGTCAAGGCTAAAGAGCAAAATGTTTTCTTGAAATTTAGTGATGATCAAATCATACCTGCAAAGTCCGGGAAGGTCATTAGTAATACGGAATTAAACATTGGCTTTGACATTCCATTGGATATAAAATCACCTACTAAGATAGCAAGTGCGACCTTGATCATCGACAATGAATTGGATGGTCCCTCCATTCTACCACAGGCAGTTTTTGTGAAAGATTATTCCAATGAATACAATGAAGATCATTGGGTGGGTGACATAAGGTCTAAACTTCATGTTAAGGATAACTTTGCTTTTCCATTCAGATCCATACTTTACGAAACCGTAAGAAATACTTTTTTCCATGTTGCTATATGGATGGCAATGTTTGTTCTTTTAATTCTGTCTGTTTACAATTCTATCAGATATTTAATGACCAAAGAAACAAGTTTTGACCATTGGTCTAATGGCCTAACTTCAACGGCCATTGTATTTGGATTGACTGGGATAGCTACTGGATCTTTATGGGCTAAATATACTTGGGGAACTTATTGGACAACAGATATTAAATTGAACATGTCAGCCATTACCTTGCTTTTGTATTTGGCATATTGGATTTTAAGAGCTTCAATTGAGGACATTGATTCGCGAGCAAGGTTGGCCTCTCTTTATAATATTTTTGCATTTTTTGCTTTGATTCCTTTGTTGATCATTCTACCGAGATTAACCGATAGTTTGCATCCGGGCAATGGTGGAAATCCAGCTTTGGGAGGAGAAGATTTAGACAACACTTTACGGATGGTTTTCTATCCAGCAATTATAGCATTGACCTTATTGGGTTTATGGATTAGCCAATTGTACTATCGATATCTTAGATTAGAATATTTAATGATTGAAAAGGACAATTCGTGAAAATAAATTGTTGTGTTTTTTTATTTAAATTACATTTGCGAAAGCACGATCGCTAATACATATGTTATCTAAACTTAAAGTACAGTTACTAAGCTTAGTCCTAATTTTCCCTCAGATTATTATGGCTCAAGGCGGGGAAGATTTCTTGCGGAGTACTGGTAAAATTTACGTAGTCGTTGCAGTGATCTGTATTCTATTCTTATTTATTGTTCTTTTCCTATTCAGGATACAACGAAAAATTTCACAACTCGAGAAAAAACTTAATAATGAGTAATAAACAAGCGAGCTTTTATCAGAGTGTTCAGACAAATTTTGAGAAAGCAGCATCTAAAACCAAATTGCCAAAAGGGTTAATTGCCCAGATTGGTGCGTGTAATTCTGTGTATCAAATGCGATTTCCGATTAAAACTCCAAAGGGGTATGAGGTAATCGAAGCTTACAGAGTTCAGCATTCTCACCACAGACTTCCGACGAAAGGTGGTATCCGATTTAGCCATTTAGTGAACCAGGAAGAGGTCATGGCCTTGGCTTCATTGATGACTTTCAAGTGTGCCATAGTTAATGTACCATTTGGAGGAGCAAAGGGTGGTGTGAAAATCAGTAGCCGAGCATACAGCCCAGAAATGCTTGAAAAAATTACAAGAAGGTACACGGTTGAATTGGTGCGAAAAAACTTTATTGGACCAGGTACAGATGTTCCAGCTCCCGATTACGGAACAGGTAGTAGAGAAATGGCTTGGATCTTAGATACTTACTCTCAGTTAAGAAATGGGGAGCTTGACGCGGCTGCTTGTGTCACAGGAAAACCAACAGCACAGAATGGAATCCAAGGAAGAACTGAAGCAACAGGGAGAGGTGTTTATTATTCATTAAGAGAACTATTGAATGATGCAGATGAGATGAAGAAAATAGGACTTGAAACAGGTACTGCTGGTAAAACGGTAGTTATCCAAGGCCTAGGAAATGTAGGGTCATACACAGGTATGATATGTAGAGATGAAGGTGATATGAAGGTTATTGCAATTTCTGAAATTGAAGGAACAATTCATGACCCTAAAGGAATTGATGTTGCGAAGCTTATAAAGTACAGAAAGCAAAAAGGAACCATCATCGGATTTCCTGGAACGAAGAAATTGAAGGAAAGAAATGATTGGGTCGGGATAGAGTGCGACGTTTTGATTCCTGCGGCACTTGAAAGTCAGATTCGAAAAGACAATGCAAAGAAAGTAAATACTAAAATTATTGTTGAGGCAGCTAATGGTCCTGTTACCGCAGCTGCAGAAGCCATCCTTCTTAAGAAAGGTGTCATTATCTTACCAGATATGTTTGCCAATGCAGGTGGAGTTACTGTTTCATACTTTGAGTGGTTAAAAAATCTTTCACACATCAGATTCGGTCGAATGGAGAAAAGATTTGATGAAAGATCTTATACCAACTTAGTGAATACCGTAGAAAAGATGACCGGTAAGACCATCAGTCAAAAAGAAAAGTCAGTATTAACCAAAGGTGCTGATGAGATTGATTTGGTTAGATCAGGTCTTGAAGAAACAATGATTGACGCTTACCATGAAATAAGAAACGTACTCAGACGTAAAAGAAATGTGGATGATTGGAGAACGGCAGCATTCCTAGTTTCACTAGAGAAAGTGGCCAGTGATTACATGACAATGGGTATTTTTCCTTAGTGGAAAGCACATAAAAACAATAAAAAGGACAAATTTTTTCAATTTGTCCTTTTTTTATGCAACGTTTTAATGTTCTCTAGAGTAATAGAGGTACATGCGAGTAGATATTGAGGCTGGAGCTTTCGGGTTCTGGCCTCAATTGTTTTAAATACTCAATATTGCACAAAAAAAGTGGGTGCAATCTTCGTTAAAAGACTACACCCCTATGTGAACATAATTCTATGTTTAACCTACTGCTTGATAAAACTCTTTATCAAGACGTTTTTAGAACTTTCACTTTTTATATGAAGATGATATATCCCACTTGTTAAGTTTTCAATATTGATTTTTACCTCAACATCGCCGTTAATAATTTCCTCCCTGGCAACATCTCCTGCGGCATTCATAATGGTTAATGATCTTTTTTCCGCTTTCGCAAATTCAAGATTAATCTCTTTCAATGCAGGGTTAGGGTAAAGCTCAATTGATTCTAATTCTGATAGATTTTCATTACTAGTAGAAGTAAAGTTTAAAACATTACAACTTTCCCCATTTATGATGGGGTCTATTTCTTCAAAGGCTCCATTAATCACCTCTATGGCAAACCATTGATCGGCCACAATTCCAAATTCTCCAAGGTCGTTTAAATCTGTCGGTTCCAAGATGGCGGTAAAAAGTACCGATCCATTGTCCACACTTGCAGTTAATCCCGCAGGGTCAAACCAAACCGTTCTTATAAGAGAGAGGTTATCAGGTACATTATCCATCTCTGGGCTAAAGCTTGTGGCACCGAAACCTTCTAGGTTTACGTTCTGATTAGCAATCTCCACTAGACTATGCTTATCTAATTCCCACGCCACCGCAAATTGGAATGAGGCTATTTCTGTGAAATTATTAGCAATCACATCCAAGTGCACTTGATCTCCTTCAATCCTAGGCATCGCACATAACTCTAGCTCTGACTGAGCAAAACTTCCGAATTGAGAGGTGGCAAAAATTATAAAGAAAAGTAAATGTTTTTTCATCCGTAGTATCTATTGTTTGTTTAAATGGTAATGATGCAAAGTAGTTGTATCGTCTCCAATAATTATTGATTTAACGATAGCTTTAACGTTTTTGGGATATTAATTTATGGATGTCAATCTAAATTGAAATACCTAAATGAATTAAAATTTAAAGTAAATAGCATTCCGATTTAAGAAAAAATGAAATTCAATTTATGTTGTAAGTATCTTCAATGTACTATGTCAGGCTGCGGTCATTTTCAGTTCAGCGCTGCTGATACAGAAAAGGAAAGTAGCAGCTGAGTGAGGAAGTTGACTGAGGTCAAAACTATGACAAAAGGCAGAGCCTGGTTCTGCGAGGCAGAATTGGCATATGTTTTTGTAGGAAGGAATCCTGACGAACACCGCTTAACCAATTTCTTCTAATTCGGAAGTGAATTGAAGGATTGACTCTTTAAACTACACGAATCATTAGTGGTTTTTTTGCTCCAAAAAATTAATTGATGACCATAACCTTACTTGTCCAGATCCTTCGCTCTTTATTATGGGCAGGGATAAATTCAACATTATAAATTCCTGGATTTACGTTTGGGAGATCAACAGAGACTTCGTCCTTGTTCCCAAATACTTCTTTAGAAAAAATGATTCTACCTTCCATATCTACAAGCAATAGTTTCCCATGCTGATTTTCTGGAACTTTAGCTATGAAAAAGTCTGAGGCTGGATTCGGATAAATTTCTAAATCTCTTCTCCAAAAAACAGCTTCTCCAAATATCGAGGTGATGGTAGGATCACACTTTTCTTTCTCGTCCACTCTGAATCTAGGGAAGTTGGGAAGATTGCCCAGGGAGGAGGTGTAGGGTAATTGAATACCCCTCTGTACAAAATCGCATGCTTCTCCTTTTTCATTTGGATTATTTATTACGTGATAGGTATTTGTGCTACTTCCACTTGTCATATAAATTCTGCAATCAGGAGCAAGAGCCATTAAGAGAAAAGTAGTAGAAAAAGGGTCTTGTGTTCCATCCCATACATCTATTAACTCCGTGCCATCTTCTAGGTTTTCTTTATAAGTATCTACCTGCCATAAGGAGTCACGCACGCTGACATATAAATATTGACTATTAGGAGAAAATTCCACGGAAGAAAGTGGATATGCGTTTGGTGTATTGGTTTTCAAAGTCAATCTTCTGACATCTGATAATAATCCGGAGGATCTATCGAAGTTATACAACCAAAGGTTATCATCTTTATTGAAATAGGCAAATTGTTTTCCATCAGGGGAAAATATTGATGTACCTGACGCAGAGGCATTCCAATGAAATGGGATATCAGTATATTGAATAAATTGTTCACTAAAACCAATTTCATCTAAAAGAATTGTAAAGAAGCCGTGTATTCCTTTGGTAGGTTGTAAAATCCACCAGTCTTTTCCATTAGAATGGTTTATTGCTGTAAGATACCTATACATAAATTGTAAGCTATCTGCTATTTTAACGTTACTAATTCTCACATCTCCCAATCCATTATTTAAAGACATGTCAACAATTGAGTATCTAAGCTCCCGAAATCGTTCAGAAATACTATCGACTTCAACCACTGGCTTATGGAATATATAATATTGTTCACCTTTTCCAGGATCAGGTAAAATTATAATATCCTGCTTACCCAAATAACCACCAATACAATTATCCCCAAGCATCTCAAAATAATCTCCAGAATTTAAATCTCTACCATTAGGCATAAATTCGTGATTTGCATCAACTACATCACAACCATTGGAATAAAACAATAAATTTCCTTCTTCATCTGAAATGGATGCATTTAACCCTGATATCCGTATCGGGATAATAGTTTGATAATCAATTAGTGTATCGCTATTATTAAAATTAAAACCATAGCCCTCAAATCCTTTTGCTGGAAGAGCTTGGGCAGCGAATAGCCAATTATAATCTCTTTTGTTTTGTGAAAAACAATCAAGTTGGAAAACTAATAGCACTATGACTAAAATGAAATACCTCAATGTAAAACAATTTTCTTTAGATGAAATTCGTCATTTTCTAGGACAATTAACTCAAGATAGAAAATTGTTAAAGTGTTGGTAGTGTTTTATGATTTCAAAAATAATTAGATTCTGGGATGCAGTGGTTTTACTTTAGAATTTAAATAAAACCAAAGCGGCAGTTTTTGTCTGAACTTGAATTCTTGGGATTTTAGATTATTGAATGATTTACGAATGTAGAAGCAATCTTTTTAAATCATTTATAATTAATGTCTGGAGTTTCTCTAATACAAGTTGTCTTATTTCATTTTACCACAACTACCTTATTCGTCCAAATCCTCCGCCCTTTATTTTCAGTAGGAATAAATTCAACATTGTAAGTTCCAGAATTTAAGTTAGGAAGATCAACTCGGACTTCGTCCTTGTTCCCAAATACTTCTTTAGAAAAAATGATTCTACCGTCCATATCTATAAGCAATAGTTTCCCATTCTGATTTTCTGGAATTTTAGCCATGAAAAAGTCTGAGGCTGGATTCGGATAAATTTCTAAATCTCTTCTCCAAAAAACAGCTTCTCCAAATATCGAGGTGATGGTAGGATCACACTTTTCTTTCTCGTCCACTCTGAATCTAGGGAAGTTGGGAAGATTGCCCAGGGAGGAGGTGTAGGGTAATTGAATACCCCTCTGTACAAAATCGCATGCTTCTCCTTTTTCATTTGGATTATTTATTACGTGATAGGTATTTGTGCTACTTCCACTTGTCATATAAATTCTGCAATCAGGAGCAAGAGCCATTAAGAGAAAAGTAGTAGAAAAAGGGTCTTGTGTTCCATCCCATACATCTATTAACTCCGTGCCATCTTCTAGGTTTTCTTTATAAGTATCTACCTGCCATAAGGAGTCACGAACGCTGACATATAAATATTGACTATTAGCAGAAAATTCCACGGAAGAAAGAAATCCCGCGTTTGGGGTATCTCTTTTTAAAGTGAGTCTTCTTACATCCGAGAGCAAACCTGTTGAGCGATCAAAGTCATATAGCCATAAATTATCATCCTTATTGAAATAGGCAAATTGTTTTCCATCAGGAGAAAATACTGATGTGCCTGATGCTGAAGCATTCCAATGAAAAGGTAAATCTGTATATTGAATGAATGACTTACTAAATCCATTTTCATCTATCAATAGAGTAAGAAATCCTTCTTTATTTTCTATTGCTTG
>JAHDGF010000044.1 GCA_020627785.1 Saprospiraceae bacterium
TCCCCGTTAGCTTGCAGGTTGCGGGGTTTTTGATTTTTAATTTGGGTTACACATGTATGTTAGTGCCTTAATTTTTTATTAAAAGAAAGACTTTCATCTACGAAATATATGTATTGGGAGGTAACACTAAAATCTTTTATTGTTTGAAAACCACTAAAAGGTAGTTCTTGGGGATAGGTAAATATTTCATTTCTATTATCATTCAAGTATTCACAAATAATAATCGATTCAGCTATATTTTCAACCCAGTAAAAACTACCATCAATGACTTTGTATTTGCGTCCATCAGCTACTACTAAACTCCCCTGGTTTATTTTGGTTATTGTGTTGTTTTTAATTTTATATATGTGTTCGTCAATCAAAAAGATATTTTCATCTAATTGTATTAGTTCGGAATTATCATATAAGCCATTTTTCATATTTGGTATAATACTTTGTTGACTTTTCATTTCCATTGTGCTAAGATCAATCTCCCAGAGGTCTTTGAATTGATCAATTTTATGGTCTAGGTTTATGATTAATTTTTCATTTTCTTGAAAAAAGCTAAAGGAGTATAGGCTTGATGATTGATAAGAATGTTCTAAGTCATAATAAATATTTTCCTGTACGTCAAGGAGTCGGTATTCATTATTGCCAGCATGAAAAATATACTTGCCTCCGATAATTTGTAAAAAATCATCATCCAATTGATTATTAATAAAATCAATGGTGTTACTTGTGAAATCATAAATTTTTGCACTAGACCCAGATTGAATAATAATTTTTTGATTGCTTTCTGCGTAACGGACATTTTTAATATATTGATTGCTGTCAGTGATTTTAAAAGCCATTGTTTCCTTTTCAATTGCTACTAGAAAAACATCTGAGTCTAGTTCATATGAGGTAATGATAAAACTTTCTGAATCGTAAATATTGTAGATCGTAGCATTTTCATTATATATTAATATTGTATCATTAATTCCCGTTCGATGATCTCTGCTTAAAAGCATATTATCTTTGTGGTAAACAAACATGTCATTATCAAAATAGCGTTGAATATTTTGCCCCTCTGTTATAAGTTCAGTTGCTCCAGATTCTCTGTCTTTAACTAGCCATTGATCTGTGTCAAGAAACTGCGTTTCTCTAAGAAGTAGAAAATTATCCTTTAAGGCTAGTATTGTTAAATTTGGTTCTATACTTTCTTCCTCTAGGGAAATTAGATTTACAATCTTTTGAGAATTTTGACCATTACTGCCTGAGCTCTGACGAAGTACGACCTCATCTTCGTTTATATGGGACCAGTACGTCGTATTTTGGTTATTGCTGTATGGAAACTGGATCTCCTCATTATGTATAAAATTATAAGCTAGTGATCCTTCTACACTTTCATATAGGAAAAACTGATTTGTTGTTTTTAGGAAGGATTCAGTAGAGATGCCTGGAAAATGATTTCCATGTAAAAATAAAGTTTGGTCATTGATGTAAGAATATACCAATAAGCTGTCAAAGTCGTTAATGACAATAATATATTTATTTCCATTGTATTCCTTTAATAATTGTCGCTGACTAGATCCTTCATGATTAAAATTGCTAATGAGCTCTTGCCCCAGAGATTCAGAACTAAATAGAAGTAGTATTGAAATAGAATAAATGCACAGAAGTAAGTTCAAGTTTTTCATAGGTTAACCTTTAAAGACATATTAATCATAATGACACTTGGCGTCCCATGGAAACTAATTCTTTTAAAAATTTAGAGAAGAACTTGTTAATGATTTAAGTAAACCTTTCTAATTCTTACAAAAAGGGTGATGTAAATATCCCATCTGTCAATTGAAGTCATGCAAAATTATGTCAAATCCAATATCGGTGTTGCCTGGGATCGAAGCAGACCCTTGGCTCCCATAAGCTAATTGTGATGGTATAAGAAGTGTAATATCTCCCCCTCTACCGATTAATTGAAGACCTTCTTTCCATCCTTCAATTAGGTTCTGTAATGGAAAAGTAACATTATTGTTTCCATCGAAACTCCCGCCTCCAAGAAAATAGCCATCATAGTCAATGTTAATATCAGAACTAAGTGTCGGTCTTTCGCTACCTCCAGGTTCATTAATGATGTAGTGCAGTCCAGAAGCCGTAACCTGAGTTTCTAAATTATTTTCTTGGATATACTCTTCTATGGTTAGATAGTTTTCGTCACCGCCACAAGCAGTAATAAACAGAGCTATGATTAATAGTGATAAGTACTTCATTTTTATGTTTTTATTGTTTGTTTTATTTACAGGATTACTCATATTTTATGATAACCCAATAATCGGTGAATATATTTAATCTTCCTATTTTTTTTGGGCTCTTTGTCTTAATAAACCTTTAAGTGATATGGAAGTATTCAATTAGACAGAAAATTGATTAAAAACCAACCATTGATATGTTGCAGGCGATACATATATATATGACTCTGTCCATTGGTCATTCATATTCTTTAGACCTATTTAATTAACTAATATTATAATTATGAACATTTTCAAATTTAAAAAAATCCTGTCTTTTGTTATTTTTTCTCTGGTCATTTCGATGGTAGTCCAGGCCCAAGAGCATAAGGATTGTTCTGATGCTTTAATATTATGTGGAGATTCTCCTTTCAACGTACCTCTAGGTTTGGGGGTAGGAGACGTTGATTCTGGAGTTGATGGTAGTTGTTTGGGTGATGAGTTTAATTCTATATGGATTTCACTGGAGATCGAAGCTAGTGGAGATTTGATTTTTGATATAATTCCTGTGGCTGATAATAGTGATTTTGACTTTCTAGTATTTCAATTAGAGAACGGAGATTGCGATAATAAATCGATTGTAAGATGTATGGCTAGTGGTGAAACAGGAGGACAAGACGCCACTGCTAATGAACCTTGCATAGGGTCTACTGGTTTAGCCTATGGAGAGACAGATATGACAGAAATGCCAGGATGTACCAATGGTAGCAATAATTATCTAGCTCCTTTACAAGTCGAAGCGGGGGAGCAATATATGTTAATGATTAATGATTTTACACTCGGTCAATCGGCTTTTGATCTTTCTTTTGGTGGGACTGCTGCCATAGAATGCATGAGTACAACTTCTACAGAAAACCCATTTGACTCTAATGGCAATTGGATGATGACCACGAGTTCGCTAGGAGGCTTGTCCGTTCAGATTATCGATTCGTTTTCAGAAGGGGAGTTACAGATTTATAATATTACTGGACAAATGCTGCACAAGCAAAAGGTCTCTGGAAATGATTTCCTGCATTTGGGTGATTTAAATTACAGCGGTTTGTGTATTGTCGTGCTTCGATCAGATAATCAATTCCAACGAGAACAAGTTTTTGTTTCTAACTAATAGTCTGTTATTCGAGAGGAGTGTATTTGCCTTGAGCATCTTCATAAACTTATATTAATTGAAATACTTACTCTCAGAATAAAGTGTCAATTAATTTTACTTTTTCTCCCTTAATGTGTCATCTTTTTTAACGCTCTTAGAATTCTAGCGAAGTTTTTGCATAGTGGAACTCGTATATATTATTGATGATGAATACCATCGTCCAAACTTAGAATACAAGACCCATGGCTAGTGAAAAACTGACGATCGTTGCATTAATTTTTGCAGAAGAAGAGAAGAGAGAACTCGTGAAATCTGAATTGTTGAAATTAATTGAACCAACCCGTGCAGAAGAAGGATGCATCAATTACGATCTACATCAAGATCATGAAAATCCAAATCTATTCCTGTTTTATGAAAACTGGACAACAAAGGAGCATTGGCTAGCACACACCAAAAGTAGTCACATTGAAGCGTATAAGAAAAACACAGAAGGAGCCATCGCAGAATCTACCGTCAATGAAATGGTAGAAATTTAATCTGAAGGTATAATTGTAATTTCTGAATATTTCACCATTATTACATCCATGCCAAGGAGACTGTAATCTTCTGGAGATATTTCATTTCATTGAAACGTTTTTGGAAGTGTTGAGCATTACTATATGTACTCATTGATGCAGGTGTCAGGCATTCTATGATGGCGCTTTCGCAAATGAGAGTCTTATTAAAATTTAAAAATATATCATGGATCATATCGTAAAAGTATTTTGCCTTTTATTCTTTATCTTAATCAGCCACTCTATTGCTGGGCAGAATTTTGAAGGGTCGATTACTTATAAAATAGAGGCCCAGAATCCGAACCCCGAAATGATAACAGACAGTATGTGGCAACAAGGAATAAAAGAACAGTTTGGTGAACGAGGGCATATGTTGAATACGACTTATTATAAGGGAGCTAACTATTTATCTGAAATAGATGCGGGTCTTTCTAATGGCATTCAAGCCTTCAATCCTAAGGATGGATTAATCTATAGTTGGCAGACAGGAACGGATTCTGCGATCAGTCTCGATAGCAAAAAGTCATTGGATGCATTTGAATCGATAACTCCCGTGGAAGGAACAGAAACCATTTTAGGCATTGAATGTAAAGGGGTACTCTTAAAATCAAAATTGGGCCAAATGACCCTTTGGTATAATCCAGAACACTTTGCGCTTGATGCTGATTTATATAAAGGACACATTTATGGACATTGGGAACAAATTTTAGGAGAGCTTGGCTGTTTGCCAATAAAAATAGAGCAACAAGGATTTGCCGGTAATGTAGTTATGACAGCCTTGAGTTTCAAAGAAGAAAAGCTTAATGATGAAAAGTTTGAAATCCCTACTTTTAAAGAAGTCAGTCCTAGTCCTATGAATTAATTATTTTTGATGCCCGGGCCATTGGTTCGTGGATCAAAAAGCAAGGTAGGTATGATAAAAGGTGAGGTAGCGATTATTGGAGCGGGATTAACAGGTCTTCACTTACATTATCTATTGTCTAAACATGGGATATCGTCTGTACTCATTGAAGCAAAAACTAGAATTGGCGGGAGAATCCTTACTTTAAAACCAGACAAAGCTCCACCGCTGGAAATGGGAGCGACTTGGCTCGATCGAAGTCATCTTTATTTAATCAGATTACTAGGAGAATTAAACCTTGACATCTATCCTCAGAGGATGGATGGTCGCGCTTTTTATGAACCTGATCCTAGGTTCCCATTCCAATTGGTTGATCTTCCAAAACAGGGAGGATCAAGCTACAGAATCGTTGGGGGTACAAGTGCCATCATCCATGCTTTAGCGGAGAAGGTAGATCCTGTCAAGACCTTTCTCAATAATCAAGTAGAACTTATCCGAAAAGTCAAAGAGGGAATGTTTGTTGAGACTACATCTCAAAAATTTCTAGTTGATAAGGTTGTGTCCACCTTACCTCCACATCTGTTTTCTAAAAGCATTGATGTCGAGCCAAAATTACCTGAAGAATTAACCTTAATCCAAAAAGAAACACATACTTGGATGGGTGAGTCGATCAGAATGGCCATTGCTTATGCATCTCCATTTTGGCGCAACTCTAAGTTGAGCGGTACCGTGTTTTCTAATGCTGGTCCAGTCGTTGAATTATATGATCACTCTGATTTTAACGATCATGCTTTTGCCCTGAGTGGATTCATAGATAATAGGTTTCACAGTCTGTCAAAAGAAGAACGGTTAGAATTGATCCTAGGCCAGTTAGAAAAGTATTATGGGTCGACCGTTCGTGATTACATGAGTTATCATGAGTGTGATTGGCAGAATGAACAATTTACTTTTGTACCTTATGATTCTTACATGGCACCGCATAGGAATAACGGCCATCCAATGTATCGACAAAGTTATTTGGAAGGACGGTTGTATCTGGCTGGTACCGAAACTGCAGCGAAAAACCCAGGATATATGGAAGGTGCGGTTTATAGTGCCTGGGATGTTTATCGCCAACTTATATCTCCAACAAGCTAGGGTAGTTAATTATTCCCGACTTTAAACTATAAATTTCTATTAAATAATGCTGTGGAATATATAAGCTTGCTTTCAGGTCTTATCTTGCTCATGCGCCCAACATTAAATGTCAAGATAAATTACATCGATTGAAATTTGTGTTAGATATAGTATCTATTTTTAAAGCTTTGCCATTTTTATCGGTCCTGCTTTTCAGCCTTTTTCCATTAGATCTTATTGCTCAGTCTGACTTTGAAGAAATCATGAAGTCAGATAGAAATATCAATAGCTTAGGTGCAGGCCAGCAACTATCAGATAAATGGCCAATTCCAGAATTAAGAAAGCGTTTCAAAACAATTATTGTTACAGCTGATCACCTTGCCAATATGGATGTTAATCAGTTCATTGAAGACATGAACCAAAATCCTAGGATCACCATGCTCACAATAAATACTAGTGGTAGTAAAGATCTTACAGATGCAGACCTTCAATCCATACCTCTGCATAAATTAAAATATGTAAGACACCTGGCTTACAAACGCTACGGTATGAGCGGGATGGAAATTTCTTCTGTCATTGATTGGGGCGAAATATTAAAGATGAGTACACTTGAATATTTGTATTTGCAGCCCACTAAAAGGTTTGGTAGGCAAGGAGGAGAGGTAAATGTACCTAAAGAAGTAGTCGGTCCCTTGGCCAACCAATTAATCGGTTATGTAAATCTAGGCTACAATGGTGAATTTGATTCAGTGGATAATAAATTTGAATGTCTAGGGATAAGAGTTACAAAAAAGCAAAAGTATCAAACCTTAAGTGTACTAAATAAAAGCCAATCATTGAAGACGCTTCATGTTTCGGTAGATACTTTCTATAAAGAATCTTTAAAGAATCTGTTGGTAAGTGAAACGCTCCAGACACTAAAAATAGGTCCTGTGATGAATGGTGCCTTAGCCTATGCGGATGTTCAAAACATCAAGCTCCGGTTGCCATCATTGAAATATTTAAATTGCTTCTCTTTCGACCTTCCCATATTCCAAGCTTTAGCTCCGCAACTCAGCGATTTGGAAATCAAGACTGCCGATTTAAATGTGCGTAATATTGGTTCGTTTCTATCTACTGCTGTAAATATAAACGCACTTAAACTTAACATACAGAAAGACTCCTTGATTCGTTTTCCTATAAATCCAGCAATGCCTTTAACCAAATTTGAGGTGTCTGGGAAGTTGGTTGAGTTACCTAATGAGTTCTGTCAATTCACCAGACTTGAGAGGTTAAATTTGAGATACAATAGATTAAGATTGCTTCCTGCGTGCCTTTCTGAATTTACAGAATTAAAGCATGTTGATTTATCCACGAATCGATTAGAAGTAGAGCCACCGTTTTGGGAATGGAGTAAACTTGAGACCTTAAATTTAGAGCGTAATCTTCTGAAAAATTTAAGCGATCGTTGGCAAAACAATCCAGCGCTAAGGATTTTAAAATTAAATTCTAATCCGATTAGTGGAACGATTGAAAGTTTGGCTGAATGCAGATCTTTGGAAGAATTGTTTTTGATAAAAACCTGTATTACTTCCTTGCCAACAAAAATAAATCAACTGGAAAAGCTGTTGAAGTTAAGGATTGATAAATCGGCTTTTACCTCTTTTGATGAGAATTATCAATTTGAATGTGATAAGTATTTGACGCACCTTCCGTCCTCTCTTGCCCAGCTAAAGAATTTAGAGTTTATTTCTGTAAGTGGACAAAAGGGGCTTTCTGATGAAGACCTTGAAATTGTATTGAGTACAGCTAGTGATTCAATTGAAATAAATTTTAGTAAGGCCAGTTTAACCACTCTGCCGGAAAGTGGTTGGCAAAATACCGGCGTCAAAAAATTAGACCTTAGCAGTAATGAGATAGAATCCATTTCAAGTTCTACTCTTAATACCACAATTCCAGATTTTAATTTAAGAGGGAATGACTTAGGAATTCTAAATCAGAACATAACTACTAAAACTGAAAAATTGATATGGCAGTATTCTGCAGGTATCGATGTTTCTGAGGAGTTGAAGAATCAAGCAGATGTAGTTGATGCAGTTATTGGTGTAGCTAATAAATATTATGCAAGACCAGAGGAAAATCCTGTGCTAGACTTGATCCCACTTGTTTTATCTCTTGATACGTTAAATGTTCTTTCTAAATTAAAAGCGAATAATTACGGCAAGGCTCTTTTTGAGGCTGGAAGATATGAAGAGGCTGAAAAATATTTATCCTTGGCTATTAAGAAACAGAAAGAAGGATGTTTTATTTATGCCAATGGAATTTCTTCGCTATATTTTGATAGGTATAAATGTTATCTTGAATTGCAGGATACCACAGCCGCTATTTCTGATCTAAAAACTGTAGAGAACGACTATGGTTTTTTTACTAGTTTCGAAGTTTTTGAATTAGAGTTGGCTCAAAATAATTTATCTGAAGTAGATAAGATAAAGGAAAGTGTAGTAGCCAAATACAGAGAACTAAGGTCACCGAATGAAGATTTTGGAAGCCTCCTAACTGAGTTAAGTATTCTTGAAATATATTTGGTGACCAACGATCAGGAATCTTTTAGGGAGCATACTAGTCACATTGAATCTTTCGAGGAAGAAGAGTACTTACCTATTTTTGAATATCTGAAATTATTAAGTGTGATAACACAAAAACAGAATCCTGAAATCAGTATTGAGCAGTTTCAGGAAAAGCTGATTGCGCAAAAGTTTGTAAACGAAAAATGGAGCTGTGATTTAGTGAAGTATTGGTCGAAGCAATTAAGCCCGGATAAACGAGCACAGGTTTTAATTTTGAATTCAATGATATGTCCAGTGATTGAATAGTTTCGCTGGAGCAAGTGTTAAGTTGGAGGGAAATTGAAAGAGGTATAAATTGTATTAATTTATACCTCTTTTAAAATTATATTTCTCTATCGAAATGAATCTTATTTACTAGTATCCGACTTGGTATAAATAATTACGATTCCAGAATGACCTTCTTGTCCATATCTAGTTAAATCTGCAAGGCTACTTAAAACCTTTACTCTTGTTATGTCATTTGGGTTTATAAAGTTGTTTACTCTAGAATAATCCCTTCCCATAGGATTTTTGTTGACATAAATAAATGGTCGTGTGTCTGAAGTCAAACTACTAACACCTCTAATCTGCAATCTAACATTTTCTCCCGTACCCTGAACAATAATGTTAGACTTGGTTCTTAAATAGTCAGCAAGGCTTGTGTATACGCGACCTGATTTATCTACTTCAGATATCGTTGATTGTCTTGAAGTTACATTAGATGAACTTTTGTTTTTTGTAGTAGAACAACTCGTGATTAAGAAAAAGGACAGTAATACAGTGGTTGTCAAAATATTTTTCATAATGTACAATTATTTAATTGGGTAGCTGTTTGAGCAAACAAGATTTATTATAAGCAGTAAGAGTTAGTTGTCCGTGGTTTTCTTCATTTTTTGAAAAAGGGTAATAAATTCTGCTTCATCCTTCAGCTTAAGATTTTGACTTTTTGCGATTTTTTCCACCACTTTTTGCTCTCGAGTACTCAAACACTCTAGTAGGTCTTTCTTCTTCAACTTGATTTGACTGACTTGATCTTTCTTCTGTTTAATGAAGTATTTATTACGTTGATTAAACTTAGGGTCTTTTTTGGAGTAGCCATTGTTGGACCCTTCGGTCATCGTGACATATCTTTTTTTGAAAAATGTAATATCTGCATCTTCATATAATAGTTCATAGAAAGTAGAAGGTTCTTCAGGATTTAGTTTTCTAAATATAATCTGTTCTCCATCATGAGGGATGGCAATTTCTTGGAAGAATTTTGGGTCCAAAACCATTGTTTCTTCATTTTCACGTGTCACAATAATTTGTTCCTGAAATAAATCCATTTCTATGAGAATATCGTTAATCACATTATTATTCTCTAGCATCAAATCTCCCATCACTGGGCCTTTATTAAGATAAGGACTGCCATCAATTTTTTCATAAGCAATTCTATTAGATTCCTCTCCAGCCAATCCCACTTGCCGATTAACAAAATCTTGGATGATTGATGAATTGGCAGCAAAGCCTCCGCCGTTGGTTGGAGCTCTAGAGTTTAAACTATTGGATGGCCCTTGGGCCATCATTGTTCCTGCACCTAACATTAATAATAGTAGACCGAATAGATTTTTCATTTTACTAGTGTTAATTGTTTTCATCAACATAAGTAGAATTGCTGAAATGTCCAATTTTTAAACTTAATTTCAGAATTAAGGTCTTGTTAAAGCACTGATTTGTTCGTGGACTAGCTCACGAAAACCAGGTTTAGGTGAAGGCATTGTTTGGATTCTAAAAATTGCAAAATTTTATGATGTATGAAATTTGAAAGATGATCATGGTAATTCCGAATCGAAATTTTTGACTCATTTTTATAATTAATTCTATCGAAGTCTTTTTAAAGTCAAGGTGTGACCTTAATCCATCACTAAAAAGTTCTAATTTGCGAAAGCACAACTAACTACACAACTAACTAATTTAATAACTTCATCCTGTGAAAAAGTTAAGAATTCTCCATCGAATAATACTGGTAATTTTTATTGGCTTCTATGGTCATACTTGTATGATTGCCCAAAATGAATTTGGTACCGTAGGTTCTTATTGGAAGTATCTGTATGAGCATCATAGTGGTGATGGCTCTGGGTGGACCATGATTAAGATTGTAAAGGATACTTTGATAGAAGATGTCGAGCATAAAAAATATCGGCGGACACATTATTATAGATCATTTATGGGAGAGGAGTATGAGCAATCTCAACATGGATTGCTTCGGATCGAAAATGATTCTGTGTACCTAGAAGATCAATTTATTTTAGATTTGGATATGGAGAGCTCTGATTCATTGATTGTGAAAATTGATGCTGATTTCTTAGCCATTCAACTCGCCATAGATAGCATAAGTGTTGAGGAAATTGATGGAGTTGAATACAAGAAATGGTACGGTCAAAAACTCTGTAGAATGGAAGGAGTGATCGGCGAACCCTATGAAGATTTTACATTTTTAGAAACTGTTGGACAGATTAACAATGGGTATCTTTTTTGGAACTTTGATGGGTGTCTGATCGGTGGGGGATCTAATCGTTTCGAGTGTTATAAAAATGGAGACTTTACTTATCCGCCAGGACAAGATTGTGAAGAATCTTTTTTGTCGAATATCCCTGGAGATTTACCAATCACTCCATTTAGTATCTATCCAAATCCAGTAAGTCAAACATTGCATCTTAATTTTGGGGAAATTGAAGTTCACAGTCTTGAGCTCATTAACTTAAACGGCCGCATTCTTTCTCAAGCTATTGTTTCTGAACAATTTCATGAACTCGATGTTACAGCTTTAAAATCAGGACTTTACTTACTTCGAATTTTTTCTACTCAGGGGAGTTTCTTGGCGCGCTTTGTAAAAGATTAATTTTGAATAAATTGTCCTGCATATGGCTTGATAATCTCATTTAGCTGATTCAAATTACTTACTTTTGCCCCATTATTTAAAGGAAGACATACGCAGGCATGAATCGAAGCATATTTTTTACCATTAGCTTATTTTTATTTTCTTTCGTACAGAATTGTTACGGACAATTTAGTATTCAAGGAAAAGTGTTGGAGGCTTCTTCTCAGCAGCCATTGGACTATGCGACCATTGTTGTATTTGATACTTCAACCCAAGATATGTTAGGTGGAGTAACTTCAGAGAATGGCGGTAATTTTAGCATTGAAGTAGATAAAGAAAATGTCTATATCGAGATTAGCTTCATTGGCCTTGAGCCAAAAACTATAACTGAGATTCAATTCACTGGTGGGAAAGTTAATCTTGGATCAATTTTCTTGGGTGCAGGTTCAGAAGTGTTGGATGAAATAGTTGTGAGAGCTGATAAATCAACCACTGAGTTTAAATTAGACAAACGGGTTTTTAATGTGGGATCTGATTTAAGCACGACGGGTATGGGGGCCTTAGAGGTGCTTAATAATGTACCTTCTGTTAATGTGAGTATTGAAGGTGATGTGTCACTTAGGGGTAGCACTGGTGTGCAAATATTAATCAACGGTAAACCGTCAGTCCTTGCAGATGGATCAAGTAATGCCTTAGGATCAATTACTGCAGACATGATTGAAAAGGTAGAAGTGATCACTAATCCTTCTGCCAAATATGAAGCAGAAGGAACGGCGGGTATCATTAATATTGTTTTGAAGAAAAATGAGAAGAAAGGAATCAATGGATCTATCTCGTTGAACACAGGTATTCCTCAAAATCATAGCCTCGGCTTCAGTATGAATAATCGAACGGAGAAGTTCAATTTATTTACACAACTAGGAATAGGGTATCGAGAATTGCCCACATTCAGAGAAAACATCATTAGAGATAATCTGGCAAATTCAGAACTTATTTCAGATGGAACTGAATATAGAAATGAGGTATTCTACAATGTAATATTGGGAACTGATTATTACATCAACCCTTTAAATGTAATCACTCTATCTGGGAGTTTTTCCTATGAGGTGGAAGATCAACCATCAACTACTGATTTTAATCTATACACTAATGATTTGCTTGAGCGGACATGGTCCAGAACGGAAGCCACTTCTGCTACAAATCCCAAGTTGCAGTATGAACTGCAATACAAAAAAGACTTTGAAGACTTTAAAGAACATAAATTACTTTTTAGCGCCATCGGCAGATATTTCGGGAAAGCACAATCTTCTGTGTTTACAAATTCAGCAACTCTTGGTTCCTTAGATTTTAGAGGGGAAGAGACAGCGACAGAATTTGATGAAGGGAAATTTACTTTTAATCTCGATTATACAAAACCATTTAATAAACAATGGACTTTAGAAACCGGTGCGCAATATCTTGATAATGATGTTAGCAATGATTTCGAAGTAAGAGATGAGGATGAAGATGGGAATTTCATTTCTGACCCTAATCTGACCAATGTCTTTGAATATAAGCAAGATGTTTTGGGTGTCTATAGCACAGGTGCTTATGAAGGTGATGTTTGGGGCTTGAAGCTTGGACTGAGGGTTGAAAATACCAATCTGGAAACGCTACTGGTAAATACTGGGGAAGGGAATAAAAATAATTTCACGGATCTTTTCCCTTCAGCACACAGTTCTTATAAATTTTCCGATCGGGTATCTTTTCAAGCTGGTTATTCTAGAAGAATATTTCGTCCACGATTATGGGACTTAAATCCATTCTTCAACATTAGAAACAATTTCAACATTCGACAAGGTAATCCTAATTTATTGCCAGAGTATACTGATAGTTATGAGGCGGGTAGCATTTTTATTTTTGAAGCGATTTCTTTCAACTTAAATCTCTTCCATAGATTCACGACAGGTAAAATCGAACGTGTCATCACATTCCTAGATGGAGTGAGTTTCACTACTCCTCAAAATATTGGAACCAATAAAGCCACTGGACTTGAAGCAAATTTCAAATGGTCACCCTCTAAAAAAATGGTTATCTCTGGAGATGGTTTATATAACATCTTTGTACGTGAAGGGGTGTTTATTGATCAGAATTTTGACTTCTCAGCAGATCAGTGGAGTGGTAAATTAACGACCAAGTATAAGTTCAATAAATCTTTGGATGCTGAGGTGACTTTGCGTCATCAATCTCGAGAACAAACCATTCAAGGTTTGCGTGTAGCGAATACCTTTGCTGATTTTGGATTGCGTTATAAAATCATGAAAGGGAAGGGGGTGTTTAATTTTAGCATTAGAGATATTTTCGCTTCTCGATTCAATCAGTTGGAGATTAGTCAAGCTGATTTCTATTCCTTTGATAAAAGTAGAAGAGGTAGATTCATCACTTTTGGTTTTAGTTATGGTTTTGGTAAAGGGGAAGCCATGCAATATTCTGGTAACCGAAGAAGATAATATCAAAATAAAAAAAAGCGCTCTGTTAACCATAGACCAGAGCGCTTCGAGTGACAATATGTTAGTAAGAGAATTTTCTTATTTAACTGAAAGTGAATACTTGCCCGTTGGATTTAACGGACAGAAATATTCATACTCTCCTTTTTCAAGTGTAACAACATTAGTCATTGAAGATTTGCCTGTTGGTACTGGAGCTTTTACATAAGCTTCTTTAATGTGATCTTCCTGAGCTGATTTACCTTTTGGTACAAGTACAAATCCTACTTCATGATCAACACCATCATTGGCGATATTGAATTGATATTTACCTGGGCTCAGTGTCAAATTTTTAGTTGAGAAAGCACCAGTTGTCTGGATTAGTTCAACAGTTGTAATTTCTTCTTTTACATTTAGGGTGTACTGTTCTGTTGGGTTTAGTGGGCAGAAATAAACATATTCTCCAGCTTCTAGTGAAACAACATTAGTCATTGAAGATTTTCCAGTAGCTACAGGAGCTTTTACATAAGCTTCTTTAATGTGATTCGCTTGATCTGTCTTCCCTTTGGGAGCCAATACAAATCCTACCTCGTGGTCTACACCATTGTTTGCAATTTCAAATTGGTAGTCTCCAGGAGTGAGCGTAAGACCTTTAATGGTAAATTCACCAGTGGTCTGTTCTAGATTAATTTTATTAACTGATGAATGCGCCATTTTATCCATTGAGGACTGAGCTACTGCTACTACTGATGACGAAACTAAAAAGATGAAAATGAAACTTTTACTGATAGCCTTTAACATGATTTATAATTTTTTAAGTGTTTAATTATTTAATACCCCAAAGGTGAGTCAATCAGCAAGCACTTAACTAGGCAATTATTCCTTTAGTATTAACCATTTTTCCTAAGGTTAATTATCTTGTGAATATTGATGCTTTTCCCCTTGTTTTTAGGGCTTTTAGCTTTTTATTAATTTGGCCTTTTTTAAAATTTATTTTAAATTCTGGCTAAGATCTGGTTGTTTCCATTACCTTAAGAATTATGAATTTCAATTTTACCTTACCCTTGTTGATATCCTTCGTGTTGCTTAGTTGCGCTAAAAAGAATTTCACAAAGGAGCTAACTACTTTTACTTATAAGGAAAGCCAAGAGCTAAGCATTGAAACAACAGATAGCGTTTTCATAAGCGGTAGCTTAGAGTATGTTAATAGTGCTAAGCTTGTGATTTTTATCGCAGGATCTGGCCCAACGGACAGGGATTGTAATAATGTTGGTGGATTAAAGACCGACGCTTTCAAGATGCTCGCTTACTACTTAAAGGGTGAAGGCATTTCTAGCTTTAGATTTGATAAACGGGGGATTGGGAAAAGTACAAAGGTTCAAGAGTCAGACATAAGCTTTAATGTTTTTGTAGAAGATGTTGCAGCCATTGTAAGTCATTTCGCTCCGCACTTTGAGGATATTATTTTAATGGGGCATAGTGAAGGTGCACTCATAGGTAGCATAGTTAGTAGCGATGACAATATTCATTCATTTATATCAGTATCTGGAGTGAGTGAGAGTTTAGATGTAATCTTATTAGATCAATTGGCTCAATATCCAATGCTTGTTCCATTAGCAGAAAAGCACATCAATGAAATCAAGAATGGGCAAGAACTGTCAGAAGTTAACCCAATGCTCATGACACTCTTCAGGCCAAGCCTCGTCTCCTATTTAGGGTCACTTTTTGAGATTGATCCAAAAGCAGAGGTAGCTAAATTAAACAAACCGGTTTTGATTGTATCCGGTAGTTGTGATTTGCAAGTCCCAGATACGCATGCCAAAGCTTTGCATGCTTCGATCGCTAATTCTGATTTAGTCATCATAGAAAATATGGGACATGCCATGAAGAAACTTCAAGACGATTGCGCGAATGCTGTAGAAGCATACAGCGATGTTACCATGGAATTAAACCCAAAGTTTACAACTGCGATTGCCGATTTTATCAAAAACTAAATCATAATTCCTATGAATGTTTTCGAAGATAATCCCAAAAAACTATTCATCATTGATGGGGTTGGTGCTTTGGTGTCCGCATTTTTTCTTGGAGTAGTACTCGTTAAATTTGAATCCTTTTTCGGGATTCCCCAATCAGCTCTATATGTATTAGCAATAATCCCTTGCTTCTTTTTTATCTATGATCTCATTTCTTTTAAATCGAATGAAGAAAAAACAGGTCGTAATTTAAAAGCTATTGCTTTATTAAATATGGCCTATGTGTTTCTTTCAATTGGGATGTCTGTTTATCATTTTCAGTCGATAAAAGTCTTTGGCTGGATTTATATCATTGGAGAAATTTTGATTTTACTTTTCTTGATTCGAATTGAATACCAAGTAGGAAGTAACCACGTTAACTGAGGCCAGATGTAAGGATTAGGATGAGCTTTGCTTGAAAAATCTTAAATGATGTACAATAAGCTTCCTCGTTTTTCGTCCTATAATTAAACAGATCATATGCGAGCTCTTATTTACCTTGTCTTTTTTATTTTATTGACTCCGAATTTTCTTCTGAGCCAAAATTATTCCCAAGCCAGACTAAATAAAGAAGTTGCTAAGAAAGCCTTTAAATGCGATCAACAAGCTAAAATTTCTGCGGCTAAAGCAAAGGCAATGGCGCAACGCCAGAGATATAAAAAGAAAGCACAAATTAAACGCATGCAGCAAAAACGTCGTGCCTTAGCTCGAAGAGCAGCAAACACAAGATATTGAACTAGTTGAGCCTTGCATTTAATTCATTACTTATTTCTGGGTCGACTCGAATTTCATTTAATTGATATTTTCCACGATCTCCTGAAAGTAATATTTTGTCAAATTTCTTATAGTCCTGCCAAGGCGTCACAAATCTTGGCTTCTCATCTGAAGCCTTTGCATAGAAGCTCCATTGTGTGACTAACTTGTCATTTTTATCAACATACACATGATATTTGTTCTCCGGTGTTTTACCAACTTGATCAAAGGTGAGTTCTAGGATATCAGCGTTCAAGGTATCTGAATTTTCTTCACCTACATATTTAAGAGTGACTCCTGAATCTTTCAGTTTGTAAGGCATCACTAGCCAGTATGAGTCATTGATCCATATGTTTTTTCCTCGTTCTAAATATTTTTTAAGCGAGTCAGGCTGTGTGAGAAGTAAAGAATCTTTCCATACCTCGCCTTCCATTGTGTGTATATTCATTTTAACTTTGAAATCTTCCTTAAGCGATTCGATTCTGACATCTCCAGAATGTTTGTCCCACCACAATTTTCTGCTGCCGAAAAAATTCCATGCTAAAAATTGTGTTTCATCGTATGCTTTCCTTCCTCCCATGCTGACCATGACTTCGTCGGCAATATCAATGGCTTTTAAATCCGAGGACTCCTGATTGAACCCAGGAGCTGATGAGTTGGTTTCCTTTAGTGAGTTCTTGCTTTCTTTTTTGGAATTATTATTTTGCTCGCAGGCAAATGTAGTGGCTAGTAAAAAGAACAAAAATGCATAGGTTAAATATTTCATATTGGAAAGGTAGTTCAAACAATCCTCACAAATGAAATTATTCCAAAATTCTGAATACCTTAACATCACTAGTCTGTTGTGAAAAGTCTGGGATTTTAATAAAGTACTAGGAAATCATTAATTAAATGCCTAAACCTACAACGAAAGCTGAGTTGCTTCTTCAAAGTCAAAAGAGTTATAAAGATCTTTTAGACTTGATAAACTCTTTTCCAAAATCTGATTTGACGAAAGAATTTCCGGAAGGAACTCTTAATCGAAACATTCGTGATGTCCTCGCGCATCTTCATCAATGGCATTTATTTTTTTCTGCGTGGTACAAAGTAGGCATGAAAGGAGAAAAGCCTGATATGCCTGCCAAAGGATATACCTGGCAAACACTTCCAGCCTTGAACATTGAAGTAAGAGACACATATAAGGACGAATCTTTAGGGAAAGTCAAGAACAAGCTCAGTAAATCTTTTAACTCTTTGCAAAAAATTATTGAACACCACACAGATGAAGAATTATTTGAAAAGAAGAAGTTTGCTTGGACGGGCTCTACTTCTATGGGGGCATATCTCATCATGAATACCATCAGTCACTACACTTGGGCACAAAAGCTCATAAAGAAGTCCTTGAAGTAAAATGTAAATTCAGAGAATTGTTAACAAACTTGTCTTGTTCATAGCAATTTAGCTTGTTATAAATTTCCATATTTGCAAAAGCAAAAATTACCAAAAACATGAATAAATTCTTACTCATATTCTTAGCGCTTATAATCTTTATGGTTGCTTGTAAAACAACGAAGTCTACCAAAAGTACAGTGCCAAGTCCGGCAGATATTCTTCTTGCAGAAACTATCCAAGCGCACGGAGGAGAATTGTATGATAGCGCTCATTACCAATTTGTATTCAGAGGCAATACCTATACATTCAAAAATTCTATGAATGACTATGAGTACACCGTTAAAAAAATAAAGGATGGGGTAGAAACCTTTGATCAAATGACCAGCAATAATTTTTCACGAACCGTTGATGGGACATTGATGGAGTTGACAGAAAAGGAAAAGTCGGGATACGGAAATTCCTTGAATTCTGTTATTTATTTTGCCACTTTACCGCATAAGTTGAAAGATCCTGCAGTAAACCTTAAGCTTCAAGAGGAAGTAAATATTCGGGGGAACGCATATCAGGTCTTTGAGGTAAGCTTTGAAGAAGAAGGAGGAGGGAAAGACCATGAAGATGTTTATTATTATTGGATAAACAAGGAAACCAAATTAATCGATTACCTGGCCTATAATTATGCAGTAAATAAGGGAGGCGTAAGATTCAGAGCGGCCTTCAATTTTAGAAGGGTCGACGGTATTGTTTTTCAAGACTATATAAACTATAAAGCTCCTGTTGGTACCCCACTAGAAGTACTGCCTTCTCTATATGAGAAAGATGAACTCACGCAACTATCTTTGATTCAGACTGAGGAAGTTTTAAAAATATAGGTGATTACCTTTTTTCATGGTTTAAATTTTCTCTGGATATATAAAGTTGAATTTTTTTGCAACACTTTTAATTGGTCTCATATTATAAGGGTATAGATTATCAACTTCCTTTATTCTTAGTTTATGAGAAAGTTCTACTTGCTACTGTACTTCTTGTTGTTAACTTCCTTCGTCTCAAATACTGCATTTGCGAAAGCGAAAACCACAGAAACTACTAAAATTACAAACTCAAAAAAGCTTGAGTTTATCCAAAATAAGAATCAACTCCCTAGCCAAGTAAACTTTCTATGTCAGCTGGGAATGCTTGATAGAGTCTATCTAGAGGATGCGAGTTTCACTTACGTTTTTCATGATAATTCTAAGCTAGAACACCAGGACCATGAAGGTCATGATCATAAAAATGGTTGTTCCGATCACTCTAATATTACAGGAATTAATGCACATGCTTATCGTGTCAATTTCTTAGGAGCTGATGATCCAATTTTGATAGGTGAGGATGAAAAAAGTTATTACCATAATTACTTTATTGGCAGTGATTCAGATAGATGGGCTTCTAAAGTTCCAGTATTTGAGGAAGTAAAATATTCTGGCTTATATTCAGGGATTGATCTTCAGACGTACAGTGTTGACGGTCTATTTAAGTATGACTTTATAATTGCACCTGGTGCAGATGTCAACGATATAAAATTAGAATACGAAGCTGTGGATGGTCTTTTTCTCAAAGACAATACCTTGCACATTCCAGTAGTTGGTAAAACAGTTTTTGAATCAGAACCATACGCCTATCAAGTCATTGATGGAAACCAAATTCAAGTACCTTGTTTATATAAGCTGGAAGGACAGATTCTTAGTTATGAATTTCCGGCTGGATATAACAGAAATATACCTCTGGTCATAGATCCAATAGTCGTAGCGTCTACACTTACAGGTTCACCTTCGTTTGGTGGGTTCGGGCATACGGCCGCCTACGATCAAGAGGGCAACATGTATCTTGGTGGTATTTCTTTTGGTTCGGATTACCCGGTGACCTTCGGAGCTTTTCAGACGACCTATGGTGGCGGTGGAAGAGACATTTCTGTATCTAAATTTAACCCTACTGGGACTAATTTAATTTATGCGACATACCTAGGTTCTAATAGGGCAGAATGGGCGCATTCAATCATTGTAGATAATAATAAACAGCTATGTGTCTTTGGAACAACAGAAGGTGCAAACTATCCAATTACTCCCAATGCTTATCAATCACAATTTAATGGCAGAACTGATATAGTTGTTACCAAATTGGGCATTGACGGCAGCAGTTTGATTGGCTCCACCTACATGGGTGGATCAGAGAGTGACGGCCAAAATCTTTCCTCTCTTAATTCAAATTATGGAGACGATTATAGAGGAGAAATAAATGTTGATCAAGCTGGAAATATTTATATTGCTTCTTGTTCTAGTTCGCCAAACTTTCCGGTAACATCCAACGCTTATCAAACAGAATTTAATAGCACAACGACCTCCGGTACTTTTTTAAACAGACCGCAGGATGGTGTCATTTTTAAGATGAGTAATGATCTTTCCACTTTATTTTGGTCAACATATTTAGGAGGTAATGATGCGGATATGGTTTCAAGTCTTAGGATCGGTGCTGATGAAGAAATATACATTACTGGAACAGCTGGCCATTCAAATTTTCCGACAACCGCAGGCACCATTCAACCAAATTGGCCGGGCGGAGAGGAGTCTAGTTTTGTCTCCGTTCTTTCTGCGAATGGAGCAAATTTACTTCGATCAACTTTTTGGGGAGGGGGTGGAGATGAACATGGTTATTTTTTAGATCTAGATGAAGATGAAAACGTCCATATTCTAGGACAATCAACAGGGATTATGCCTATTACGCCAGATACCTATGCAGCAAATCCACTTTCTAGACAATTCATTTCTGGCTTTACCAACGATTTAACTTCCGTCGTTTATTCCACAGTGATTGGGAACGGTGGAGTCACTAATACTTGGTTTGGTGAAGGTGGTTTTGTTCCAGTAGCCTTTATGGTGGATAAATGTAATGGTATTTATTTTTCAGGGTATTATGCCCAGTCTGGTTTGCCGACAACACCCGATGCCATTAGTCAAGGTGGACCAGTAAGTTTTTATCTTGGTGTACTAGGGCCCAATGCCAAAGAACTTGTCTATGGTACTTATTTTGGAAATGCAGATCATGTAGATGGTGGAACAAGTCGATTTGATAAGGGGGGAATTGTATATCAAGCAGTTTGTTCTTGTTTGGCAGATAATAGGGTTTTAAATACAAATTTAGATGCTTTTGCAGGCACACAAACGGCCAATTGCAATGCAGGAATTTTCAAAATTGATTTTGAAATTGAATCGGTCACCTCCGCTTTTAGCATCAATCAATCAGCCACCGGTTGCGTGCCCTATGAAGTGAACTTTGCTTACACCGGTGAAGATGGAACAAATTTCTTTTGGGACTTTGATGATAAGGGGGCTTCAAGTACTTTGCAGAATCCTTCTCACATTTTTGAAGAGGCAGGTAAGTATCGAGTCATGATGATTGCTGAGAATCCTAATTCTTGCAATCTAAGTGATACCTCCTATGTCTCAATTAACGTATTGGGTGGACCTGGTGAATTAGATACGCTCAAACTATGCGGAAATTCAGAGCCTGTCTTTTTAGAAGCCAGCGTTTTTGATGCGAATTATTCTTGGCAAGATGGATCAAATACCTCAACTTTTGAAGTAGATGCCCCAGGTGAATATTGGGTAGATATTTTCATACCCGGATGCTCAACACGTGATAGCTTCGTAGTAACCATTCAAGATAATGATTTCTTTAGTCTTGGTCCAGATGTTATAAGTTGCGATACTTTTGATTTAGAAGTTGTTGATATTGATGCATTAAATTATCAATGGAGTACAGGTTCAACAGAATCATCAATTTCAATTTCAGAGACTGGGGAATATATAATTACAGTCTCTGCAGTGGATCGTTGTGTATATATTGATTCCGTGCAGGTGGTCATTGATGAGTCTCCAGATATTGACTTTAATGTTGGAAATAATATATGTCCTGGAGATACTGTTTTATTGGACCCAGGATTAACAGGTGGTGTTTATGAATGGCAAGATGGATCAACAGATTCTATTTATCAAGTTACGGAAACTGGATTGTATACGCTTCACGCAAATTTTGAAAGTTGCGATGTGATGACAGAAATCCAGATTGAGTATATTGATTTCACCGTCAATCTCGGAGAAGATCAAACAATCTGCAGTGAAGAAGAATTTAATCTGATGCCTGTCGTTGAAAGTCCTGGCGCCACCATCCAGGGTTATAACTGGAGTAGCGGCTCGAGTGATTTTGAATTGATGGTCAATAGTTCTGGAACCTATTGGGTCGAAGTGACAGATGCGTTTGGATGCGTTATATCGGATACCTTAGAAATAAATTTTAGTGGAATCGCTGATCCAGAATTAGAAGATCTAAAATTGTGTGTTGATGATTCCTTAAGAGTTGATCTGGAGTCATTGGGGGAAACTTATCTATGGCAAGATGGATCAACTGAAGCAACGATTGATTTAGTAGAAGCTGGGGAATATTGGGTTAATATAGAAAGGGATGGTTGCGAACGAAGGGATACTTTTAATGTAGAATACTATCTAGTTCCTTACTTGGGCTTCACTACGACCAATATTGATTGCCATGGAGACTGCTCAGGTGCGATTGCTTTAAATCCTGCGACAACCATTACTGAATTCTCCTGGAGCAATGGGGAATCTACTCCTGATATTTCTAGCCTCTGTGCTTCTGATTATATTCTAAGTTATAAAGATGTAAACGACTGTGCTTTCAAGGATACTTTTGTAGTTGCAGAACCAGAACCATTAGACTTTTCATATGAAAGTAACTCCTTTGATTGTGATGGATTGACCATTGGGGCGATTAATATTGATACGGTGTTTGGTGGAGTATCTCCATATCAGTATTCCATAGAAGGATCAGAATTACAAGAAGAAAATAATTTTTCTGAACTCAGTTCAGGCAGTTATTTAGTGGAGATTGTTGATGGTAAAGGTTGTTCAATTTCGACAGAGGTAAATGTAGAAACTGCTGAAGCAAACTTACTGGCCATTGGTAGTGATGTGACGATAGAATTGGGAAGCGAAATTCAATTGAATGCTAATATCCCTACGGATGAAAATTATATTTATTCTTGGTCTCCTCCAGAAGGTCTTACTTGCGTAGATTGCCCAGACCCTTTAGCAAGTCCAGTGGTACCTATTACCTATTCTTTGATTGCCACTAATCTTGAGACAGGTTGTATTTTAGTAGATGAAATATTCGTTGATGTTTTCAAAGCCCCGACCGTTTATGCACCGAATATTTTCACTCCAAATGCAGAGGTAGACAATCAATGGTTTACCTTGTATTCTGAGGACGCTCAGTTTACCGTAGATTATCTTTTGATTTATGATCGATGGGGCAATCAAGTTTTTGAGAATAAAAACTTCGAATTAAATATTCCGGAAGAAGGGTGGGATGGAAAATTTAAAGGTGAAGATTTGGGATCCGGCGTATATGTGTATATCGCAGAAGTGGTTTATCCTTCAGGCGAAATCATTCAATTAAAAGGAGATCTTACTTTGATGAGGTAATCATTCTTGTTACAGCGGTTTAATTCTATTAGGTTTCTTTACAGCCTTAAGGTAGGTTGTTAACTTGATATTTTTGTTAGATAACATTGAGTCGCTTGCGCAAATATATGATCCAAATTGAGGTTTAAGTCCGTCTTTAAAGATCAGATAAAACATACGATATTTTCATGTTATTTAAATGGGGCTTTGAGATATGTAGTCTTTGAGAGCCTTGCGATGGAATCTGACATCATACTCAATTGTGGTTCTCGTCTTCTATCATTCATTTTGCTAGGGTGATTTTGGTCCTATGGAATTAATTCCTCACAATTGAAAATCATTCAGTGTTTGGCTGAACTAACCATGACTTTATTTTATCATAAATATCAGGATTACTCAACAAATCCATATGGGTATTCTCATAAGCAATCCAAGTGTTTTTCTTCTTGAAGTTTAATTGTTTGGAAGGGTTCTTATGTTGCCCAAGAGCACTTTTTACATCAACCAAACTATCTCCTAACATTCGATAAGATACAGAGTTTTTCGCTTTTCCGATAGCAGCTGCTATGCTATAACACTCAATCTGTTCAGGTAAGGGAATGCATTGTCTTTGGTCTCCTTGAATTTCAAATCTGTCATTATCCTGCCAGTCCTCATCAATTATATTTCCATATCTTAAATCTGTTATTCCAGCACTTCTGATTTTACCCAATCGGGCAAATGGTTTTGCATAGGGGGTAGACTCAAGAACAACGTCAAAATAATTTCCTATGCGCTCCAAAGGCGCACCGTGATGTGGCGTACCCAGAAAAACAATTTTTTTAAGGTGTTTCGTCCATGTTTTCTCTTGCAGTTGACCATAGTGCAATGCACTTCGAGAAACTAAGCCCCCCATACTGTGAGCAACAATAATTAGTTCTTCAATCGGCACTGGCCAATTCTGAACGAGTATTTCTAATATTTCATTAAAATTTTGCCCGTTAGAGGAAATATGAAGACCGCTGTTGTAATGCAGGTAAATTGGCGTTTTGTCTAAGTCTTTTGCCAATGCTGCTCCGTGGTTGTGTTCTTTTCGCGTCCATTGAATGTCATTCATACATGAACCATGTACCATCAAAAGAATTTTGCCATTAATAGTCGGGTAGGTCTTATGAAGGCTTTTACTATCTAGTGGTATTGTCTTTGACTGATGCCTGAATTGCATCGTAATCTTCAAGGGATTTTCTTTTTCTTCCATATGATCACCGACCACACCGTTTAAGGCGGAGCGTATCGCTTCCCTTTCATCAGTCGTCTCTATTTCACCGAGGATAGGAATTAATTGCCCCAATACCTTATCTAAAGCGCCACCGATGAATTGAGTACCCCATCTGATATTTTTATAAGTGATGCTAGCGATATTGGTAATCAAATGTTGAATGGAAGTTGAGGGTAAAAAAGGAGGATGGATTACTCGCTTGTGCATGGCTTCAACCAAGTCTGTGATGCCAATGGTGGCATCCGTCACTAAACGGGTTATCCCTTGTAAATCGGAGCCAATTTTTACTTTATTTGACATTTGATATGTATTTCATTAATTATGAATTATTGTTGGTTTTTCATTTTGATGGATCACAGCTATAATTTGTTAGATATCAATAAACATAAATTATCCTTTTCTCTTTTTGGTTTTCACCTAATGCAAATGAAATTATAAGCCAATTTTTCAATTTTAAATGAATAAAAGGGTGCTTACTTTGTGTTTAAATTACACGATGAATCAGGTAGGATCTCAATAAATAACTCAACACTTTTTTTAAAGGTAAAGTGCTCGACTATGCAATTAACCTTAACAAATGCAAAAAAATAATCAAAATGTTTGGTTCTTTAGTTACTTCAATCTAAATTGGCTAACCAATTATTCCGCATAATAGTATTATGTGGGTAGATGTTTATTAGATTATGGCGATGACCATCTATCTATTAGGAACTTTGATTTTAAAGTTGATAAGGTAAATTGGAAGAGTGGACTTGAAATCAATCCAGCCTTTCGGCAAAATATTTATTTAGTATTTAAAGAGAGCATAGCGAATATATTGAAACATTCAACTGGCACTGCGGTCAAATTGATTATTGGATTTCAAAACAATAACTTCCTCATGAAAATCCATGACAATGGTACCGTCTTCAAAGGAAAGACTTCTGGGGTTGGAATCAATAGTATGAAAAAAAGAATTCAAGAGCTCGGAGGGAATATTATTTTTGATGCCAATGATGGATATTCTACTCAGGTTCAGATTCCTTTGTTATAGTAAAATGAAAAATGAAAAATAAAGGTAGGTCCTCTTTTACGAGGCACCTACCTTTATTATTTTAATTTAGGATTTTAGAAATTAAGTTGTTTTGATTGAATCCTCTACAAAACTCACCTTCATCAATCCATATTTATTTTCTAAATACCTTAGTTACATATTCATCTTCTTTGCTTGTTACTCTTATAAGATAAACACCAGTTTCAAGAGCAGATAAATCTATTGTTGTACCTACTTTATTTTGAACGATAATGCTTGTCCCGTTTAAGGCAAATACTTCAATCTTTTCTACTTGCGTATCTGAGTTGATGCTCAAAAGACCAGTTGTTGGATTTGGAAATATGCTTATGTTATTTTCATTGAACTCATCCTTAACGCTGACCGAAGTTGAATCTACCACCGTTACAATTCCTATGAATAGATTAGAAATACAACCGTTCATGTCAATGACTTGAAGACTGTAGGTCTGATCTCCAACAGTGTTCCACGTCACTGGTAAATTTTGTTGATCTGCAGCAGTGGCTTGATCCCAAATTGCCTCCGTATCTGAAATATTCCAACTGTATTCTTGGGCCATATCAATGCTTGCTGTAAGAACTAAGGTTTCTCCTTGGGTGACCGTCGTGTCAGGTAGGACAGAAACGAATGGAGTAGGAGAGACATTATAACTATTAATTGATGGTTCACTTATGCCACACGGACCGGAGGAAATAACTTCGATAACCAGTGGTTGTGAAGGATCAGTAATGCTTACACTCAGCTCAGTGCCCGATGCACTTGCCGGTGTTCCATTGATGATTGTCCATTCATAAATGATATCTGTTAAGTCAGGAACACTAAAAAGTAAATCAGTAATGTTGTCTTCACAAATTGGTGGAGCAGAAACAACTGGTGGAGTTATGGTTCCTCCACTACTTATGATCACTTCTAGTTCAAATGAGTTGGTGCATATGTTTCCATTGGTCGGAATCGTGTAGGAGCTCATGAGTTGATATATTCCATCCATGCTGACTGATTGGGTAATATCAGTTCCTAGGTTCATCCCATTTGGATCAATCCACTGGTAAGTAATTTGATTTGGATCCATGAAGTTTGGTAAATTCTCAGGGACAAATTCTAAGAGTACAGAACAATCAGAACCGAGGGTTGTATTTATACTGCCAGTTACTTCATGTAGGAAGAAGTTATAAGTTAAGCTGGTATCACAATTCATTCCTGTGTAATCTGAAAGTAAAGATCCTTCACTATAATTAGAAACAAAAGCACTGTTGGTAGTTGAGTCCAAATAGACTTGAATGTCATCCCAAGTGATGGCAAGGCTAGGGTCTTCCCAGAGTTCAATTTCATCAGCGCACCAGAATACATCAACAACATCATCAGACGCATCAATAATTTCGATGACTTCAATAATATGTTCAGTGATGCAACCACATTCTCCGATGACGTTAAAGCTGTGTATGCCAGAAGTTGATACAACGCCCCCTTGCCAATTTACTCCAGTCACAGGGTCAATTATATTACCTGGGTCCCAACCATTTTCTAAATCTGCACTACACAGCTGGAAGCTGCCAAAGTTTACAGTTGAGTTAGCTTCAACGACTACAGCCCAACAAAAATCTCCTTGCCATGCATCACATCCATTATCCATTTCTAAGAGACATATCTGGTAGGAGCCCGGTTCATTGAATTCTAATTCCAATGGACCACAAGTAGTATAATCTCCAATACAACTAAAATTTAAAGTTGTATCTGGGATGGTACAATTAGTATCTATATTCATAGCATTGACTCCTACTTGTGAGCTTATGTCCCAGCAGAAAAACAAATTTTCATCTTCTAGATTGTCTGGAAAAAAGGAAACAACTTGACCTAGACAAAAATTTAAAGAGAATGAATCAATAGCACATACTTCGGAACTTACTACAGGTATATTGGGCTCTTCTAAGGTGAAAGGCTCGGCATTAATTGATAGGCTAAAATCACAGACATCTGCATTACATCCATCCACGACCACATTGTAAACATTGCCTACGGTCAAACCCGTTGCCATAATGGTCGTCTCAGTTGTTAAACAATCAGCTCCGTTAGTAGTATAGCAAACTGTACCATCGCAGTAATCAGTGACAGCTGCTTGAATTCCTTGCCCCGAAAGACAATTAGAAGGTGTAATGGTTATTTCTAAAGTATCAGCACCAGCAACAAAGGTAAAGTATGATCCATTGTGTACTGCACCGCCATCACATAAGGGGGTAGATGAACCATCTGGAATAGGTGTGCATGAAGAAACATTTAAATCATTGACGTCACAATTGATCGGTGCTTGATCACAGGCAGTAAATATACCATTGGTACAATTAGTAGGACAGTTTATGGTGATGTCAAAACAGGTCTGTCCAGAATTTCCACATTCATCTTCATAGTCGTAACATATTTCAGTCGTCCCAATATCAAATAAATCACCTGGTGCACCTCCAGAAGAAGTTAGGTTCACAATCGAGCTTCCACAATTGGTCACAAAATCACCCGGTTCCGGTTCTGCCCAGGTAAGTGCAATCGGGCACGTAACTGACAGTATGTTAAATCCATCGGGATCTTGATTGGTGAAAAAATTGCTGCCTCCTTGTAATTGGGGTCCATCAAAATCCATTAATCTAATTTCCCTCTGACAACTGCTGCTATTGCCACACTTGTCAGTCACCGTCCAGGTTCTTGTGAAAGAGAAAGCCACATTTGGGTCTCCTGTTCCACAGCTCACTCCATTGTCTACATCTTCATAACTGATCTGATGAATTAAACAAGGAGAGTCAATGGCAGATCCATTCGTGCTTGCCTGAAATAGATTTGGATCGGATAAAATGGTCGGTGAAGGAGAAAAAACAAAACCTGTTTCTGATTCTATTTGAGCGTTACTGCCATCGCAAGGAGCTGAGTTAAATAATTCAATTTCTAAAATTGAAGGTGATGGACATGTAATGATCGGTGGTATATTATCTACAAGATTGATGGTCTGAATGCAGCTTGATTGAAAAATTCCATTTTCATACACATTCCAAGTTCTTGACCAACTTGCATATGGACAATTTCCTAAATTAAAAAGGATAGCGCCATCTATATATTCATACGTGGCATTAGTAGCACAGTTAGCAACTGCGCCAAAAGCTTGATTTACAAAATTTGATTCAGTCAAAGAAGTGGCGCTGCCATAGGCAAATCCAGAGGTGCTTAGTATGGCAATATCAAATTCATCACAGGCTTGAATGTTTAATGGTGAATTACAACTCACAATGGTACATTGAGCCAGTAGGGTAGATGCATTTGCGAAAGCGTAAATAAAAATAATGGAGGCTAGAAGCTTTTTCATAATTTGATTTATAGTGCAAAAAAAATGCAGTCACTCGAAAGCACAGGCTTTAGTAAAATCAGATGGGGTTACAAAATGCTGGTCCTAACTTTCTAACTGCACCGTTGTATAATCCAAGATACTTAAAAGTTGAAAATGTAGTAGAAGAGCAATGAAAAGATTCTGTTAAAGTTGTTGCTCGGTAGTCAACAATAATTGAACGGATCAGAAGTATTGACCCAATCCAAGAACCCAGCCTCTTTGGTTTAGATTGAAAATATCAACACCATAGTCGACTCTTAATGTGGCACCAAAAACCTTGTGATAAATCAAGCGAAATCCTATCCCTAAAAATTGCCGTAACTGAGTTCGCTTAAGCAAATTTTCTAAGCTTTCGCCAGGGTTTCTCCAAGTGCCCGTATCAGAGAACAGAACAATCTGAGAGCCGAAATATTTTTTTTCATAAATTGTCTGACGCCATTCTAGATTCACAACTGCTTGCGCCGTTCCTCGATCAATCCGGTTACCGATGCCTCTAAGATTAATATGGCTGTCTGCAACAAAAGGGGCAAAGGGGGAAAAACTATTCGTTGATATTGCAAATTTAAATCTACTCGCAATGTTGACCTTGGGTATTGGTCTCAGAAAATAGCGTGCTTGAAATAAGGCACTGTTGAATATGCTCTGGTCATAAAAGTTATAAACATTCTGAAAGTTCAAACTCAAGTCATAACCTTGTAGATAAAAATTATGATAGTTCAGTTGGTTTCTACTGAAAATAAACTTCGTTAGTAATTTATATAAACATAAATTATCTGGTCCTGGTGGATTTTCAAGCTCTTGATTATCTGCCTGCTCATAAACTTCATTAAAGAAAGTAGCGCCTAGTTCAATTTGTTGTCTTCGCTTTAAATTATAAATGACGGTCCCACCTAGGCCTAAATTATCATAGAGGTAGGAGACGGTTCCTTCAGGAAAAAAGAGGGGCTCAATCGTTGACCATTTGTTTGTGTTTAGGCTTACACCCCAAACACTGTTCCCTAGGTGTGGTTTGCGATAAAAGATTTGGCCAGAATGTCTTCGGTCATTGTTCTGGTAAAGAACCAAAAGTAAATCACCCATACCTCTGAAATTATAATCTACAGTCCCTACACCAAACCAGATATTTTCACGAATGCCGCCAAAGTTTAGACTCGGAAGAAGTGTTCTTCTTTCCTCCACTTGGATATCCAAAAGTACCTGGTTATTTAAAGTATCTAAGACGTGATTTACCTGGGCGATGCCTGGAAGATTTCTGATCATTTGTAGATCTTCTTCTAGGATGTCAAGGTCTAAAGGAATCCCTACATTTGAAGCAATAATGTTTTCTAAAGCTTTTTGCTTTGTCTTTTCTAATCCACTGAATTGAAGATCAGATAACACATAATTTTCTTGTGCATTTAGATTTCCTGAAAAGAATAATTGCAACCAACAAATTAGTAGGATTATATGGACTTGCTTTATTCGTTTAGTCAAAGATTATATAAACTTAGATCTTAATAAATTTGTATGATTTGCTTTCGTCGTTGCTTTTTATTCGAAGAAAGTAAATACCATTATTAAAGGTAGAAATATTTATGGATTGATTCTGTTCTATATTGACAGTTACCCTTGATCCATTCAAATCATATATTTCAATATCCTCTATTTTGTCGTCGGTACGAAGATTGATGATGTCCGAGCTAGGGTTTGGGTAGATTGCGAGGTTTGTTTCTTTGAGGTATGAAAGACTGGTGTTTAACTGACAGTCTTCATTGAACTCAGCACTTGATGGTATGTTTAACCAATTCAATGTGCTGTATTCTGCATCGTCAACTTGGACACAAATTAATTCAAAGCAATCCTGCGCTTCAAATCTAGTCATGTTCACATTATTTCCGTTGCTGAGATTGATGTATTTTAAGTCAAAGTTTGAATGCACTTTAAAGTCGGTTAAGAACAATTGATTCTCTAAATTTAAAGTGCCTTGCAACATATTGTCCTCCAATAAAAGTTGTTCAAGATTTACATTAGCACTTAGATCAATTTCTTCGAGAAAATTATCAAAGGCTGCTAGTCTAGTAATTTCTGTAAAATATTCTATTCCGTTCAGATCCGCAATGCCGAGACCACTAATATTTATAATGCCTGAAAAGGCAGCGGCTTCATCTTCTGAAATTTCTTCATCCTCATTAATATTTATCTCAGAGTTTTGAACCAACGCATTCTTAAACGTTTCGTCAGTGAACGAAATAAATTGAGAAAAGCAATTTGTTGTAAAACTGAAAAGTAAAAGGAAAGGTAAAAGTTGTTTCATGTCAATTTGTGTTTGTTGTTTATGAAACAAAAATTAGCTCTTTTTATTTACAATGCAATACTTTATATGTTTGACTGTTGGCTATTTCCAACGAGCGGTCATATTTTAAGAATGAAAGACACCATAATCAAGTAAGTGCCTTATTTCTTGCAAATGTTGATTAGTCGGTATTCTATATTATTTATATGTTAGCTCTAATTCCTAAGTTGAATGTGTCCGCTTGACCTCCTGTTTGATTCAAAAATTTATTGCTAAAATCAGTATATAATAATTCTATTTCGAAGTTAGGCGTAATCTGGTATTTTGTTCCTAAACCAAATTGAGCGAAGTAATCGAATTCTGACTGCCAGTATGGAGAGTAACCACTCAAAGCATAGAAGGTCAATTTATTAGTGGGCACGTAGCTGAATATCACAGTAACTGGTGTGGAAACTCTATTCGCTCTGCCTTCTGAAGCTGAACCGATGTCTTCAATCAAAAGATCCAATTCAGTAAATAATGAAAACTTCGAACCGATGGATACATCATTGAAAAATTGTGTATTCCATGTTATTCCTTCCCAATCAATGTACGGACGCTCAGAGTCTCCTGATAAGTTTTCTCCTATTGGGAATACAATGGAACTTTGGATCGAGAAGTTACTCCATTTTGGTACAGGTGCATATCTAATTTGTGGCCCGAAAGCAGTAAGTCCATTTCTTGAGTTAGCTCTTGAATCTGAACCGAAAACGGAAAAGGCAGTAGATGGCAAGGGGTTATTTCTAACCTTTCTGAATCTAGTGACGAATCCGATGTTCAATCTCTCGTTGAGGCCATATAAGGCACTCAACGAGGTTGTAAAGAAAGAAGATCTACTTTGTAATTCTCCATTGCTAGCATTCTGTTGTGAGTATAAGTTATTGAATAATTTGAATTCATATGACCCTTTTGGAATGGTAGATGAAACGATGTATCGTGATTCATTCGTTCCTCCAGTTTCTACATCACCGACTCCAGCACCCAAATCGTTCAAGTTCCAATCGTAGTTATAATATTTTATTTTGCTATCTGAAGAGATTTTGTTTGACCGGTAATTGTTAATGTAGTTGATGATTGCCTCTTTATTTCCGCCAAAATCTTTCGCATACCATCTGAAAATTTCTGACAATTCTACGGTTCCATTTCCAACCTTAATGAAAGAGTTATTGTTCAAAGCAATTGTTGCTTGCTGTTCTAACTGCTCCTCTAACTTTTCTGGGGTGTATGCAAAGTCAGTTATCGGTGGACACCCAATGGCACCGCAGACTAATACGAAGTGGTATCTCGCATCATTAAATGAGCCTATTAATTCTTCTTTTTCTAATTCATTTAAGGTCATTGATTTATTAGCAATGATAACCTTATCCGTGTCAAAAAATCCAGCTTTGTTAATCACAGATTTGATAGGATAACTTGATACGACTTTTTGGATTACCTGAAGATTATAAGCATTAATGTAAAACGCTTGGATTGTTTTTGCGTCAGCGGAACTAAGATCTGCTTCCTTGATATCTTTTATAAGATTCGCAAGGGTGTTGTCATTTTGTATGGCCGCATAATTTACCGTGCCATTTGTAACATGAGTCGAAAGAAAGCCATCAACCTCCTTGAAGAATTCTGAGGTAATTGATTGCGCATTGGTTGAAGCGATGGAGATCATCACTATTGCAAAAGACATGATGAATTTTGTCAATTTTTGTTGTAATAATTTCATGATAATTTTGTGTTTAATGATGAAGCAAATATCATACGCTTTTGAAGGCTTAACATAGACTAAATTTCCTCGCTACTTATCAATTTATCCTAATTCGAGCATTATTTGCAAGATTTTTCGATTTTCTATGAGTATAATTGACGTATTAAAAGTATTTCGACATGCAAATGACACTCCTTTTCCTTTTTGTATTTTTATTTGAGACTAACTACCCATAAGCACTAAATGAGCAAAAGGAAAGACATATTGATAATAGGAGCAGGCCCTTCCGGTTTATCTGCAGCCATATTTTTACATGAACGCGGATTTCATCCCATTATTATTGATAAGAAGGATTGCATTGGTCCCCATTCTAAGGCTTTAGGGGTTAATCCACGGTCTCTTAAGATCTTAAAAGATTTAGGATTGACGGATCGTTTTATACAGAATGGCAGAAAAATGAAGGCTATTAACGTCTGGAATAAGGAAAAGCATTTATATAGAAATGATTTTACGCAGATAAGACATGAATATCCTTTCATGTTAATTCAACCCCAGAAAGAATCTGAAGAAATACTTTTAGAAGAAGTTCTGCGAAGAGAGATACCGTGTCATTATGGGGCAGAGTTCTATTCTTATAATCAAATTGAAGAAAAATATTCCATAAAGGCCGACCGCATAGATTTAAATCAAAAATTTGATTATCTAATCGGTGCGGATGGAGGAAGAAGCAGGGTCCGGGAACAATCTAATCTACAATTGACCGGATTTAGTTATGATGAATCATGGGAGATATACGATGTGGAATTGGAAATGGAGATTGCGCCGGATGAAGGACACATCAGAGTTTTTCCGGAAGGCGGGATGATAATGATTCGCTTGAAGGATTCTGTGTGGAGAGTTGCTGGGAATTTACCATCGATTTTGAATTATCTACCTGCACGGACGAAAGTTGGGAGCATCAGCTGGGAATCCAAGTTTAGAATTCATCACAAGTTGGCCAATGGATTGGTTGATAATAACGTTGTTCTTATAGGTGATGCAGCACATTTACATTCGCCGATTGGAGCTAGAGGAATGAACCTTGGCATTGAAGATGCCTTTATGGTTAGTCAATTGATAGCTGAGAGTAATTTGTCGGAATACAATGCTCAGCGATATAAATATCTTAAGTCTACGGTCGCTCGGGTTAATACAATTACGATGGGTTTGGCTGGAGATAATTTTTCAGCTCGAATGGTTCGTAATAATATGCAGTATCTACGATTTATGTTTCCAGTCATTATGCCGAAGGTCCGAAAGTTTATATTGGGCCTTAACTAACTATCTGGCTCATTCCTTGCTTATTGTTTGATAAGGCCTTAATCTTGTATTGAGAAAACCTAGAAAGAGGTCGTTTTGCTCAAGATGTGTGCATGAAAGTGGATGATTATAAATATCTAAAGTTGGGTAATCTCAATCAAGAGATGCTACACCAATATAGAGAAGCAGTTGCTGCTGCCTTTCCTCCCATCATACAGAACTCCGCGATAATCTTGAATCATTGGTCAAAAGTCGAGGCCTATTTTCCACACCTACAACTTTTTATTTTTAACCAAGCGGATGAGCTTATTGGCTTTGCAAACACAGTTGCCATTCATTGGAATGATGCCTATGAAAATCTTCCAAGTGAAGGATGGGATTGGATGGTTGAAAAGGCAATTGAAGATCATGAGAATGGATTAGAGCCAAATTGTTTAGGCGGTCTTCAGATCATCATTCCTAAGCCACATTTAGGGAAAGGAAATAGTAAAATAATTTTGAAGGCATTGAAGAAGATGAAAGTGGAGGCAGGTCTAGAGAAATTTATCATTCCGATACGTCCTACTTGGAAGTGGAAATTTCCTGAGATGCCGATGAGTGAGTATGTAGGGTACAAACAAGAGAATAAAATTTATGATCCTTGGATTCGGACACATTTAAAGGCTGGTGCAGAGCTTATAAACATTTGCGAAAGCTCAATGAAAATCAGTGGGGATATTCCGTTCTGGGAAAGGATGACAAAACATAAAATTGAGCGATCTGGGGAATACCTTATTCCTGGTGCGCTATCAAAAGCCTTCATCGATGTACCTAAAAATTATGGGGAATATCGAGAAGCAAACATTTGGATAAAATATTAAAACAAAAACATGAAAATTGATCTATCGAATCCTTGGCATAAAGTAAGTATTGGAGAAAATGCGCCAGAGATTGTAAATGCGGTTATAGAAATTCCTAAAAATACGAGAGCTAAATATGAATTGGATAAAGAGTCTGGGTTGTTATTAATGGATCGAGTCATTTATTCTTCCATGTATTATCCGGCCAATTATGGATTCATTCCACAGACCTATTGTGATGATAAAGATCCTTTAGATATTTTGGTGCTTTCGCAAATTTCTATTGTTCCAATGTGCATTGTTTCAGCAAAAGTAATCGGCGTTATGCGCATGATGGATGACGGTGAAATGGATGACAAGATTATTGCTGTTGCAGAAAATGACATGAGTGTCAATCACATCGAAAACATGAATCAGCTCCCAGAACATTTCTTTTCTGAGCTGAGAAATTTCTTCCAAGACTATAAAAAGCTGGAAGAGAAGACCGTGGAAGTAGAAAAGTTTAGAAGTCGAAAACGTGCCATTGATATAATTCAGAAGAGCATTGTGGATTATAAAGAATTAACGAATTCTCTTCCTTCTTTAACGGATAAGATTGAAGACTAATCTAATTAGGATTCGGTTTTTTTACTAACCAGATTAGTTTCCATTTTCAAATCTATGGTGGCCTAGATTTTTTGGCTATATTTTATTTGGTCAAGAATACTCGTTGAATGCTTGAAGTCTCTTCTCCAATCAACTCGATGAAAAATGCACCCGCAGTATATTCTGACAATGATATTGATGTAGTAGGAGCATCAATAATATATTTGTTGATCAACTCCCCGTTCGCTGATAGAAGATTTATGGCTTTAAATTTATTAGGATTACATTCAATGGTAATCATATCTTCTGTGATTGTTGGGTAAATATCCACCTGCGCATCTTCCAAGTCCTCCACAGAAGTACTGATGTTTTGACAAGTTGGATCATTGAGCATGATTGGAATTTCAATGCTTGAGAATATATCGTTAGGTGTTGAGGTGTATGAGAAATCAAGGTTGATTGTGCAGCACCCTGCGATTTGTCTCGGTCTGAAATGAAAGGCAAACTCATAGGATTCCCCAGGCTCAATGATAGATGGATTGTTTGGTCCACCTCCATTGGGGTTAACATTCGAAGTTACATCGGGGCCGTAGCAATTATTATTATCACAACCATAGGTTTCCCATCCTGTGATGCAAGCTTCTGGATCTACTTCGTAATATTCCCACTTGATTGATGCAGCCTCAGTTCCTGAATTTTCAAGTAGGATGTAAAATGGAATATCTAGCCATGGACTGCTAATATCAGCATCCTCGATTGTTGTTTCAGTTAATAATTCAGTTTTCATTTCTGGCTGACAAAAGGCAGCGATTACAAACATTTGCGAAAGCGCAATAAGGAATAAATTTTTCATTCGGATAATTAAGTGATTGTTGATTACCAATATACCGATTCTTTACTAATTTGATAAAGCTCCGTAAATTTTTACTTTTAGCATCATGAAACTTGACTCAACTACGACGTTTATATGCAATGGTGATTTCTGTGCTCAAGGCAAATGCATGAAACAATCCAAAAATTAGGTTTAATTGATGAAAATGGGAAACATAAAATATAGGGTGGCGGCCATTGAAGATTTGGAGATCTTGTATGAATTTGAGCAAGGCATTATCACTACAGAAAGGCCAATGGACCCAACACTAAGAGAAGGTCATATAAATTACTACGATTTAAAGGAGTTGGTTGAATCGGATCAAGCAGAGGTAATGATCGCTGAAGTCGATGGTCAAATTGTTGGTTCAGGCTATGCGCAAATTAAGAATGCTAAGTCCTATCTAAAATTTGATCGGTATGCCCATGTGGGATTCATCTTTGTAAAACCTGAGTTTCGCAGACAGGGAATCAGTCAAGGCGTTATTACGCATTTGAAATCTTGGGTTCAGTCCAGAGGCATAATTGAAATGCGATTGAATGTGTATAGTCTTAATCCTGGAGCCATTGCCGCTTATGAAAAACTAGGAATGGTGCAACATATGATTGAAATGAGGATGGAAGTTTAGTGACTTAAGTAATGAACAACCTTAAAATTTTTTGCCTTGACGGTTTAGAGACTTCATCTTTGGAGGCAATGAATTAACTTGGTTGTATATTATTATCAATGAAAAAGAAATACCTTATATCTCTACTTGTGCTTTTGCATGCTCTTCAAATGCAGGCTGAAATATTTCATTTATATACCATTGTCGATTCCGCCATCGAGTCCGATACAGTCGTTGAAGCCAATTATCTTGGAATGCAGAACAACTTATCTACCTTCCTAATTCATGAATTTAATAATGAAGAAAGTCATCTAGATACTTTGGTTGTGAAAGGGTTAGATGAATGTTTTGACGATCTTCAGGCTTTCGAAAATTCAGAAAAGGTAATTCTTTATTTAAAGAGAAATGCAGATCAATCATTAAGCCCTATTGTTTCAGGGATTCGAATTTTGGAAAAAGGCAAAGTTTATTTACCTCTACAAGTTATGATTCCTGGGAGGTTTTCCTTTCTACTTTCAAATGATAACATCAGTTGGCTGGAGTTAAAAAGGAACATTGCGGATGTCAAGGTTCGAGTTGATGAGATAAAAAAGATCAGGCAGACAAATGACAACCAAGAGCTATTGCAATGGATTAATAATCAGGGTGAAAGTTTAATCGAGCTGGGCGCAAGAAATGAAAATAAGGGATGGGGTACCATCGGCTTCGAAGTCTTTCGATGGATAACCGAAAATAACATCGCTCAAGATACTTGGAAGGCATCTCAGTTGTATCGGAAAATTCATTTTTCGGAAGAAAGTGGGTGGGACGGATTCACAGGCATTTTAGATGACTACAATGGTAGTTCATTCAGGAATTATGACCACATAGACTTCTTGATTGCTACTGCGCAAAATACATCCAATTCAATAATCGACCGAAGACAGGCTTTGTCTTATCTAGCTGATGCTGCTAGACTTGTTTATGATAACAACCATCCGATTCCTCCTTTGAAAGAATTAGATGAACAAAAGATAAAACAAAAGTACATTCGTGACCAAATTTTGCCTTTGCTTGCCAATGATGGGCTGAAACAATTTGCCTTTCAAGTTGTCAGACTCATGTCCAGTCCAATGGATGGAAATTTAAAGCATAGAATTGATCTTGAAGTAATTCCAATTATAAAAAAGTATTATTTGGGAGAAGTTTCTGGAACTTATAAAAGTGATTTAGCTAAGTTTCTAGTCTATAATTCTAGCAAGGAAGAATGGAAAGAACTATCCAACTGTGATGAAGGATTATTTGTAGACCTGTATTCATTACTTGTTGATGTTACTAAGAATAGCTTGTCATTTTTTTTACGTCTTAGAAATGGACATCAACAATTTAAGGAAAGCCCAAACGTTGAGATAATAAATAAGGCAACAGGAATGAAGATTTATGACCAGGTGTATCCGAATGCTAAACTCGATCGGTTAATGATGGGTGCGCGGACTATAATTCTCCAAGATTTGGAGCTGGATGAAGGACACTATCAATTGCGAGTTGTGGGCAGCGCTGGTGAAGACTCCCAATATCATTGGGAAACTGAATTTATTGATTTTTTATGGATCAGGCCAAGCCATCATTAAAATAGTAAAGTGAGTGCGGTGAACAAACGATTATTTAAATATCTGGCCTTACCGCTACTGTCATATGTGTTGCTGTGTTTCATTACACCTTATAATAAGTTTCTCAGAAATCGTTCCATCAATAATCAAATCTCTTATCTGTCAAAAATTCTCAATGAAGGCCATGATGATGAGTTGCAAGCAAGATTTCCAGAAGGCAAACAATTTAGTAATTCATTGTTGGCATTATCCGTCATTGAATTTTGCGAGCGGAATGAAATAGAAAATCTTGAATATGCAAGAATAGTGGATGATTGTATTTTCAGGATTCAATCCAAGGCTTCCTTGAAAGTTTTTGATTCAATCATGGATCCAGAGTATGGCATGTTCTACAATGCTTGGTCTAATCTTGTCTACCGTTCTTACCAAGATTCAAAATTATTTAAGCGGTCAGAAATTCAAAATGTGGTCATGGAAAAATCTAAATTGATTGAAGAAAGGTTAATAAACACATTGAACGATAGCTTAAGACTATTGGATTCTTATCCTGGACTATCATGGCCTGCAGATAATCTCATCGGCGTGCTATCATTGAAAGACAAGACGCTTCAGAAAAATTGGGTGAATAAAATCGTTGGATCGTCACAACATAATTCAGGTTTAGTGCATCATGTTGGGGACGAAGCTTCTCTAATAAGAGGATCTTCTAGTGCAATGATTACCTATTGTTTGAACCGGATGGGTTATAAAAAAGCTGAGCAATATCGTTTGAAGCACCAAGAGGTTTTTGTGGATGAGCTTTTAGGAGTTCAACTGGTTAAAGAAAACGAAGATGGATCAAATGAGATGGATGCTGATTCTGGTCCAGTCATATTTGGGTACGGTGCATCGGCAACAATCATGAATATTAAAACGCAGGCAAGTTTTGGGGGAGGTAAAAGTACTTGGGCCTTGATGAATTTGATTGCAATGCCTGTGAATCTTTTTAAAAGAAAATATTATCTTTTTCAGCAAGAACCAATGTTAGATTTATTTATGCTCTGGGGTAGTGTTGAATTTGATTGAGTTAAAATTAGTAGATATGCTTAAGGTGCTATTTGTCGCTCTTATTTTTTACCCATTAATTTCTCTGGGGCAATCTTTGCCACTAAAAGAATTAGAATCAATAGGGCTGACACCATCAGACATCAATGTAACAGAGGAGCTCAATGGTGTGAATGGAGTCAATGGTTATTATTTGGTTGTGAGTCGCGAAAATATGAGCACGAATCCATTGTTAGACTTTTTAGTCAATAATTATGCACTGTATTCTCCTTCAGGTGAATTAACTTATTTAACGGATTATAAACTCAAGCAATCAGAAATTATTTATTTCGAGTTTGTTGAGGATAAATTATTTTTACTTGAAAAGATTTTTAGTCCTAGAAACGATGTTCGTATTTCTACCTTTAGTATTAAAACAGCCAAACTGATAAGCTCAATTACTGGGGAAATTCCATGCAAGTATGGTAATGATTGTGATTGGATTCGTTATGAAGAAAAGAAACTGGCTTTTTTTACAAATACTGGATTAAATGTACGATTGAAATTTTCTTCCATCTATGAATATGATTGGCGATTGGAGGAGACTACCTTGATTTATGAAAATGTTGGGGATAATATCGATGCGGGAACCGGTAGAAATTTTGATTTAGGGGATGTGATGTTTGATATTGGAAAAGGATCTTTTAGGTATATTAAGTAGTTGTTTCCAATTTTTTAAAAAATAAGTATGCAAACTTACTTGGATGAAATCTCTTTTTAATTTATTCTTAATGCTGTTGTTTACATCAGTATTATTATCTCAAGAAAATGTATTCATTGAACCATTTGTTTCTTTCAAGTATGATGCAAAGCAATTGGCAATAGATAATATTTACTCTAATTCAATAGTAGAAGACCAAACTTGCACTTTTAAGTCAAAAATTGACAGTTTGTACTTTCTTTCAATTAGTGCAAAAAATTTAAAATATCAAATGTCCCAAGATGAGTATATTAACTTGACAGAGTTGGACCATGCTGCAATTCAAAAACTAAATAATGATTCTATTTCTATTGTCAACAGTACTGAAATTGAAATCAATAAATTTAAAGGAGTCGTTATTGTCGCTGATTTATACAGATTGGAAAAACAAAGGTTAGCGCAATACATTCTTCACCGGTTAGAGGATAAGAAACTAGTAAGTATTGTCCTTCAATTTACATTAGAAGATTACGAACTTGATGAAATTAGCCATGCACGAATAGAAGACGTCACGTCAAATGTTTTAATAAAAAGTGAAAATTTTACTAACGAGTTAGAAAAATATTTTCAAGAACTTTACTCAATTGAAATTGAAAAGTTACCACTAAGAAATTTGTATTATTATTCTACTGATGTAAATGGAAATGAAATTATTCACAAAACTTATGATAGAGATTCGTTACCAACTGCAATTGAGCCATATCCTTATCATCATACATTTAGAGGGAGGGTGCTAATTACTCCTTCATTGAAGCATTCAGTCAAACAGATCAAAGTCAAATCAAATAATGGTTCCTATGAAATATTTAAATTGAGTCTTGGTGATGAATTAATATTTACTTGTAAGGATAAACAAAAGGGATTAATAAAACGACAAGGGAAATTGACTGTTGTGCATGAAGTTGGTAAGGAGATTGAAATTCCATTTACTTTTGAATATGAAAATAATTAACTGGAGACAACATTTGAGGATATTGTCATATCTGCCTCGCTACGCTCGCAGAGACGCCATATCTCAGAGTCCGTTTAATCTATAACTAAGACAAACTACCGTTCTTCTAAGTTCATTTGAATTTAGTGGCTATAAATTTGAATGATTAGTATATTGGGTGTTGGGTGGGAATAGATTGCGGGAGGCACAAAAAGCAATGTGTCTGATAAGACTCTTTGCTTTTTTGAAGGGTTTGCAAATTATTTCGCTTATATTTTACTTCAGTGATTTTATTTCAATGTGTTTTTCGTCCCTCGCTTGTAGGTAACGGATGATGGTATGCGGCGTCTCTCGACGAAGGAGAGATATGCTGTCATCACCTATTGTTAGGTGTCGTGTTTTTAATCATTAATGAAATAACAAAGTATTTTGGTAT
>JAHDGF010000077.1:0-5301 GCA_020627785.1 Saprospiraceae bacterium
TTTTACTTCTTTTACTTCTTTTACTTCTTTTACTTCTTTTACTTCTTTTACTTCTAGTTCAAAGATTTCCATTCCACAATCTTGATAAATTATATGTCAAATTATTTTCTTCTTACCATTCCCCTGGACCAATCAATTCTTCTTTAAGTTTTATTTTTTTCATCTACCAACCCGCATCCGATGATTAAAAGAATAAAAGTGAATGGTTGTAGTTATTTTATTGATAAAAAATATACTTAACGTTAATTCCACTTTAGCTCTTTTAAATGAGTTCGCTTCTAAATTAGAATATCTCAATTTATAAAGTTGCCCATAACTAAAATTAAACAAAATTGTTCGCGGACAAATTTTAAATTTGCCATCAAATTATGGGAAATCATAGAATCGAATAAAAATCAATTGGCCATTCAGAGGCTCACGGCCTTATGGGCCTTGGCTGAATCTGGATTGGGAGGTCTGCTGCATGCGATAAAATTGCCCTTTACTGGTCTGATCATCGGTAGTATTGCGATTCTAATCATTAGTCTCATTTCGCATTATTCCAAAAACGACTGGAAGACAATGATGGGTGCCCTACTGCTGGTGCTTATCATTAAGATTACGGTGAGTCCACATGCGCAGATTACGGCTTTTATTGCTGTCGGCTTCCAAGGAGTCTTCGGTTATCTCTGTTATCGGTTGCTACCTTTTCAGTTGGCAGCTTTTGTGTTTTCTATTGTTGCCTTACTAGAATCTGCTTTCCAAAAAATCATTGTCCTCACGCTACTCTTTGGATCAGAATTATGGGAGGCCATAGATACAACCGGAGAATGGGTCATTCAGAAAATGAATCCTCTTTTTGAGGTGTCGTCGAGTCAACTGTTGATTGGGATTTATGGAGGGATATATTTCATTGGAGCAATTTTACTTGGTGCATTAATCTTGCAGCTAACACCATACCTTGAGAACAAAAATCCACAGGATATTCCTGAAATAATTATCCCAACATCTGCCGTGAAGCAAAACTCTAAAAATTCCACTTCTAAAAAGTTCAGAAAACATCTAATCCTGATTTTAGCCTTTGCCGCAGTTATGATCTTTGGCTTTATGCAAGGAACAGAAAGTGGGTGGTACCTCTTGATAAGAACGCTATTCTTTCTTGCCATCTACTTTATAATTGTTGCCCCGATCCTTCTCCATCTTCTAAAGAATTTTCTATCCAAAAAACAACAGAAGCTTGGGGAAGAGCTGGCGCATATTTTTGATCTCATTCCGTATCTGAGAACGATCATCAGTTTGGCTTGGAAGGAGGCAGCACAATTTTCGTGGTTGAGACGTTGGAAAGAATTTTTCTTTCGCACCATTTTATATGCTTTATACTTTAAAAAGGAAGGATGATTTACCTATTCTCTGCACCCGTAAGAACAGGTAAGACCACACAGCTCATGGCTTGGGCAAAAGATCGAATAGATGTTGGGGGCTTCTTTAGTCCAGATGTTGGAGAACTAAGGGTACTCTGTCGACCAAGAAGTGTTGAGATACACGAGCCATTCGAAATCAAAAACCCAAAAGGTCATGAGGTTCAAAGCATTGGGAAATTTCATTTTCTTGATGCTGCATTTGCGAAAGCGATGGAATGGACAAAGGAGGATCTAGAAAACCCAGACATCCAATACCTCATCTTCGATGAAATCAGCAAGCTCGAACTGAAAGAAAAGGGATTTCATGCCTTGATGAGATCAGTCCAAAAAGTTACAGACAAACACTTCATCCTCATCGTCCGCAGTGATCGGCTAGCGGAAATTATAGAATTTTACAATCTAAACGAAGCAAGGATCGTCCTCCCTGAAGAGCTTTTCAAAATTTCATAGCAGAATTTAGTCACACTTCTTAAAATAGGGCCTTATAGAAGTATATCCCATGAGGATCATTGACAACTGAATAAATTTTAAGCTATGTACGCTACAACCCTACTTAGACAAATTCTAAATCCTTTCCAGGTAAAGCAGAACAACGTGGAAGAATTAACAGAAGTAAACCTAGTCGATCATTATACTTACAAATTCCAATTTCTTTACAAATCGATCAGAGGTCTCGCTAAAAAGCAGCAAATAAGTACTGGTGTTAACAAAATTTACAAGGTAGGATTCAACATCAATGAGGAAGAATACCAAAAATGGCAACAGACTTTCCAGAAAGAATCAAATGAGATAAACTTTAGCTTTTACTTGAAGTCTTCAACCGCACTTTTTATGAAGTTTACCAAGGACTTGGGTGTGAACTACAAAAATGTCTTACACCTGAGAAATGAACTTGAATACAAAAAGCAAGGGCATTTATTCTTACCGGGGAAATACAAAAATGCAGCTTGGGTGTCTACCATCTTTCCAGCAGGGAAAAGTAACCTCATTATAAAATTCTCTTCTAAGGTTCAAAATGAACAAAATCAACTCATCCTTAAGAATGTGGATTACTTTATGATCAGAAATGTGGATGAAGAGACCATGGCGGAAATTAAAGCTGCCGCTAACACCAAAGTAAACTACAGAAAATGGCTTATTCCAACGAAAATCGAAGAAAATCAGGCTGAAACGGCAGAAATCACGGTACCTGCAGATATGGGGATTCAATATGGAAAGGTATCTGGTGACATGAATATGGTACATACTACTCATTTCTTTGCCAAACTGTTTGGATTTAAAAAACCCTTTGTTCAGGGCTTATGTACAGCCAACTATGTATTATCTAATTCACCTTTTGAGGATAATTTCACTGATTTCAGCATCAATTTTAGCAAACCAGTGTATACAGATTCAACCATCAAGATCATTTATGGTGAAAGTAGCTACAAGGTCGTCAATGAGAAAGATGAAGTAGTGGCTCATGGAAAATACGGCATGTAAAGCCACCTTTTGACTAAGAAAGTTAGTTTTTTCCCTATAAATACAGCAAATGGGCCATGAGAAGTAACCTCATGGCTCATTTTTTATTCAAAAAATTTCAATTTAAGGGCTTTGTAATGCGTGTTTGTACATTTAAAGACCCTTTGTTTATGGGGTTTTAGCTTATTTTTATAAAAAATTTAAACCTCAGGCAACCCAAAATCGAAAAGTTGCATATAAGGGAGTAGCTATCTATGTCCGACGAACAAGTTTTGATCGATCAATGCCTTCTGGGCCAAGCAAAAGCACAGAGGGAGCTGTACGGAAAGTACAGTAGCCATTGGTATATGGTCTGCCTTCGTTATTTAAAAAATGAAACTATTGCACAGGACATTATGCAAAATGGGTTGGTGAAAATATTTACGAAATTGAAATCTTTTGATGGTAGCAAAAGTAAGTTCAAGACATGGTCTACTAAGGTCATGGTCAATGAATGTCTGCAGCACTACAGAGGAAAGAAGATTGAGTTTGAAAACGCGGATATCGCAGATTCTACCACCCATAGTCTATCTTACACAGATGACCCAATTCATAAGTTAAGTGCAGAAGAAATCACCCAATTTATTCAGGCCCTACCGGAAGGTTACCGACTAGTATTCAACTTAGTTGCCGTTGAAGGTTACACACATGTTGAAGTCGGTGAACGTTTAGGAATTAAGCCTGGGACTTCTAAGTCTCAGTTCTTTAAGGCCCGGAATTTATTGAAAACCCAATTGAAGAAACTTTATGGTTACAGTAATGCAATTTTATAGTAACCCGGAAATAGTATGAAATGAAAAAAGATAATTTCGAAAGTATAATAAAAAACAAACTTGACGAGGCTGGTAAGCAGCCAGAAGCTTGGAATACACCTCCGCCAATGGTTTTTGATAACGCCATGGCTACCGTGAATCAAAAGTTGAATCGCAGAAAACGAGGCTTCATTCTACCTGTAGTTGCATTGCTTCTTCTTTCTGCAGGAGCAATATATCTATGGTCCACGATGGACAGCACCTTAGAGGCCTACCAGAGTAATGAAACACATCAGATTGATTCTCAAGCAATAAGTAACAAAATTACCACTTCTGCAGTAGCATCTGTTTCAAATAATAACGCAAGTGCAACGCAGCAAAAAAATAATACATCACAAGAACTAGTAAAAAATAAAGCTGATAAAACAATTCAGAATAAACTAGTTCCTTCTAAAAAAATAATCAAAAACACTCCGACAAATGATCCAAAGGAAAATGTTGTCAGAAATTCCGCTAACCCCAATCAGCAAATAATTGCAACAGTAAAAAAGGACGGGAAGGACGCCTTAGCTGATGCGACCCTCTCTACAGGTATCGCTTCCGCAAATGATAAAAATGCAGAAAATAAAAATCTGTACAATCAAAAAAGTATAGACCAAGCGGTAACTAAACTAAGTGCTTTCAATCTTGCAACCCTAGACCTAAAGCCATTTGATGTAGAAGAGGCGGATGTTACAAGCTTAACTTTAGCACAAGCAGATATTGGACCAAAAGAAAGTTTCCAACCATACTCTACCATTGGAGTATCAGGGATGATCTTAGGATCCAAAAACATCTGCAGTGGAATATCACAAGAAATGGTCCCCGGAGATAGACACGAACCTAGCTATGGGTTCAACCTAAACTTTGAAAGAACCATTAATGAAAAATGGTCATGGGGATCTATGCTTTCATGGTCAAGGTTGAATTCAAATGCATCAAGTTCTTCAACCAGCATCTACGATGCAGAAAATGAAACACTGGAAAATGGTATAACGTATTACAATACACCAATGGATGTACAAACACCATTTGGTATATTCTCTAGTACCGCATTATTTCCGATTGATCCCACAACCATTCAGCCAAACGATGCCATTAATTTTGAATCAACGATGGGACAGCAACTTGAAACTGTTGCCATTAACCTCTTAGGAAAAAGATACTTTGGGAATTCCGATAGGTTTAGAATTTTCGTGGGATCAAATATTGGCTATAACCATATTTTAAACCTGAGAAGTGACATGGATATGAAAATTGAAATGCACGATGCCGTGATGATGGAAAAGAAGGAAATTATGGAAGATAAGTTTGACCTAAAGAATGGCTTCGTGACCATAGGTTTGCAAACAGGAATAGAAAAAAGAATTACACAAAATACTTTCATGACTTTCAGCGTGGGCGGAAGTCAATCCATTACTTCTCTTCGTAAAAATACAGCTACCAACTTGTCTATTAACCAGTTAAATGCAAGCATTGGTATCGCGAGAAGTTTTGGCAATTAGAATTGTACCCATAATACTCACATATTATCTTTTAGAGTTTGGTTGGTTTCCAAACTCTTTTTTTTTGCTTTGATTTTTGGTTTAAAAATATGATCGCAATGTAAT
>JAHDGF010000077.1:5401-7777 GCA_020627785.1 Saprospiraceae bacterium
ATTCTCAGGCAACCCTTCCACAGTGATTAACATATAAGGCAATGATTACTTATCATTTAAAAAGCTTAACTATGTTCAAATCTACCTTTGGAAATAAAAATCTGGCCTGGCTGGTATTTTTATTTTCATTCCTTTCTCTTAATAACATCCAAGCCTCAGGCGAACCTGCCACAGTGAGTTTCAGTTTGGATGAATGTACTTCTTATTATACAGATGGTACAAACAGAGATTTCAGTGAATTTACTCCTGAGATCACAAACAATAATGGTATTACCATTACCGTCCTTAGAGACCATTTATACAGAAATAACCCTGACATGAATGGACATTCATGTACACCAGGAATCAACGGAACTGAAGCAATGTGCGTAAGCTCCAATTCTTCTTGTGACTTCGAACCCAATGCCGAAAGAGCTGTAAGATTTGATCTCATGGTTGATGTAGATGCAGGATTGACGGCTACACTTAATAGCCTCAAATTTCATGAGATGGCACCAGAAATGTTCCAATGGATCGATGGTGCGGATGGTGTAAATAACTACCCTACCTTATATGGAATTAGAGTCCTAAAGGATAACAATGTAATTTATGAGTCAACGGATATCCCAACTACTCAAGATTGGACAGAGGAGATTTTTAACTTCGACTCTTTCGATTTTCTAGTGTCTGGGATTTCAATTTTTAATTTTGAACTACTAGCATACTGCCCAGTGGGAGCAGCAAGTCTTCAGCAAGTTTGGGATTTAGATCAGATTGAAGTAGAAGTGACACCAAGTCCTTCTAACATTAAAGGAGGAACTCTTACTGGAGGTCCTTTTAATTTTTGTGTTGGAGATGGTGTAGCTGATAACATTGCACCTGGATCAATCACTCTTGATGGAGCAACAGGAAGCAGCAGCCAGTGGGTTGTAACGGATGATCAAGGAATCATCTTGGGTCTTCCACCAATGCCTTCAGTGGTAGACTTTGATGGTGCAGGAACTGGAACATGCTTAATATGGCATCTAAGTTTTGAAGGAGACCTAACAGGAGTTGCTGTAGGTAACAATGCGCTTTCAGACATCCAAGGATGTTATGCCCTTTCAAATGCCGTAACAGTAAATAGAAATACACCTGTAGGAGGAACTCTTGCTGGTGGAACTTTTGAGTTCTGCGTAGGAGATGGTCAACCAGATAACATTGCACCTGGTTCTATAACCCTCACAGGAAATGTAGGTGGCAACAGCCAATGGGTTGTTACTGACCTTGATGGAAATATTTTAGGTTTACCTCCGATGCCTTCTGCTGTAAACTTTGACGGTGCAGGACCAGGTACTTGCCTTATTTGGCACCTAAGTTTTGAAGATGGATTGACAGGAGCTGCGGTAGGAAACAATGCACTATCTGATCTTGATGGTTGCTATAGCCTTTCTAACAGCATTGCTGTTGTGAGAAATGAAGTTAATGGTGGCGCTCTTTTGGGAGGTCCTTTTGAGTTCTGTGTAGGAGATGGTCAAGCAGATAATCTTGCACCAGGCTCTATTGAGCTTGTAGGAAATACAGGAGCCAACAGCCAGTGGGTTGTTACGGACGAACAAGGAATGATCTTAGGTTTACCTCCAATGCCTTCCGTAGTAGACTTTGACGGTGCAGGACCAGGAACATGCCTAATCTGGCACCTAAGTTTTGAAACTGGATTGACAGGAGCAGTTATTGGAAATAATGCATTGACTGATCTAGTTGGATGCTACGACCTTTCTAACAGTGTATCAGTCGTAAGAACAGATGCTTCTATATGTAACCCACCAGTAGTCGGAGGAACCATCACCGGTGGGCCTTTTGAATTCTGCGTCGGTGACGGAGTTGCTGATAATATTCCAGCAGGTTCAATTTCAGTTTCAGGAAACACAGGAACAAGTAATCAATGGGTTGTGACAGATCCACAAGGAAACATTTTAGGACTTCCTCCAATGCCTTCAGCTGTAGATTTTGACGGCGCTGGACCAGGAGTATGCCTGGTTTGGAATTTAACGTATAATGCTGGACTTACAGGACTTGTTCCTGGAAATAATGTCAGCGCTTTGATGGGTAATTTTGCCCTTTCTAATAGTATATCTGTAACGAGAAACCAACCAGCAGGAGGAACACTTGCCGGTGGACCTTTTGAATTCTGCGTAGGTGACGGTGTTGCCGATAACCTTGCAGCTGGTTCAATTGTACTTTCAGGAAATTCTGGAACCAATAGCCAGTGGGTCGTAACAGATGACCAAGGAAATATTTTAGGTTTACCGCCTATGCCTTCTGCTGTAGATTTTGATGGCGCCGGTTTAGGTACTTGCCTTATCTGGCACCTATCTTTTGAAGATGGATTAACTGGTGCAGCTGTAGGTAATAATG
>JAHDGF010000045.1 GCA_020627785.1 Saprospiraceae bacterium
AATCCCTTGAATTGGCCATGGTTTTACCTATGTTGTAATATAAAGTTGCGTCCTGGATGAATCCTTCATAGTTCCAAGTCTCTGGGTCAAATTCATCCGCAGGAGCATGATATCTATCTTTAACATAACTTTCTTTAAACTCTACGGCATATTCTTTCCCCTTATCCCAGTGGTCATAACCGCCATCTCCATACAGTGCAGGAACGCCTGCTTTCGCAAAATTAAAGTGATCTGATCGATAGAAGTATCCTTTCTCAGGTTCTTGCTCTTCCATAATATATCTACCTTGCTTTTCAACAGCAACCTTTGCATAGTCATCCATATCTGAGTGTCCCATTCCTGTTATGGTAAAATCTCTCATTTTCCCAGCAGGATTTACACCATCCATATTTAAGTTACATACGGTTTTATTTAAAGGAAAGATTGGATTTTTTACATAATACTCTGAACCCAATAGTCCTTGTTCTTCTGCTGTTACAAAAAGAAACACAACTGATCTTTCGGGCTTATTTTCGCTCTGGGCAAATGTGTTAGCTATTTCTAGAACGGCAGTTGTTCCCGAAGCGTTATCTAAGGCTCCGTTATAGATTGTATCTCCTTCTACTGCTACACCTGTACCAATGTGGTCCCAATGGGCTGTATAAACTATATACTCGTTTGGATATTTACTACCCTTAATCATTCCTATTACATTTTTACTTGTACATTCAGTGTACTCATTTTGTACAGACACGGTTGCTTTAGCTTTCAAAGATTTAGCCTTGTACCCTTTTTTTCTAGCTGCCCTAATCTCAGCGGTCATATCCAATCCGGCCTTATCAAATAAATCTTTAGCCGTATTCAAGGAGATCCAACCTTTCACCCCACAATCTTCTGAACGATCAATTCCTGACAATCCTTGCTGACCGCCGGTCCACGATGATTCCACAACAAACCATGGATATCCTGCGGACGTAGTTTCATGAATAATCAACAAACCGTCAGCTCCTTGACGATCCGCCTCTTCATACTTGTATGTCCATCTTCCATAATAGGTCATGGTATTTCCTTTAAAGAAATTTTCATCCTCACCCCCAAAGCCAGGATCATTGACTAGCACTACTGCAGTTTTACCCTTTAAGTCAATTCCTTCGAAATCATTCCAGCCACGTTCAGGCGCAACAATGCCGTAACCGCAAAAAACCAATTCCGAATCATTCAATTCAACCTTATCTGCTTTTCTTTGGGTATGTACAACGAAGTCTTTAGGGAATCTGATATTTTGTGATTCGTCATCATAATCCAATTTCATTTCTTGTGATGGATGACCTACAATTTCCAACAATGGAACATCTTGAATGTAGCTGGAGCCATTCCCAGGGCTAATACCCATGTCCTTCATTTGCTCAATTAAGTAGTCAACAGTTTTTTCTTCGCCGTCAGAACAAGGCATCCTGCCCCCAAAGTCGTCACTCGCGAGAATAGCCATGTGATTTTTAATGGCTTCTTCAGACATAGCCTTTACAATTTCTTTTTCAATATTAGCTGAACTCTCACTCTTACATTGAACAAAGACTAATCCAATGGTAATAAATAGACACGCAATAAATAGTGATCTTGACATTCCAAAAATTTTCATGAATTTATGGAAAATCGCTTAGGTCAGTGTGGAAGTTTATGTCTTATTTTACCATAAACGAAAGTACCAATGAAGGCACTAATTAATATTACTAAGATGACTAGATAGCCATTACCTAATAAAACATATAAAGGACCAGGACAAGCGCCCGTCATTGCCCATCCCAAACCAAATACGGTTCCTCCAAATAGACTTGCCTTATACGTTTCAGGTTTTGCTTTAAAATTTAATGGTAACCCATCAACAGTCTTCACATCCATCTTTTTGAGTAAGGCATACATGGCCGCCCCAAGTATCACAGCAACCCCAATAATACCATACATGTGGATACTCTGAAATCGAAACATTTCTTGAATTCGATACCATGAAACTGCTTCTGACTTAGTCATTATGATCCCAAATAAAATTCCAATTAGAAGAAAGCTTAACTTTTTCATACGCTATGCAAATAGTAAAGGATAAATTAAATGAGTTGTAAAAAGTCCACCGATAAAGAAACCGATGACTGCGACTAAAGATGGAAGTTGTAAATTGGATAATCCTGTAATGGCATGTCCGGAAGTACATCCACCAGCCCACCGGGTTCCAAATCCTATCGCAAAACCACCAAGAACAAATAATATGAAACCTTGCACGGTCATGAGATATTCAAAGGAAAACAACTCCTTAGGCAATAAACCCTCAGATGGCGCGGCAATGCCTAAGGCTGTTAAATCATTTATAGTAGCTTGTGAGATTTGTACTGGCTCTGGACTAGCTAAGAATTCTCCTGCAATATATCCTCCAATTATTGTACCCATGACGAATAATAGGAGCCAACTAAAATCCTTCCAATCAAAATCAAAATAACTAGCACTTTTGCGGCCAGCGATCATAGAACAAACAACCTTAAAAGAACTGGATACTCCAAATGCTCTTCCTGCAATTAAAAGCAAGAACATTACTAATACGATCATGACACCTGAAACACCCCAGTGCCAAGGATTACTTATTGTTTCAATCATCTGAAATTGAATTTAACTTACCAAAGATGGACAAGATCCTTCTAAGATTGCTTCTTTTGAAAGCGATTCAAAACTACCTTGAACATTTACTAAATTTTTGATACCCTTTGAATAAAGGATTGAAGATGCAACGGTAGATCTATAGCCACTTCTACAATGCAGATAATTCAAATCTTTCCAATCAATATCAGAAAAATTCTCTTGCATAAAATCTAAGGCTAAATGTTTTGCTGTAGAGATATGTTTAGTGTCCCATTCCCCTGGTTTCCTAACATCAACAATCTTCAAATTGGGGTTATCTTTATATAGACTATTAAAGTTTTCTGAATTTATAGTTTCAATTTTTTCTACTTCTTTACCTTCTTTTTCCCATACTTCAAAGCCACCGCTAAGAAATCCTAAGGTTTGATCATATCCTACTCTGGCTAACCTCCTTACCGTTTCCAAACCTCGACCTTCTGGAGTTACTAAAATGATTTTTTGGTTAATGTCTTTTATTAAAGTTCCTACCCAAGGTGCAAAACTACCGTCCAAACCTATGAACCATGAATTTGGGATGAAGCCCTTTACGAATTCCTCTTTAGATCGAACATCTAAAATTAAAACGTCTTTTTGTTCTGCAAGGGTTTCAAATTGACGTATTGATAATGAGCGATTTCCTCTATCTAAAACTGAATCAATGGAATCATAACCAATCTTATTTAGTTTAGCATTCTTTGCAAAATATTGTGGCGGGGCTTGCAATCCATCTGTGACCTCCTTGATGAATTCATCTTTTGTCATGTTCTCAGCCAAGGCATAGTTTTCTTGCTTTTGTTTACCCAGCGTACTCCAAGTTTCACTACTCATATTCTTTCCACATGAGCTGCCTTGTCCATGTGCCGGATATATGATGAGATCATCTGGCAAGACCATTATTTTGTTTCTCAAACTATCATACAGCCATCCAGCCAAATCTTCTTGGGTCAATCCTGTTGCCTTTTGAGCAAGATCAGGTCTTCCTACATCTCCAATGAATAATGTATCACCAGTAAACAATGCATGTTCCTTACCCTCTTCATTTATCAATAGATAACAAGTACTCTCTGGAGTATGTCCCGGTGTATGAATTGCTCTTATTGTTACATCGCCAACTTTGAATTCTTCTCCATCCTTAGCATTATGAACATCAAAGCTTGTTTCTGCCTGAGGACCAAAAACTATTTTAGCTCCTGTTTTTTTGGCTAAGTCAACATGACCTGAGACAAAATCAGCATGAAAATGTGTTTCAAAAATGTATTTAATTTTAACACCCAATTTTTCAGCCCTAATTAAATATGGACTTGTTTCCCGCAGTGGGTCAATAACCACTGCCTCTCCTTTAGATTGGATGAAATATGCCCCTTGGGCCAAACATTTAGTATATATCTGCTCTATCATTTGCGAAAGCGAAAAATTAATACAAAATATATAAAGATTAATGAATTAGGGTCTAGACCGTAATATTCAAAGTAATAACACTTAATCCATTCATTTGTTACGCATTAGAATTAGGGTCTAAATTTAACAAGCATATGAATATATAAAGATCTAGAAAGACGTAATATTTTCAGGTAAATTATTGCTCCAATCAGTAAGACAATTCCCATGGCACCATCTGCGCTCCACCCTTCTTTAAAGACCAGAAATAAAGCCACTGCCAAAAACAAAAATGAAGTTATAATGTATGAAACAAACATTGCTCCGAAATAAAAACCGGGCTCAGGTTCAAAATCCAAATTGCAATTTGAACAAGTTTCATTCATTGCCAAAGGCTTTTTTAAAACAAAGGGTTCAATAAACAGTTGCCCTTGTCGACATCGTGGGCAGGTATAACGCCAGCTGCTTTTAAGCCAGGCTATCATATCTCCACCATTATTTGATTCTGTAGAATATCTTCAAGACTTTCTCTCGTTCGAATTAAATGAGCTTGATTCTTATAAATAAGCACCTCTGCAGGCCGATATCTAGAATTATAATTTGAGGACATACTAAAGCAATAAGCTCCAGCATTATTAAACTTTAAATAATCACCTTTTCTTACTTCAGGTAACATCCGATTACTTGCGAAGGTGTCAGACTCACAGATATAGCCCACGATGTTATATAGTTTATCGCTACCATCTGGATTGCTTATATTTTCAATATGATGATAGGCGTTATAGAACATTGGTCTAATTAGATGATTAAACCCGGAATCAAGGTGAACAAAAGTACAGGCTGTTGTCTGCTTTATTACATTTACTTTTGTGATAAAAGATCCTGCTTCACTTACCAAAAACTTACCCGGTTCAAATTTTAAATGAAAGTCCTTCCCCATCTTGATGCAGAATTTATTAAATACTACACTAAATTTTTCTCCAAAACTTTTAATATCTGTAGCATAATCATTCGGTTTATATGGCACCTTGAATCCACTACCAAAATCTAAATATTCTAATTGTTCAAATGATTCTGCCGCACTAAATATCAATTCCGCTGCTCTAATGAAAATCTCACCATCATGAATATCAGATCCAGTATGTACATGCAAACCGTTAATCCGTACATTATACTGTTCCACTATTCGATGTACATGTGGTAGCTGATGAATCGAAATACCAAATTTAGAATCGATCGTTCCCACTGAAATCTTTGAATTCCCCCCACCCAATAAATGCGGGTTTATTCTGATGCATAAAGGAATATCTGGATACTTACTTGCTAGATATTCAAGCATATCAATGTTATCTACATTCACAGAAACTCCAAAAGAAATGGCTCGATCGTATTCTTCTTCCCCAACCCCATTAGGAGTAAACATTATTTCTGAGGGTTCAAACCCTGCCTTTAATCCTAATTGAATTTCTTGGACTGAAACACAATCCAGTCTTGCTCCAAGTTTTTTTAAAAGTTTTAGAATACTAAGATTCGTCAAGGCCTTACAAGCATAGTGAATGTCGAGATTCTTAACATCAAATGCTGATTTAAACAAATTGAATTTTTGCTCAATAATATCACCATCGTATACATATAAGGGGGCCTTATATTGTTCGGTAAGTTCTAAGAAATCTGACATTTTAACTTTTTTTGTAGGCTACTACTTTAATTTCAACTAATAAGTGAGGATGTGGCAATTGATGAACTGCTACTGTAGTTCTTGAAGGTTTTATCTCTTGAAAAAATTCCTTAAAGACTTCATTATAACCAGCGAAGTCATTCATATTTACTAGAAAACTTGATACTTCAACTACATGACTTAAATTCAAGTCTTTCGATTTCAGAATGTCTTCGATATTCGTAATTACAGTCCTCGTTTGTTCCCGAATATCTAGATTCATGGTGCCCATTTTATCTACTTGGTTAGCACCTGCAATGGTATTATCTTTTCGACGAGAACTAGTCCCAGATACAAAATAAAAGTCACCAGCTTGACGGATATGACTATAAGTACCTCTCGGGGTTGCTTTATCTTTTAGAATGTTTTCTGACATGGTCAAAATTAATACAATGAAAGCTTAATGTAAAAAAAAAGACCTGATCATTGATCAGGTCTTTTCTAAAATCAGAAATATTGATTAGTATCTGTTATTTCTTCCTCCGCCGTAGCCTCCGCCACCTCGTCTATCACCTCCACCTTCTCTACGTGGTTGAGCTTTCTTAACAACAATAGTTCTACCATCTAGGTCAGAGTCATTCAACTCCTCTATGGCTACCAATGCTTCTCCGTCATTAGGCATTTCAACGAATCCAAATCCTTTAGACCTGTTCTCTTCTCGATCAAAAATGATTTTAGCAGACTCTACTTCTCCGAATTCTTCAAATGCACTTCTCAACTGATCCTCTGAGGTTCCGTATGAGAGTTTTGCAACAAAAATATTCATGTAAAAAATTAAAAAAATTAAAAATAAGAGAAATCGGAAGTTAAATTTAAAACGGACCAAAAACTCAATAAAAAACTAAGGTATACAATAATTTATAAAAAAATCAAAATCGAAAAATTAATATCTCATTGAAATACCTATAATTTAAAACTACATTTTAATTTATATGGTTCCTTAAACATCAAATTTATTTGGATCTAGGGATGGATTTAATCTCTTTTTGGCGACCATCTAAATAATAGAATCCATTGGGACCAAACACACCATCCTCCTCTAGCATTATTCGGATGATCTTATTCCAGCCAGGAATTTCCGTAGATGTATTTAACTCAATCGAATAGGCTGTATTTTCATATAACGGATAATCTCCACGACCTTTGGTTGCTCCTTGATTGTCCCACATACCGATCGTTGGTCCTGCAGCGTGACCATGCGTACCGATTGGGTGTGTATAAATACTTGGGTTTAAACCTTCTTCTTTGGCCTGCTCCAATGAGGCTTTTAGTATTTCATTACCTGTACTTCCAGTTTTAAAATTACTCGTTAATATATCCTGCAATCTGGATGAATTTTTATACGCTTGCTGAAGCACCTTTGGTACTGCAGTTTCGTCATCTTTAAGAACATAAAAGTGTTGCTGCTGATCTGTATTTAATCTAAGATAAGAAATGCCAAAGTCTACGTGCAACAAATCTCCTTTCTCTATGACTTGTCTTTCTGGTCTTTTTGAAAATGTCCTTAGGTGGTCGAAATTTTCAGGGTCAGCACGCTGGAGTGATACACTCGGATGGAACCAAGTATCAAGGCCCAAAAGATCTCACCCGATCCCTTAACCACCAAATGACATCCTCTGTTGCGGTTACACCAGGGGTTATTACTTTTGAAGAAAAAGCTTCATTTAATATTTCATGACCAATAGCACATATTTCAGGAAAAATTTCAAGCTCTCGATTTGATCGAGTTTCAAGCCAAGCAATGGCTAACGGTTCAGCAGAAGTAATTCTTTCATGGTAATTCTCAGGAAGTTTTGCTAAAAAGTCTGTGTATTCTGTATAAACTAAGCCATCAGCTAATCCAAAATCACCTGAAATGTTGAGACCTATTTTCTTTGGATCTCTATCCTTTATGATTTGATTTAACGCTTCCCATTGGTCACTATAAACATCTAAATCCCATGCACCTTTTAGCAACTTACCAACATCATATCTAGCAATGGCTATTTTCTCAAATTCGGACTCAGGCTTTTGATAAAATACTAATATTGTTCGCCTTCTGGCTGATAACCATGTACTAGGCAGCATGGTCTTTAAAACAGGATCTTCATTATATTCTCTCGAGATAACAACCCACATATCAAAATCTTCCCTCTTCATCAAAATAGGTAATAAGGAATCCAACCTTTCCTCTAAAATCTCATCGACAATTTTTGCCCGCTCTTTCTCCGGAAGTATATTGTTTATGGCTTGGGAAAATCCAAATGAGCAGCTACAACATAAAATGATTACGAATTTTATTCTCCACATAAACTTGATTTATGTTCATAAGATAACTAAAGCCATTATATTTTAGACAATAAAAAAAGGCATCTTCCTAAATGAAAAATGCCTCTCTGGTTTTGAAGATCAAAAATTACTTCTTATTCGCCACCGCCTTGAAGCGCATCGAATTTTTCTTTGTACATATTTGATTTCTCAAGATCATTCAATCTTGCATGTATTTCTTTAAGTGCAATAATGGTATTTAAATCTTCACCATTCACTCCTTCTGCTTTTTCAAAATATGGAAGTGCTTGCTTAAATAATTCATCCATCTCTACTTTGGTGTCATCGTACTTTTTCATTCCTTCTTTAGAGAAGTCAGCAGCGAATTCATTTAACTTATCCACATAGGTAGCAGCCTTATTGTAATACAATGCTCCCATGCTATAAATTGCTTCAAAATTAGTCTCATCTTTGGCTAGTGCCTGATTATAATAGTCAAATGCACTATCAAAGTACATAGTAGCTTTTTCAGAATCATTATCTGCAAGAGCTTGTGCTTGTAGTTGATCATATACACTACCTAGAGTAGTATATACTGAAACATTATCCGGCTCCTTCTCAATAGCTACCTTTAATTTATCAATTAACACTTCAAGTTTTCCTTCAGTTAGGTAGTGATTGATTTCTGTGAAAAGTAATGAAGTATCATCTGGGAATTTTTCTCTTCCTGCTTCAAGGTATTTGACCGCATCAGCATCTCCCTCTTCTTTACTTATGTTATAAAGAGCATCGTAAACAACTGCTTCCGAAGACCCCATATCAAATAACTTTTGAAACAATGGCTTAGATTCAGCTTTCATACCACCGTAGTATCCGCTTACTGCAGCAAAAAATAGTTGATCATTATAACCATTTTCAACTTCATCAAGTCTGCTTGTTGCGCCCATACTTTTAATTTCATCATACGCTTTCAAGCAAGATTGGAAGTTTGAAAATGCAGTTGCATAATCTTGAGACTGATAAGCAAAAATTGCAAAATTATTTAGATGGCTTTCTGCTTCTTGCATACCTTCTAATACATCTTTCTTTTCAGATTTCTTTTCAGCCATACCATTAGCTTTATTAAAAGCCTCATATGCTAATTTAGGTGCATCACTTTGCTTAATCTCATAGTCTGCACTTAATGTTTTCATTTGAAATTCACTATTAGCGACTTCATTATAAATCTTTCCTCTGGTAATCCAAGAACTCCCTAATTTTTTGATGTCTTCTGACTTAAATGCAGAATTCAATAAATCTAAAGATTCTTGAAGTACGTCTGCATTGTTTACAGGATCAAGAAAATATTTACTTAATGCCTTAGAGGCATTTTTAAGATCTTTTTCCGGTTGAGCCCACATGCTAGGTGCACTTACAAGAGCTACCATAAGAATGAATAAGGATTTTTTCATTTTCTAGTTGTTTGTTAAATATATACTTCAGTAACAGCTTTAAGACGATTATAAAGTGTTATCAGTTGTTAAATTAAATTATCAATTTGTTAATAGACGTGATTAAATTAGAAATAAACTAGAATTATTACTCTTCTTCAGAGCCTTCATCCCGGTTAATTATAGCAATATCAGCAATGCTATCATTCTTGCCGACATTAATAAGTTTGACGCCTTGAGTCGCTCGTCCCATATTTCTCAAGTCCGAAACTTTCATTCGTATCATAATTCCAGCCTTTGTGGTAATCATAATATGATCTAGTTCGGTCACTTTCTTAACCGCAAAAACTGCACCCGTTTTATCAGTTACTTGCAAATTAGTAACTCCTTTCCCTCCCCTATTCGTCAATCTATATTCTGGGATCAAGGTTCGTTTACCCATTCCATTTTCAGTCACGGTAAGTATTGATGAAACTTCATCTGAAGGATCTGTTACCAACATACCAACAATTTCGTCGCCGCCAGCCACGTCAATATTCATTGCTTTAACCCCGGCAGCTGATCTTCCCATTGATCTCACCTTGGATTCATCAAATCTTATGGCTTTTCCTAATTTGTTAGCGATCATTATTTCTCTAGACCCATCTGTAAGTAAAACTTCCAAAAGTGAGTCACCCTCATTAATAGTTATAGCATTTATTCCATTAACTCTAGGTCTAGAAAATGCTTCCACTAAAGTTTTCTTAATCAATCCCTTCTTAGTACAGAATACCAGGTGGTTGTTATTGAGGAATTCTTCATTCGTTAAATCCTCAATCATGATATAAGCTGTAACTCTATCTTCTTTAGGGATGGCGAGGATATTTTGTATGACCCGTCCTGAAGCCGTCTTAGTCGCTTCTGGAATTTCATATGCTCTCAACCAGAAACATCTTCCTTGCTCGGTAAAGAGTAAAAGGTAATTATGATTATGGGCTACAAATAAATGTTCTATGTAATCTTCATTTCTTGTTTTGCTACCTCTTGAGCCTTTTCCTCCTCTGGCCTGTTCCTTATATTCATCAAGTTTAGTTCGTTTGATGTAACCAAGATTTGAAATACTGACAACAACTTCGTCATTAGGGATCATATCCTCTACACTGATTTCTCCATCAGCATAAGTGATTTGAGTCCTTCTTTCGTCTCCAAATTCTTCTTTGATTTCTCTAAGCTCTTCCTTGATAATTTCACGTTGCTTGCCTTCACTGGCTAAAATTTCTTTTAGTGAAGTAATGGTCTTCATCAACTCATCATACTCTGCTCTTAATTTCTCCATTTCTAGAGAAACCAATTTTTGGAGTCTCATTTCAAGAACCGCCTTTGCTTGAATTTCAGAAAGATCTAAAGATTTCATTAAAGCAACCTTCGCATCCTCTACAGTTTTTGATGCTCGAATAATTCTTATAACCTCATCTAAATTATCAATAGCAATAATTAACCCTTCAAGGATATGTGCTCTTTCTTCTGCTTTTCGCAAATCATATTGCGTCCTTCTGACGACAACCTCAAGTCTAAACTTAATGAACTCTTCGATCAGTTGCTTAAGATTCAACTGTCGAGGTCTACCATTTACTAGAGCAATATTATTAACACCATAACTTGTTTGTAGTGGTGTATATTTATATAGTTTACTGAGAATTACATTTGCAAGCGCGTCTTTCTTAACCTCAACAACTATTCTCAATCCATTTCTATCAGATTCATCTCGGATATCACTAATTCCTGTAACTCTTTCAGTGTTTACCAACTCAGCTATTTTCATAACTAAATTGGCTTTATTCACTTGATAAGGGATTTCATTTATTATAATCTTTTCCTTACCCGTACTCGAAGTTTCAATTTCAGCCTTCCCCCTAACTACAACTTTACCTCTTCCTGTTTCAAAAGCTTGTTTTACTCCTTCAGTACCATAAATAATTCCTCCTGTAGGAAAATCTGGAGCTTTAATGTGTTCCATTAACCCATCCAAATCTATTTCTGGATTATCAATCGTTGCAATCACTCCGTCAACTACCTCACTTAGGTTGTGAGGCATCATATTGGTTGCCATTCCTACGGCAATTCCGGAAGCCCCATTTATAAGGAGATTAGGGAGCTTAGTTGGGAGTACGGTTGGCTCTTCTAAGGAGTCATCAAAATTTAACCTAAAATCTACTGTCTCCTTCCCAATATCAGCTAAAATCAAGTCTGAAATCTTCTTCAATCTAGCCTCTGTATATCTCATGGCAGCTGGACTATCTCCATCCATTGAACCAAAGTTTCCTTGCCCATCTACCAGCGGATATCGCAAGGACCAATCTTGGGCCATTCTTACCATTGAGTCATAAACTGAGGTATCTCCATGAGGATGATATTTACCCAAAACCTCTCCTACAATTCTTGCAGATTTTTTATGTGCTTTATTGAATTTAAGACCGAGATCATTCATTCCATACAAGACCCGTCGGTGAACCGGCTTAAGCCCATCTCTCACATCTGGTAAAGCTCTAGAGACAATTACAGACATCGAATAATCGATGTATGCTGATTTCATCTCACTCTCTATATTGATCGGTATAATTCTTTGATTATCTGCCATTTATATATTGAATAATTTATAAAATTCGAAGCCCAAATTTAAGAATATTACTCCTAAAAAAGACACTTTATTACATTAATTATTACACAATTTGAACATGAGGTGATTGAATTCTGTTAAATTGTGGCACCTTCAAATAAAAAGATATTTTGGCAGAATTTAACCACGATACAGTAACCCCATATGATCAAGTAGAAATTGATAAAAAGACCCAGGTCACATCAATGTTTGATAAGATTGCTCCCTACTACGATTTCCTTAATCGGTTACTAACCTTAGGGATAGATCAACGGTGGAGAAAAAAAGCAATTAAGGCACTAGATACCCGAGAATATGATAAGATTCTAGATATTGCTACTGGGACCGCGGACCTAGCTGTCGCCTTAAAGAAAAGACTAAAAGTTGATAAGGTTATAGGATTAGACATCTCATCAAATATGATTGAATTAGCCTCTAAAAAGGTGGATAAAATGGGTCTCGAAGATCATGTATCTGTCGAGGTTGGCGACAGTGAAAATTTGAGATTTGATGATGAAAGTTTTGATGGCGCTACAGCTTCTTTTGGCATCCGTAATTTCCAAAATCTCAACAAAGGTTTATCAGAAATATGTCGTGTCTTGAGGCCTGGTGGTAAGATAATGATCCTCGAATTTTCTAAGCCCACAATATTTCCCTTCAAACAGTTGTTTAATCTTTACTTTAAATACGTTCTACCAGTAATCGGAAGAATTACATCTAAAGACCCAAAAGCTTATCAATACCTTTATGAATCTGTTCAGGCCTTCCCTGATTATGATCAAATGAAAAAGATTTTGGAAGATATTGGTTTTAAAAACATAAAATATACCCCCCTTACCTTAGGAATATGCACAATTTATCTTGGAGAAAAGTAAGTATCCTATTCGCTTGTTTGTTTGTTGTAAGCTCAGTTTTTGGTCAATTCAAGGCGAAAGACAATTATAACTACCTAGATTTTCAGAAAAAAAATTACTACTTCGGCATTAGCCTTGGCATTAATTCATCTAGCTATCAAGTAAATCGTTCAAGCAATTTTATAGCAAATGACAGCATCAATATTGTTAATGGTTTATACAGACCGGGTTTTAATCTGAATATTATAACCAATCTTAAAATCGGTGAATACTTTGATTTCAGATTTCTCCCAGGATTTTCATTTACCGAACGACGTTTTGAATTCACCTCCGTTGAAAGTGGGAATGTTCCAAACTTCAAATCCATTGAATCTGTTTTTGTTGAATTACCTTTCTTACTTAGATTTAAATCTGAACCATATAGAGATAAAAGGCTCTTTGTCGTGACTGGGGTAAAATACGTTTATGATGTAGCCTCAAATTCAAGCGCCAATAGAGAAAAAGCACAATTTTTGGTTCAGGTATCTCCACATGATTTTAGTGTGGAGGTCGGCGCTGGGATGCAATTTTTCTTTCCTTATTTTATTTTTTCTCCTGAAATAAAATTTTCTCAGGGCATTGGTAATGTGCACATTTATAAAGATGAACTGTTGGAGTCTAGAATTCTTGATCAAGTCAACTCAAGAATGATTTCGATTACTTTCAATTTTGAAGGTTAACACGCACAAATTGATTCCACATAACTCATCATTTCCCCAAATAATATATTGAAATTATCATCTAACTTTTCATTATAATCAATGACGATTTCTGCGGCTTCTTCAAAGTTTGTCAGGAACCTCACCCTTTTATTCAAATGCTCAAAAGTTTTAATCAGAGCAGTCTTGTTTGCACAAGACATCAAAAAGTTATGAGCGATCATACTTTCAAACCGTTCCACTACCTTTTCTTGTAAATTTGGGTAGTTCTTTTCTAAAATCGCATACACTCCATTTGAGAATTCTTGCAAATCTTCTTCGGAATATGTTTTCCAATTTTTACACAAGAAATAGTCCCAAAGGATATCCAATACTACTGGTGCATATTTTCCTTGCGAAGACCTAATCAAATCCAAGGAGTCCTTTACTATACGATGATTATCTGTAAAATGGTCAATTTTTCTGTGCAAGTCAATTCCTTTACGAATGGCTTCGGAATAATAATCTTCATCCTTCTTTTTAATTAGGTCTGTAACTAAGTTTCCTATGAGCAAATACTCATTATTACAAGAAAGATAACTGTGAGCTAAATAATTCATCACGTAAAGTTGATTAATTAAACTTAAAATATTGATAGAAAGTTATCTTTGCAGCGCAATAAACAAGCACTATTATGGCTCTTAAATGTGGTATTGTAGGTCTTCCTAACGTAGGTAAATCTACACTCTTCAATGCATTAACCTCTGCTAAAGCATTGGCAGCGAATTATCCTTTTGCAACAAAGGACCCGAATGTAGGAATTATTACGGTCCCAGATGATCGATTAGATAAGCTTACAGAATTGGTAAATCCACAAAAAACTATTCCAACAACCATAGAAATAGTGGACATTGCTGGATTAATAAAAGGTGCCAGTAAAGGGGAAGGATTGGGAAACCAATTCCTTGCTAATATCAGGGAAGTTGATGCTATTGCACATGTTGTTAGATGTTTTGACAATGATAATATCGTCCACGTTGATGGTAATATAGATCCTGTTAAGGATAAGGAAATCATCGATATGGAATTGATTCTCAAAGACATGGAAACTGTTGAAAAAAGAGTTGAGAAATTACAGAAGCAAGCCAAAAGCGGAGACAAAGGAGATAAGTTAAAACTTGAGTGGGCACAAGAAGTATTAAAGCACCTAGAAGATGAAAAACCTGCAAGGACCATTGAATGGGAGGATGAAAAAGGAAAATTCTTGAAAGATTTGTTCTTGTTGACGCACAAGCCCATACTATACGTATGCAATGTTGATGAGGAAAGTGTGGTCAATGGCAATGCTCATACAGCAAACTTTATAAAAGCCGTAGAGAATGAAAATGCTGAAGTAATTCTCATAAGTGCTGCCATTGAATCGGATATCGCAGAACTTGATACTCTTGAAGAAAAACTAGAATTTGTAAAAGAAATGGGGCTTGAAAAGCCAGGAGTATACCGAGTGATCCAAGCTTGCTATAAACTATTGAATCTAATCACCTACTTTACCGCAGGTGAGAAAGAAGTCCGGGCTTGGACTGTTCTGGAGGGTTCAAAAGCACCTCAAGCAGCTGGTGTTATCCATACAGATTTTGAGAAAGGTTTTATTAGAGCTGAAGTGATAACTTATGCAAACTTTGTAGAATATGGCTCTGAGAGTAAAGCAAGAGATGCTGGAAAACTTTCATCAGAAGGAAAAGAATATGTTGTTGGAGATGGAGATGTAATGCACTTCAGATTTAATGTTTAATGGACTACAATTATCGTCCAGGATACCAATATTATAAACTCTATAAACCCTATGGAGTGCTTGCCCAATTCACTTCGGAGAAAGAAGATCAGAAATGCTTGAAAGATATCATCAAAGTATCAAGAGATGTGTATCCAGTTGGACGTCTAGATAAAGATTCTGAAGGGTTATTAATTCTCAGCAATGATGGTCTACTCACTGATTGGTTGTTGAATCCTAAAAATAAAAGAGCTAAAACATATTGGGCTCAAGTAGAAGGAACAATAACACAAGAAGCATTAAATTCTTTGGAAGAAGGAGTTGAAATTAGAATTAAGAAAAAGACCTATAAGGTTAGGGCTCAAAATATTTCGCATAAATCAGAAGTACAATTACCTGAGCGTGTACCACCGATACGTAAAAGAGAAAGCATTCCTACTAGCTGGATTGAATTAAGCATATCACAAGGTAAAAACCGTCAAATCAGACGGATGTTGGCAAAAGTGGGTTTCCCTGTATTACGCCTAGCTAGATATAAAATTCAAGATCAAACCATTGACGGAATGGAACCAGGAGATTTAATTCCGCTTGTTAACTTTTAACATACATAACTTCCTTCACCGCTTTGATGACCTTTGATGGGTTTGGAAGATACTCATCCACATACACTGAAGAATATGGCAATGAAGTATCGGCTGCATTAATTCTTGTTATAGGGGCATCAAGATAGTCGAAAGCATATTTCTGCATTTCATACGCCACTTCAGCAGAAACACCAGCAAAAGGCCATGATTCATCTACGACAACCATCCTATTGGTCTTTTTCAGTGAAGTTACAAGGGTCTCAAAATCTAAAGGTCGAATGGTTCTGAGGTCAATTAATTCGGCTGAAATTCCTTCTTTTTCTAATTCATCACATGCCTTTTTACACACCTCCATCATTTTATTGAAAGATACAATTGTTACGTCTGTTCCTTCTCTTCTTACGGCTGCCTTTCCAATTGGAACTAAGTATTCTCCCTCAGGCACTTCACCTTTCAATCCATATAATTGCTCAGACTCCATCATGCAAACAGGATCTTCATCTCTAATAGCAGATTTTAATAAACCTTTTGCATCCGCAGGATCGACAATGGAAATTACTTTCAATCCAGGACAATTCGCCAACCAAGACTCAAAGGTCTGGGAATGTTGCTGGGCCAATTGACCAGCAGAACCTGAAGGTCCTCTAAATACTATTGGACATTTATATTGACCTGCGGACTGTGACAATGTCTTTGCTGCGTTATTTACTATTTGATCAAAGGCTAAAACCGCAAAATTCCAAGTCATGAATTCAACAATCGGTCTCAAACCGTTCATTGCTGCTCCAACACCAATTCCTGCAAATCCTAGCTCAGCGATTGGAGTATCTATGACTCTTTTGGCTCCAAATTCGTCGAGCATACCCTTACTTACCTTATAAGCTCCATTATATTCTGCAACTTCTTCCCCCATAAGAAATACAGAATCATCTCTTCTCATTTCTTCGATCATTGCCTCCCTAAGGGCATCTCTTAATGTAATTACTCTTGACATATGCTTTTTTCGTAAGCCCAAAGATAAATCTTTTTACGATTCCCCCTTAGCAATTTGCAATAGATTCAGTCCACCAATTTGACCAGATGACATTATTAAAATTATCCCTTGAAAATTCTTAAAAAGCAATGAAAGATGGTCTTTTAGAGAATCTTTGTGCTCACAAATGATTAAATCCTCATAATTAAACCCTTCTTTTAAAAAGTCGGCATCTAATGGTTCCATCTTTTTAATCCCTAAATTCTCTTTATCATAATAGATTATTGCAGATTTTGCTCCGATTAATGAGTCCTTGTACATTGGAATAAAATCACGATCTAAACTACTGTATGTATGCAACTCAACAATGACTGCAATATTTTGATCTTTAAACTTAGTCCCAAAGGCTTTGACAGTAGCTTTTACTTTTGAAGGTGCGTGGGCAAAATCCCAATACAATGAAAATCTTTCATTTTCAAGTAACAACTGCTGCCGCTTTGCAGCTCCCTTAAATGTACTCATTGATTTTAAAAAGCCTTCAGCGTCAACTCCTAAGACCTGACAAATACTAAAAGCTGCCTTCATGTTTGACATATTGTGCGTACCAAATATTTTGAGGGGATATGACTTTCCATTAAAATGGACAGTATCCTCCTTCCATTGAAAAGGAGAATACGTTATGATGTTTTTATTCAGAAATTCGCGTCGTAGTTTTTGCAGTTCGTCATCATTCTCATCGATAAATATTTCTGTCCTTTCGTCACAGTTATTAACAAGGTTATAAAATTGATTTACATAATCCTTTAGAGTTTTAAACACGTTAATGTGATCCCATTCTATTCCAGTGATTACTAATAAATCTGGCTGATAATGTAAAAACTTAGGTTTGTGATCCAAAGCACTAGATAAATACTCATCCCCTTCAATAACCATTATTTTTGCATCACTTATCTGGACCATATTGCGATAGCCTTCCAACTGAGCACCTACTAAATAATCATGATCAATTTTATGATAATTCAAGCAATGCATTATCATGGAACTGGTGGTTGTTTTTCCATGTGATCCTGCAACAACTATTTTCAATTTATCTTTAGCTAGAATTGAAATTAAAGAAGGAAATGAATGGATTTCAATCTTAAGTTCTTGAGCTTTTTTCAATTCAGGATTATCTATTCTAGCGTGCTTGCCTAAAACAATAAAATCTATCTCCTTTTGAATATTTTTTGGAAACCAACCAAATTCTTTTGGGGCGAGTCCGGCAACCTTTAATCGTGATAGTGATGGATCGTAAATTACATCATCTGAGCCTGTGACATGATGCCCTTGTTCAGATAAGCAAATAGCTAAATTGTGCATAATTGCTCCTCCAATTGCTATAAAATGTATGTTTTTTTTCTCGCCAAAGATCATTTGCTGAATAATATTTAGCGCGAAGATTACAAATTCAGTGCATTTAGCTCAAAATATTATGGTTTTTCGAAACTATTCATGATTAATAGAGATTATATATACTAACTTTGCGGTCGCAAAACGTTAAAGGGTAAATTGATAAAAATGAGAAATTCACTTGTAAAGAATCTAGCAAAATTTTTCGCTGTATTGTTGATAGTTTCAACATTAGCGTCATGTGCTAAAAAGAGTATTGGATGTCCAACAGATCTTCAAGCTCCAAAGATTGGTATTTTAAAATAGTCTCTTGAACTGGGAACACGTTACCTCCGAAGAAGAAATTCTAGATATTGCTGAGAATATTTCCTCTAAAAGTACATGTGTAATCTTTAAACATAGTACTACCTGTTCTATAAGCTCCGTTGCACAGCGACGTCTTCAAGATTTTAAACCATCAGAGAATGTAAGAGTCTTTTATTTAGACCTCTTACGCCATAGAGGTGTATCTAATTTTATAGCGGATAAGTTTGAAGTAAGACACGAGTCTCCTCAAATTCTTGTTATAAAAAATGGAAAAGCTGTATATCATAACTCACACCTAAGTATTGATATTCAAGAGCTAGAAGGCCAAATTAATGATTGATGATCTCAAGATCATTGAGACTTCGGATGGTTCACACAGCTTAGAATCTTCAAAATATAAGGCTAGTTATCATTCGCTTCAAGGAGCTATTGAAGAATCTATGCATGTCTTTATGTCTGCAGGTATCTATTACAAATTCCAGCAAGAAGTAAAAGACCTCAAAATATTTGAGATGGGATTTGGTACTGGATTAAATGCTTACCTAGCATACCTGTCTAGTAAACAATTTAATCTCAAGGTTGACTACACTGGAATAGAGCTCCACCCTGTTCCTCCTAGTTCATATCTCACGCTCAATTATCACCAGCTATTAAAAACTGGGAATCAAGAAGCATTCATAAAATTTCATTCGAGCGAATGGGAGAAAAAACATTCATTTTCACCTTTTTTCAGCTTTAAGAAACTACAAGCTGATTTAACCTCGTATGTTTTTGAAAGTACTTATGATCTTATATTTTATGATGCATTTGCGCCAAGCTCCCAACCAATTCTATGGGAAGAGGACATTCATGTTAAACTATATAATGCTTTAAATCCAGGAGGAGCTCTTGTTACTTATTGCGCTCAAGGCAAATTTAAGCGACTATTGAAGCAGATTGGGTATGAATTACAATCCTTGAATGGTCCATCAAGAAAGCATGAAATGACCAGAGCAGTTAAATCCGGTAAAGCATCTTAAGAATTAGATAAAACCTTCAAATACTGAGGATAAAACCTATTCAAAATTGTAATTTGATGGCTATTGGTAATCAAATGACAACCTTAGTATGAAACTAGCCTTACACTGGAAAATATTAATCGGAATGGCTCTCGGAGTCTTAGCTGGAATTCTTTTGAGAAATTTCTCTTGGGGCCCTGAATTCATTAGTGATTGGATAAAACCATTGGGTACTATTTTCATTAGATTATTGAAATTAATTGCGATTCCATTAATTATCGCTAGTTTAATAAAAGGAATTTCTGACCTCAAGGATATTTCAAAATTTTCAACAATTGGTGGTCGAACCATTGTTGCATATCTTATTTCAACAGTGATAGCTATTTCAATTGGCTTATTGATAGTTAATATGATAGATCCTGGAGATAAGATTTCGGATGAAACACTGACTGAATTATCTCAAGCCTATGCCTCAGATGCTACCAAAAGAATTGATTCAGCTCAAAGCCAAAAAACAAGAGGCCCTTTATCTTTTGTTGTTGATATGGTCCCAGACAATATTTTTGGAGCAGCTTCCAGTAATGGGAACATGCTACAAGTAATTTTCTTTGTCATCTTTTTCGGAGTATCCTTATTATTAATTGACCCTAAAAGAGCAGGGCCTGTCAAGGATTTCTTTGATGGTTTAAATGATGTGATTTTAAAAATGGTTGACTTGATAATGCTAACAGCCCCCTATGCTGTATTTGCATTATTGGCTGCTTTGGTTGTAGAAACTAGTAATCCAGATATTTTCGTTGCATTAATGTGGTATGCACTTTCAGTTGTGCTAGGTCTAATTGCCATGATTTTTATTTATCTATTGGTAGTAAAATTTGTTATTGGTAAATCACCAATTTGGTTTTTGAAAGGAATATCTCCAGCCCAATTATTGGCATTTTCGACAAGTTCTAGCGCAGCGACCCTGCCAGTGACCATGGAACGAGTTGAGGAGCACTTAGGGGTAGAAAAAGAAGTTTCAAGCTTTGTTTTACCTGTAGGAGCGACAATTAATATGGATGGCACAAGTTTATATCAAGCTGTGGCAGCGATTTTCATCACTCAAGCGTTAGACTTTCAGTTGGATTTCTCTGATCAGTTAACAATTATCCTAACAGCGACTATGGCATCCATTGGGTCTGCAGCAGTACCAGGTGCAGGAATGGTTATGTTAGTCATAGTTTTGGAGGCTCTAGGAGTCCCAAAAGAGACATTAATGATAGGATTAGCGTTAATATTTGCAGTAGACCGACCCCTAGACATGTGTCGCACCGTCGTAAATGTAACTGGGGATGCAACAATTGCTCTTTTAATCGGTAAATCTGTAGGGAAACTTTCTGAACCAAAACCGAAAAACTGGGATGACAATTTAGAGCAAGTCCGTTGATTTGAATAAAGCCAATAATGCGTTTTAACGCCCAAAATAAAATAATACTGTTTTTCTGCTTAACATTCGTGTTTTGTGGCTTGAACTGCTCACCCTATTTTGACCCTCCCACAAATAAACTTCTGAAACCCAAAACCATGGTTAAAGCCAATATGGAAGATGGGAGATGTAAAGACATAAAATATAGCTGGTTAGAATTAATTCACAACTCTGATGGTTTAGACTGGAGAGCGATAGAACATAATACAACGCTCAAAAAGTATGAAAAATATCTAAAAGAAGGAGTACTTAAAGGAGGTCAGGTCAATATTGCCTCAGGGAAATTGCTTGGAAGCTGGTATGAAAAAGGCGCTAAGAATCAAGCTGGAGATATTAAAAAAACAGCCTACTCCAAAATAGAAAATAAGTTGTACGCCATTAGTTCTGGTGGAACTATGTGGAAAGGAGATCTTGATGGTAAAAATTGGCAGATTGTTGATGACATGTTACGCTTTGATCCCACAGTTCTGGAAATCAATTATGATGGAGGTTCACAAAAGCTTGTCGCTGCGATTAACGGAAGATTGTTTTTTTCAGATGGAGGGCAATTATGGACTCCTTCTGAGGACCTTTCTGAAAGTCAAAAAATAAAAGATCTTGTCACTTTAAAAGGGGATGAAATTTTTGTTTTAAGTCAAGCCGAAAGTTCCTCAAATATCACCTTACACAAATCAACAAACTACGGAAAGAGTTTTTCTGAAGTAAAGGAGTTTGAGAACAAAAACCTCTCTAAAATTGCGCAAACAGTTACTGTAGATAAAAACAATTTATACCTCATAGAATATTTACCCAATGATTTTGTAAGAACATACTGGTGGAACCCTAATAATAATACTTTAGCTGAAAGATCTACCACTTTTACTTGGAACAGTCCATCAGAGGCCAGGTTGTTCTCAGGCTTGAACAATAATGGAGAAATTGTTTTGTATAGAAATGGTGAAGGAAGGCAATTTCATGAGACTTTCAATTTTGGAACTACTTGGTTCGCACTCGATGATTTAAATGAACAAATTTGGTGGGATGCATTTTATGTATCTCCGAATAAACCGGATTTCTTTTTAATGGGTAGAATTAACCCACACTACTCTCAAAATGCTGGTTGGACTTGGAATAAGCTCAGTAATTGGGATGAATATTATGATGATCCAGTCTCTAAATTACATGCAGACATCATGCAGATTAAACCACTAGATAGAGGCCCAGGAGATTCCATTTTGGCTGTGGCAAATCATGGAGGAATAGCTTTATTTAATGAGAAGACACTGCAGTCGGTCAATATTACTTTGGAAGGCATGAACAATGCACAATACTACGATGTAGTAACCCATCCTGCAGATCCAAAATGGATTTTTGCAGGATCGCAAGATCAAGGCTGGCAAAGAGGTAGAAATAATGAAGAAAAGGCCATAGAATTTGATCAAGTAACCTCTGGTGATTGGGGACACCTTACTTTTACTCATAAAAATGAATTGTGGATAAGCTATCCAAATGGAGAAATACACTATTATGCCAATCCATTAACTACTCCATATACTGAGGAATCAGATCAAAGTTACATTATAGAGTCAGTGCAAGAATCTGTTTGGATTCCACCAATTATGAGGCATCCAGACCCTGCCTTTGGCAATACAATTTATGCTGCCGGTGGAAATATCAATGGAGGAATTGGATCGTATATGATCCAATTGAAAGTATTGAACAATAATAATTTTGAGTATGAAACCACTCAACTCCCATTTGATTTTGGAGTTTCCGGCGGTGAAATAAGCGCGATGACCACGAATCCTAACAATATGGATAAATGGTATGTCGCTACAACCAATGGAAAATTCTTTTACTCTCATGATAGAGGAGCTACTTGGGAAGCAACAGTTCCCCAAGTTCCGAATTCCGAAAATCGTTATGGTTCAGATATTTTTGTTTCTAAGAAAGATGAAAATACCATTTATGTATGCGGCTCAGGATATAGTACTAAGCCAATTGTAAGATCTCTTGATGGTGGAATAACCTTTGAAGATTTCTCAAATGGATTGCCTCCAACTGCTGTTTTTGAAATGGATGCCAACGAGGAGGAAAATATTATGTTTGCGGCGACTGAAGCCGGACCTTATGTTTACATTCGTTCTACCGGTAGATGGCACGATTTAGCCAAATTCAATGCGCCCAATCAACGATATTGGTCTGTGGAATTTATCCCTGAAATTCAGACCGCGCGGTTTGGCACTTTTGGCCGAGGTATCTGGGATTTTGAAATAGAATTGGAAGCAAACACCAATGAATTGGTAGATATTGCACTTAATATATACCCTAATCCGTCTTCCTCCAACCTAACTTTTGAAGTCAATAATTCTGAAAAGATAATAGGCTATGAAGTTTTTAGAACAAACGGAAGTTATATCTTTGGAGAAGAAATTACACCAACCTCAAGTAAATCAATCTCAGTCTCAAATTTAGAAACTGGAATTTATTTACTTCGTCTCAAAACTAGAGAAGGCTATATTTTCAAACAGTTTATGAAAATATGAGTTCAGAAAATTCTATTCTCGGTATTGGATCCCGAGTAAAACACCCAGCCTACGGTGATGGGGTCGTTATTGATATTGATGTAGCAGCCTACTCAGTTTGCTTTATTCAGTACGGCATAAAATTAGTCGGCAAGGAATACGCAAGTTGGGAAATCGTTGATGCTATTCCTTATGAAAACAAGGTAAGTTTTTCAGAAGCTGAAGAATCACTTATTAAAATCCTTCAACATTGGTCTGATGTATCTCAGGTCGTTGAATTAGGAGATAAATGGGACGATGGTATCTTGATTCTGCGTCCAAAAGATTCTAGCTTAAAGGAAAAAGAAATTCCAATTGATTCCTTCTTTCATAAAATAGTGATGGTCAGAGACAGGCTCAGAGTTATGGAACAAAGAATCAACGCCACAAAAAATCTTACGGATGAAGAAAAAGTAAATCTTCAACAATACATAACTCGCATTTACGGTAGCCTTACCACATTCAATGTGCTCTTTAAATTTAAGAAAGATCATTTTGTTGGCGAAAAAACAAATTGATCATGAAAAATTTAATATTAATTTGCGCAAGCGTTATCATAACGTTGTGCTTGAGCTCATGTATAGAAATAAACAATAAATTTGAAGCACTTCCTCCAGGTCCTTGGAGAGGCGTTCTAAAACTTCCTGCAAATGTTAGCCCAGCTTCCATAGAGGCCATTAAGACAACAGAGGATCAAATCGTTAGAAGATATATAGAGCTCCCCTTTAACTTTGATGTTGAATATTTAAGTCAGGACGCATTCCAGGTTGTCATCAAAAATGGACCTGAAAAAATTGAACTACGAAGCATTAAATACGGAGTAGATCGCGCTACCGCAAAGGATACTTTAATCATAGATTTTCCTGCTTATGATACATACATTAGAGCTATATATGAAGAAAACTTTATAGAAGGTGCATGGCATGTAAACTATAAAGATAATTACAGTATTCCTTTCATCGCCTACCAGGGAAAGGTAAACAGATTTAATGTTCCTCCTACTAAGCCAACCATTGATGTTAATGGTAAATGGGAGGTCACCTTTGACTACGATAAAGGTGAAGATGCCTATCCCGCTATTGGAATTTTCAAACAAGATGAAGACGGTCATTTGACCGGAACTTTCAAAACAGAAACAGGGGACTATAGATTTTTAGAAGGAAATGTGTATGGTGAAAAATTCAATCTGAGTGTTTTTGATGGATCACATGCGTTTCTTTTTCAAGCAAAGCAAACTGGAGAAAACGAGATTGTAGGTACTTTTTTTAGTGGCAAACATTATACTAGTAACTGGATTGCTAAAAAAGCAAGTCAAAAAGCAAAGCTTACTAGTCCTTATGAACTTTCTAAAGCAACACAATCTGAATCAATCGATTTTGCTTTTCCCAACAGTGAAGGGAAACAAGTTTCATTAACTGATGATGCATTTAATGGAAAACCCAAACTCATCAATATAATGGGAACATGGTGTCCTAACTGTAGAGATGAGGTTAACTTCCTTAAACAACATTATGATAAAATTCGATCAGCTGGATTTGAAATTATTTCGATTTCTTTTGAGAGATACAGAGAAGTTGAAAAATCTTTAGCTGCTATAAACCGATACAAGACTCATATGGAAATTCCATGGCCAATGCTACATGGTGGGTATTACAATAAGTCTGAGGCAACTGAGAAATTACCTTTCATAGATAAGGTAATATCTTATCCCACGCTTTTGCTTTTAGATGAAAATAATAAAATACAAAAAATCCATACAGGCTTTAATGGACCAGCTACAGAGGAGTATCCCGCATTTGAGAAAGAGTTTTTCGATTTAATTAACACTCTTAAGAAATAATCAAGGAAGCCTCTCATGAAGAAAATCGTTCTTATCACAGGCGCAACCGCAGGTATTGGACTTGCTACAGCAAAACAGTTTGCTAAAAAAGGATGTGACCTAATTATTACAGGTAGAAGACTTGATAGATTAAACAATATCACAAAAAAGCTTACCAGTAAGTATGGTGTAAAAGTACTACCATTGGCATTTGACGTAAGAGATAAAAAAGCAGTAAAAGAACAATTGACAAAACTTCCAAGTAAGTGGAAAAACATAGACGTTCTAATCAATAATGCTGGATTAGCCAAAGGTTATTCATCCATTGAAAATGGGAAAATAGAAGACTGGGAAGCAATGATCGAGACAAACATTTTAGGCCTACTATATGTCACAAAGATTATTGCGAAAGGCATGGTTAAAAAGCAAGAAGGTCAGATTATAAATGTTTGTTCTTCTGCTGGGCATGAATGCTATCCTAATGGAAATGTGTATTGTGCAAGTAAACACGCAGTGGATGCCATTACTAAGTCCATGAGATTAGATTTACATAGTAAAGGAATAAGAATAGGTCAAGTATCTCCAGGACATGTAGAAGAAACAGAATTTGCAATGGTGAGATTTGATGGAGACGAAAAGAAAGCAAGTATATACGATGATTTTAATCCATTAACTTCAAAGGATGTTGCAAAGGCAATTTACTTTATGTCATCTCAACCAAAACATGTCACCATTCAAGATTTAGTCTTAATGGGGAGTCAACAAGCTGGTAATAACCACATTGATCGAAGTGGTAGAAAATTCGATTCAAAAAATTAAAATGCAACGTTATGAACTTTAAAACGTTAATCACAATTTTATTTTGCCACCTTTCATTTTTTATGATTGGTCAGAACGAAGTAGATTTTGGAATATTTCTAGGCTATGGTGAACATGGCTCAGATGTTCACAGTTGGGGAAGACATGGAAAAATGCTCACGGAAAACTCTGCATTCGCATGGGGAGCAAATCTTAAGTATAATGTAAAGCCAGCCTTTGGGTTACGATTAAACTATTGGAGATCAAAAATTTCAGGGGAAGATGAAACCATTGAATTACCTGGGCATTTACAAAGAGGTTTTTCATTTACTTCACCTATTTCAGAATTATCTTTAGTTGGTGAATATGATTTTCTTGGGAAAAGAAGGTGGATCCAAAAAACCGATGATTCTAAAAATATGGAAGTTGCGACTAACACATTTAGAAGAATGATAACACCATATATTTTTGGTGGAATAGGAATGTCTTTCACTGATCCAGAAGTAGATTTTAATGGTCGGGGCAATTCAGAAATTACGAACGATATTCAAAATACTGAAACCACAAACTTTCAAATTCCTATTGGAGTTGGAGTCAGATACGACATTTCAGAAGTAATCTATTTAAGTGCGGAAGCGAGTTCTAGAATTCCATTGACTGATTATTTAGAGGGGATTTCTGAATCTGCAAATCCAGATAAAAATGACAGTTACCAATTTATAGGATTGAATCTTGGTTTTCGATTAGGAGCAAATTCAGATTCTGATAAAGATGGTATTTCAGATGCAAAAGACCTTTGCCCAGATGTTCCTGGATTAAAAATATTTAGTGGTTGTCCAGATAGCGATGGTGATGGAATTCAAGACAAGTTGGACAGTTGTCCAAATGTGGCAGGCTTGACGCAATATGAAGGTTGTCCCGATACTGATGGTGACGGAATTCAAGATTCAAAGGATAACTGTCCTATGGTAGCAGGTCTTGCAAATCTCATGGGCTGTCCGGATTCAGATGGGGATGGTATTGAAGATTCAAAAGATAATTGTCCAAACGAGGTTGGCGTTGTTTCCAATAATGGTTGTCCAGAAGTAAAAATTCTAGATGCTGACAACGATGGATTTTTAGATAATGTTGATCCTTGTCCAAATATTGCTGGAACTATGAATGGTTGCCCTGATTCTGATAACGATGGCTTTACAGATAATATAGATCCTTGCCCAGCTTTGAAAGGTTTGATTAATGGATGTCCTGACACAGATGGTGATGGTCTTCCTGATAATTTGGATGATTGTCCTAAAAGAGCAGGAACCAGATCAAATAATGGATGTCCTTCTTCGACTACTACAAGACCTTCAACAAATGTGAATGCTGGGCTATTTATAGATGATATCTACTTTGACACAAACAAGTCAGATATAAAGAGCCAATACAGATATAGGATTGATGAAGCAGCAGCATATGCTCGTAACTATCCACAATCAAGCTTGATAATTACAGGACATGCAGATGCTAGAGATACAGATGGATATAACCTGGGACTTTCGCAAAGAAGAGCTGAAGCGGTGTATCAAGCTTTAATTAAAAAAGGAATAGACCCTTCACGATTGACCATTCAATATGTTGGAGAAAATAAACCAGTTGCCGATAATCAAACAGAAGAAGGATTGGCAAGGAATAGAAGAGTTGAAATAAGAGCTAGTAATAATTAGTAATAACTGCTAACAAGAAAAAGGGAATCAATAAAATGATTCCCTTTTTTTATAGTATTAAATTTACTTCTGGATTCAAGGTTATTCCAAAAGAATTACTTACAGCAGTCTGCACTCTCATGGCATGATCCCATAGTTCTTGACCAGTTCCTTTCCCATGATTAACTAAAACCAGAGCATGACCTTCAAAGAATCCAACATTTCCATGTCGTTTACCCTTGAAGCCAGTTTGCTCAATAAGCCATGCAGCTGGTACTTTTACATTTTCTGGATCTTGTTTTAAATCATAATAAGGAACTTCCGAATGTGTCTCTTGTATTTTCATCAAAAGTTCTTTTGGAATAATAGGGTTTTTAAAAAAGCTCCCTGAGTTGCCTAAAACTTTAGGATCTGGCAATTTACTTTTACGAATAGAAACTACAGCATCAGAAATACTTTTAGGAGTTACTGGATTTGGACCTAGCTCATTTTGGATGGCGCCATAGCTTGTGTTCACCTTATGATTTTCTTTGGTTAATTTTAAGGTAATAGAGGTTATTACAAATTTCCCTTTTAATGAATTTTTAAAAATGCTGTCTCTGTATCTAAATTCACATTCTGAATTGTGCAAAGTCAGGATTTTTCCTGTAGCGATATCAAAGTACCTCACGCTATGCAGTACATCTTTAATCTCTACCCCATACGCCCCAATATTTTGAATGGGCGCGGCCCCGGTTGTTCCCGGAATTAATGATAAATTTTCCAAACCTCCATACCCTTGTTCCAAACTCCAGATTACTATGTCGTGCCAGTTCTCCCCCGCTCCAAATTCAATTAAGTCATATTCATTTTCCTTAACAACGACATCTTTTCCTTCCAATTGAATTAGTAGCACGTCCCTTTTTAAATATTCTGGGATAACCAATACATTGCTTGCGCCTCCTAATATTAGATAGTTTTTGTCTTTATCATTTTGAAAATATTGAATGAGATCTTGAGTTGATCTAATTTTACACAAGCGTTCACATCGTACATAATTAGCGAAACTTAAGTAAGAAGTGAGGTCAGCATTTGATTCGATATTCATCTTATAGGGCGCTGTTAGGATCGTCGATTTTCTTCATCATCGGAAGATTAAAATCATATTGGATTCCAAAGTTAAATGAAGAGGCTTCTGAATCAGGATCAAATCCATACCTCAATACACCACTTAACCCAAAACCAGAAACGCCAAAACCACAAACTGCTTGAACGACAATTGTACGAAAATATTCTCGTGCAACTCCTTTGTCAATAAACTCCTGCTTTAAACCGTACAATTCTGTTTTATTGTATTGAATTCCTCCACCTAGAGAAAATCCTATTTTCCCTTCTCTGTCCAATCCAGTTAGACCCCCAAAATTCAAGGACCCAATAATTGGTATGGCAACCGAACCAAGTCCTTTGTTTTCCCCTACTGTAAAACCTGTAAAACCAACATTTGCTTGTCCTTCGACCGAAACAGAAAACTTCTTTCCCCCAACCCATATCTTAGGCCCTGCCGAAAGATTTAAGATTGCATTTCCGTGACTCGGATCTGAAATGCCATCCTCTGGATTTTTATACCATTGATATAAATCATTAGAAGCAACTAAGCCAATACCTACTTGGGCAAACATTGAAAATCCAATGGCCAAAAATGAGATGAGTAAAATGTACTTTTTCATGTTTAATATTACGCTCAAATGTAAGGATTTGTTATTAAGAATAAGTTTAATATGAAAAATTTAAAGCTCTAGGCAAATTGTAAGCTTGCCAAATTAGAATAGATCCCTCCTTCATTTTGAATCAATTGATCGTGAGTTCCAGATTCCGCAATGACTCCATTATCTAGAACATAGATGCAATCTACATTTTTAATGGTTGCTAATCTATGGGCAATTATTATGGAGGTTCTTCCTTCCATTAATTGGTCTAAGGCTTCTTGTACAATTTTTTCTGATTCTGCATCTAAAGAAGAAGTTGCTTCATCGAGAATTAAAATTTTGGGATCTTTCAAAATTGCTCGAGCAATCGCTATCCTTTGTCTTTGACCTCCTGAAAGTTTTATACCTCTCTCTCCTATTAAAGTTTTTAATCCTTCTGGAAATTTCTGAATAAATTCCCAGCTATTAGACTTTTTTGCAGCTTCTTTAACTTGTGCCTCTGTGGCATAAGGATTACCGTATTGTATATTTTCTAAAATTGACCCGCCAAATAATTGCACCTCTTGTGGTACCACACCAATTTGTTTTCTAATGCTAAGTAGATCATAATCGCCTATAGGCTTATCATCTAGATATATGTCACCAGAAGAAATTTCATAAAATTTCATCAGCAATTGTGCAATGGTAGATTTCCCACTTCCTGATTGCCCAACCAAAGCAATATTTCTTCCCGTTTCAACCTTAAAACTTATTTCTTTCAAAACCTCAATATCTTGTCTTGAAGGGTATGTAAATCTGACATTCTTAAGTTCAATCTTACCTTTTAATTTTTCAAAAGATGCTTTGTGAATATCCTTTATTCCAACTTCATTATCTCTTTCCAAAATATCCAATACCCGATCTGTTGCACCTATCGCACTGGCAATCTGTGCGTATAGATTACCTAAACCTGCAATCGCTCCACCAATGACAGCTGTGTAAATAACAAAAGAAAGTAAGTAACCTGCCTCCATGATGCCGTCGTTTACCATCCATGCTCCTTTCCAAAGAATGAATAATATGGTCCCAAAAAGTAAACTTATTATAAAAGCAAAAAACAATCCTCGTACTCTCGCAAACTTCAAAGAAATATCAACAATATCTTTTACCTGTCGAACGTAACGATTAGATTCAAACCACTCATTAGTGAAAGATTTCACTATAGCAAAGTTGTGCAAGGTTTCTTCAACAACCGTATTTGTTTTCGCGAGTGCATTCTGTCTATTTCTAGATAATTTTCTAATGTAACGTCCAAAAATCATGGCAGCAATGACCACAACCGGGAAGGTCATTAACATGATCAAAGAAAGTTGAGGAGTTAAATATGCCAGAATTGAAATGCCAATAATAAGGGTAACAATTTGTCTTAAGAATTCTGGAAGTGTAATGGCAAAAGTCGTTTGCAATTGTTCGACATCTGTTGTGATTCTAGACGTAATCTCCCCAACTCGATTTTCTTCATAAAAAAACATGGGTTGAGAAATCAATCTATCATACAGATCTTTTCTCATATCTGCCATTCCCTTTTCACTTACGATGGCTAGAGCAATGGTTCTAATAAATGATAATGCAGCCTGGGAAATCACTAAGCAAAATAGAAAAATACCTAATTGATTAAGACCAAAACCATATTCTCCTTTTCCTGTAGCAACGTTAACAAGTTCTCCACACACACCTGGAATTAACATAAATATGGTGTTGCCTATTATAATCAGGGACATCCCTAATAGGAAGAAATACTTATAAGGGAAAATGTATCTCAATACTCGTCTGGCTCGCTTGAGCCCATCCTTTGTTATTTTTTTATTCTCTTCTTTTCTACTCATAAAGAATGTAAAGGTAAACTAATGTAAGAAATGAACTCAATCAGAAATGACTCTCTCTAGGAGGAATTCTCTACAAGAATTTTAAAAATGCATTAATTTCATGCAAAATTTCTAAATCATCCAATTGAATCGAAAAGAAGATATAATACTAAAAGCTGCCAGATTGTTCAGAAAAAAAGGATTTAGCTCAAGTTCCATGAGGGATATAGCAGGTAGTGTAGGAATAGAGGCTCCAAGTCTGTATAATCATATAAAATCAAAGCATGAGATTCTAGAGATCATATTATTAGAAATTGCTGAGGATTTCACAAACGGTATGAATTCCATTTGCGAAAGCGACAAAAAAGCCAGTCAACTCCTTAAAGAAATAATTGATTTACACATTACACTAACAATAAAGAAAACTGATCAGATTGGGCTATTAACCCATGAATGGATCAATCTGACAGGAGCTGCTAGAGAGAAATTTCTGAAGCTCAGAAATGATTATGAGCTGAACTTTAAAAAGGTAATTGAAAAAGGAATGATGGAGGGCGAGTTCAAAAAATTGCACATTGACCTAACCCTTTTCTCTACTCTATCCACCTTAAGATGGCTATATGCCTGGTATAAATCCAACCAAGATATGGATATTGATCGATTGAGAAGTGATATGTACACCCTACTCGTAGACGGTTTAACTCAAGGACTTGATTGAAATAATTTTTTTGCCTATATTTGACTAACAAACGTTAGTTAGCTTGGAGTTTTATACTGTAAATATTAGAGAAATCGTTCGTCAGACAAAAGATTGTGTTCAACTTATCCTGGATGTTGGAGATCATAAAGAACAATTTTTTCCTTTTGTAGCTGGTCAATATTTGACTTTTCAGTCAAATGTAAAAGGTCAAGAAATTAGAAGATCATACTCTATATGCTCTAGTCCCAATGATACAGATTTAAGTGTTGCAATCAAGCAAATTCCGGACGGTCTCTTTTCTACCTTTGCCAATAATGTTTTAAAAGAAGGAGATGATATCCAATGTGCTCCACCCTCCGGGAAATTTCTAAACAACCATAATATATTAGAAGGAAAGAATCTTCTTTGTATCGCAGCAGGCAGTGGAATAACACCCATGCTTTCCATTATGAAATATCATTTGGAGGAAAATAAAGGAAATCATTGCACTTTGCTTTATGGGAATAAAACTAGCAAGAGTGTTATTTTCAAGGAAGAACTAGATCAGTTGAAAAGTAATTACATGAATCGCTTTCAACAATTTCATATTTTCAGCAGAGAGCAAAGTTTGTCAGACCTATTTAATGGAAGATTGAGTTTCGAAAAACTACAATTACTTTCAAGTTCGGTTCTTAATTTCGATTCTTATGATGAATTTTTTCTCTGTGGACCTGAAGAAATGGTTCTAGATATAAAAACTGGATTAAGCAAGGATTTTAATGATTCACAAATTCACCTAGAGTTGTTCTTTACGAATACTGACAAGAATCAAAAAGTAAAACTGAAGAAAACTGCGGAGGAAAAGAATATTCTAGAAATAATTCACATGGGCAAAACACACCACATTGAATTAGACGAGGATTTCACCAATGTTTTGGAAGAAGCGAGCGCCCAAGGTCTTGATCTTCCTTATGCATGTAAAGGAGGTGTATGTTGTACATGCAAGGCAAAAGTTGATGAAGGAACAGCAAAAATGTTTTTAAACTATGCACTTGAACCAGAGGAAGTTGAGGCAGGTTATGTTTTAACCTGTCAATGTTATCCCACAAGTTCTAAGCTAGTTGTTAATTTCGATAAAGCACTTTAAGTTATGGATAAATTCGAACAAGCGTTTCAAAACAAACTTGATAACGAAGAAAAAATTGAACCTAAAGATTGGATGCCAGAAAAGTATCGAAAGACACTTATCAGGCAAATTTCTCAGCATGCTCATTCTGAAATCGTAGGTATGCTGCCCGAGGGAAATTGGATTACGCGAGCTCCCAGCATGAGAAGAAAGATTGGCTTATTAGCCAAAGTGCAAGATGAAGCAGGACATGGATTGTACCTTTACAGTGCCGCTGAAACACTAGGCATTGATCGGGCAGAATTGTTTGATCAATTACATTCAGGTATAGCAAAGTATAGCAGCATATTTAACTATCCTACCATTAGTTGGTCAGACATCGGTGCGATTGGGTGGTTGGTAGATGGAGCTGCTATTATGAATCAGGTGATGCTTACAAGAGCGTCATATGGTCCTTATGCAAGAGCAATGGTTAGAATCTGCAAAGAGGAAAGTTTCCATCAAAGACAGGGTTATGAAATGATGGTAAGTCTGGCGAATGGGACTGAAGAACAAAAAGAAATGGCACAAGATTCTTTGAATAGATGGTGGTGGCCTTCTTTGATGATGTTTGGTCCAAGCAATGCAGAGTCTACACATTCGGCTCAATCGATGGCTTGGAAGATCAAAAGAAAATCAAATGATGATTTAAGGCAACAATTTGTTGATGTTACTGTCCCACAAGCAGAGTATCTAGGGTTAAAAATACCAGATGATAAATTAAAGTGGAACGAAGAAAGAGGACATTATGATTTTGGCGAAATAAACTGGGATGAGTTCTGGGAAGTTGTGAAAGGCAACGGACCTTGCAATAAAGAAAGACTAGAAACAAGAGTTAAAGCCCATGAAAATGGAGCTTGGGTAAGAGAAGCAGCGATGGCATATTCCGAAAAATTAAACACAGCAGTCAATCATAAATAATGGAAAAAAAGAATTGGCCTTTATGGGAGGTATTTTTGAGAAGTAGATCAGGATTGCATCATGTGCATGCGGGAAGTTTACACGCTGCAGATTCAGAAATGGCTTTAAACAATGCACGTGATGTTTATACCAGAAGAAATGAAGGTGTATCTATTTGGGTCATTGAATCTAAAAATATCATTGCAAACGACCCTTCAGAAAGTGAATCATTTTTTGAACCTGCGAGCGATAAAATTTATCGACACCCTACTTTTTATGAAATGCCAAACGAACTAAAGCATATATAAATGTTGAAGCAAAAAATTTCAGCCTACTCTATTCTACTTGGAGACCAGTCATTAATTCTAGGCCAGCGTCTAGGAGAGTTATGTGGTCATGGTCCAATACTTGAAGTGGATATAGCAATGACGAATATTGCTTTAGATTTATTAGGCCAAGCCAGACTCTACTATCAATTGGCCGCAGAGCTTTCAGACACCTATGAAGATGAGGATCAAATTGCCTTTTTAAGAAGAGAAAAGGATTATAACAATTGTGTCCTTGTTGAAATGCCGAATGGAGATTTTGGAGACACAATCGTTAGACAATACTTATTTGATGTTTATCATCTGATGTTTCTAAATCAATTAAAAGAAAGCAATGAGAAACGATTGAAGGCGATTGCAGAAAAATCGATTAAAGAAGTAAGGTATCATTTAAACTTTAGCGGCGACTGGATCTTGAGGTTAGGTAAAGGGACGGAAGTAAGTAATCAAAAGATACAAAAAGCAGTTGATACCCTTTGGCCATATACTAAAGAGCTGGTCCAATCATCAGAACTAGAAACAGAGATGCATGGATTTGGGATTGCTCCAAATTTAGCTGACCTTGAAGATGAATACTACCGACAGGTGAAATCAAAATTTGCGGAAGCGGAAATTAAACTACCTGAGGATAAATGGTCTCAAATTCAAGGCAAAAAAGGATTGCATTCCGAACATTTTGGATACTTATTATCTGACCTTCAATACCTTCAAAGATCTTATCCAAATAGTAAATGGTAGACGTTCAAAAGCAAATAAATATTGAAGAAATCTGGGAGATACTTGAAGCTGTTCCAGACCCTGAAATTCCTGTCATAAGTATTGTTGAGTTAGGTGTCGTAAGAGATGTTAAAATAATTAATGAGCAATTAAAAGTTACTATTACACCAACATATACGGGTTGCCCTGCTATGGATATGATTTCTGTAATGATTAAGGCCGCCTTAGAAGATCGTAAGATTGAAAACTATACTTTAGAAACAGTATTAAGTCCACCTTGGACTACTGATTGGATGAGCGATGAAACTAAGAATAAACTAAAGTCTTATGGTATTGCTCCTCCGGCAGAAAACACTCAAGACAAAAATAGTCTGCTAGGAAAGCCACTACAAATTGCTTGTCCTCAGTGTGAATCTAAAAACACAGTAATGCAAAGCCAGTTTGGAAGCACCCCTTGCAAGTCTCTTTACAAATGCAATGATTGCCTCGAACCCTTCGATTACTTTAAATGTCATTAATGGAATCTACAATTCTTTTAGAAAAGAAAAATGGAGTAGGAATAATCCGATTGAATCGACCTTCTGCTTTCAACAGTTTTAACAGAGAAATGGCTTTGAGCTTTCTCAAGGAATTTAAAAACCTAAAATTGGATGAAGAAGTAAGGTGTATTGTGATTACCGGTGAAGGGAAAGCATTTTGCGCTGGCCAAGACTTAAAAGAAGTCACTTCCCCTATTGAGAATCCTGGTTTTCGCAAAATATTAGAAGAACACTTCAACCCAATTATTGAAATCATAAGAACTACGAATAAGCCAGTAATCGCTGCCGTTAATGGCGTTGCAGCTGGAGCGGGAGCAAACATAGCCTTGGCTACTGATTTTGTAATTGCTAAAAAATCAACTTCTTTTATTCAGGCCTTTATTAATATTGGGTTAGTTCCAGATTCTGGAGGGACGAAATCAATCACTGATCTTGTAGGTGTTGCAAAGGCAAAAGAATTAATGATGCTTGGATCAAAACTGAATGCTGAAGAAGCTATGCGATTGGGTTTAATTTATAGAGCTGTAGAAGATGAAGAGTTTGAAAATGAAATTATAAAACTTTCTGAGCGATTGGCAAACATGCCAACTTATGCCTTAGGTCTAATAAAGAAAATGATTCATTCTGCTTCAGAAAATACCTTCTCTCAACAATTAGAATTAGAAAAAGAATCTCAACTTTTAGCGGCGGCTTCTGCTGATTACAATGAAGGAGTCCAGGCATTTTTAGAAAAAAGAAAACCTGAATTTAAAGGAAAATAAGATGAACAAACTCACAAATTATATTAGTGGCAAATGGATTGTAGGAGATGGTGACGGTAGAATGTTATACAATGCCATTAATGGAAATGAAATTGCTACTGCAACAACGAAGGGAATAGACTTCGAAGGGATGTTGACCTATGGGAGAGAGAAAGGTCAGAGTTTAGCAAAAATGACCTTTTTAGAGCGCGGTTTAATGTTAAAGAAGTTAGCTCTCCATTTGACTTCAGTTAAAGAAAAATTTTATCCAATTTCCTATCAAACAGGTGCGACACGGGCAGATAGTTGGATAGACATTGAAGGAGGCTTTGGCAACCTATTTGCAAATGCTAGTTTGCGAAAAAAATTAGGGAACGAACCTTATTTCGTCGAAGGTGATCACATTGGTTTATCAAAAGGTGGAACTTTCATTGGACATCATATTATGGTACCAAAAGGAGGAGTGGCCATTCATATAAATGCTTTTAACTTTCCTGTCTGGGGAATGCTTGAGAAATGTGCAGTGAATTGGATGGCAGGGATGCCAGCAATTGTAAAGCCAGCAACCATCACTTCCTATTTAACTCACGCTGTAGCTAAAGAAATAATAGAATCAGGGATTCTTCCAGAAGGTAGTTTACAATTACTTTGTGGTTCTGCAGGAAGTTTGTTAGACCATGTAGAAAGTCAAGATGTTGTTACTTTCACAGGTTCTGCTTCTACGGGTCAAATGCTAAAAGCACACCCTAGAATAATAGCTGAATCTGTCCCATTTAATATGGAAGCAGATTCATTAAACTCTGCAATTTTAGGGAATGACGTTACGGTTGACTCTGATGAGTTTGCCCTTTTTATCAAAGAGGTCAGAAAGGAAATGACGGTTAAATGTGGACAAAAATGTACTGCCATCAGAAGAATAATTGTCCCAGAAAATTTGCTTGAAGATGTTCAAATTGCATTGGGACAAGCCTTAGGTAAAGTTGTTATTGGAAACCCTGAAAATGAGAAGGTAAGAATGGGATCCTTGGCAGGCTTTGAACAAGTAGAAGAGGTTCGTGCCAGAGTTGAAGACTTGAAAGGAGATGCTGAAATAGTTTTTGGAAATCCAGATGGGACTTTGGAAACCTTAGATGCAGATTCAAAGAAAGGTGCCTTCTTTTCACCTATACTTCTGAGAGTCGATAATCCACATGCTGCAGAAAAAATTCATTCAGTAGAGGCCTTCGGTCCAGTGAGTACTTTAATGCCATATTCGAATGTGGAGGATGCCATTGAATTAAGTAGAAAAGGTAAAGGATCTTTAGTCTGTTCCATAACAACAAAAGATCATAAAATCGCAAGAGACTTCACGCTCGGTGCAGCAACTCATCATGGTCGAATCCTTATCCTAAACTCTGAATGCGCTAAAGAAAGCACAGGTCATGGTTCTCCCCTTCCTCAGTTAGTGCACGGTGGTCCTGGAAGAGCAGGAGGAGGCGAAGAAATGGGAGGTATCAGAGGTATCAAACACTATCTTCAAAGATGTGCTATTCAAGGTAGCCCTACTTTTATTAGTAAGGTGACAAATGTCTATCAACAAGGGGCAGAGTTTGTAGAAAAAGACAAACATCCATTCCAGCTTCATTTCGAGGAACTTGAGATTGGTCATACATACCATACTGCCAAACATACGGTGACCGAAGCAGATATAACGAACTTTGCAAACGTAAGTGGAGATCACTTTTATGCGCACATGGATAGCACATCATTGGATGGAACCATATTCGAACAAAGAGTGGCTCATGGCTACTTTATACTTTCAAAAGCTGCTGGTTTATTTGTTGACGCTAAGAAGGGTCCTGTTCTATTAAATTATGGTATTGATGAATGCCGATTCACAAAGCCAGTTTATCCTGGTGCTACCATTGGCGTCCGATTTTCTGTCAAAGAAAAGATTGACCAAGAAAAGAAAGATGCGGAAGACATAGCCAAAGGTATTGTAAAATTCTTGGTAGATGTCTACGATGAAACCGGCGAAACTGTTGCCTTAGCTACGATCCTAACAATGGTAAAGAAAATAAATCAAGAAGATTAAGAAATTACTCTTTAAGAGCGAAAGACTTTTCATTAAATCCACCGAATATCCCATATCCACCTAATATGTTATGATAGTTCGATGATTCATTGGAGTTGATAGAAGAAATTGGTTGATTTCTTGGTCTATCATTAAGCATATGTGCGTATAAATGTTCTGAGATTGCTACCACATTAATTGAAATGTCTGTGCCGTCAAAAGCATTCTCTGGAGAATAATTGGGTAGACTTGTTTTAGGGGCAACAATGGTTATTATTGGCGATTCAGAGGAACCATCTGATTGCAAATCCTGAACTGGAATCAAGGTATATTCTACAGTAGACTCTACATTATAAGCCACAAGGTCTTGATTTTGGGTCTCCTCGTTTTCTTGTTCAGTACTTGTTGATTGTGATACACCTGTATATGTAAATTTCCAAGCTAGGTAATTTTCTAATCCCGCTGGTATGTCCGGTTCAAAAGTGATCCGAATATTTTCACCTTCGTCAGAGGTCTCAAAATCAAAATTATGGAAGGTAATGTCTCCCATTAAGGGCACATAAGAAGATGAAAGGCAAGTTTCAAATCCTTCAGCTTCTACTTGTAGCTGGTACTGCCCTCCGGTTGTAGGACTAGCTCCGACACTTCTATAGATTCCATTCCCAACGTATTCACATTCAAAAGTTTCAACCGTATTAAAATCTTTTATAGTAACCTTCGCATTCTCCACAAAGTCATTTTCTGCTTTTGGTCTCAAGGCATGTGAGGTATGCAAAACTTTGACCTCAAAATCTAAACTAGGAGAGATGTAGGATTCAACATATAAAGAAGGAACAAATTCCGGTGCATCATTTAAACATGAAATTGTGCAAATGCTTAATAATGAAAGAAATAATATGTTGATTTTGACATTCATACGTTAATCAAACTAAATATACGACAAAATTCAATGATTTGTTCTTCTCTAACCGTTAAAGTCCAAATGAAATTGCTTAAATCAGTAAGAAATTTTAAAGGTCAAGTTGGGTAGAATTGGCAATAGTCCTACTTGTCTCTCTTCTAAAATTAAAGATGGGTCATTGCTAGGAACCAGATAGTTATAAAAGATATTTTTCCTGTTGTAAACGTTGTACACACTTAATTGAGCACTAACAATTGATTTCTCAAATGCTTTGGTATAGGTTAATCCTAAATCTAGATGGTGAAAAGCGGGCAATATTTGGTCGTTTCTAGACTGTGCTAAAAATTGAGGTGGACTTGAAGGGACATAAGTTAGAGGCAAAGTATATCTAATCCCTGTACCATAAACAAACTTGCCAGAGATTGCCCATGCTTTATTCAAAAAAACATTTGCTTGCGCTGTTAGATTTACCGGGCGGTGATGTCTAGCTTTATAAAAAGAGTTAGGATCAATGTCAGGAAAAAAATGCAAAGTCCTTGAATATTGATAAGAAATTAAGCCCTGGACATTAGGGCCAGAATAATTTAAAGAAACCCCTGCACCAAAAGAATATCCTTGACCAATAATGATTCGATCTCTCCAATCTTCTGGAATTGATAAAGCATCAAGTACCTCATCTGCTTGATATAGTAGTGCATAATATATATCGGAAGAGTTGCTGTATTCCTTGATATCTAGTAATCTTTTGTAGTAGGCAGAAGATTTCAAGTTCCACCCTTCTGATAATTTATATTCATGATTCAATTCCACTGATCGAGATCTAGTTTCAGGAATACTTAACCCATTGGAAGGTATCCATAAATCAGAAGGTAATGCTGGACCAGGATTAACTAAGAGATGAACATATTGATGATGGAATCCCGCGCTTAGTTGAAATTGATGTTTTTTTATGGAACCTATAATCTTAATCCTTGGCTCTACATTTAAACCATCTAAAAGAGAAAAAGTCGAAAAATTAAATCCATACTTTAGTCTAAAGTTTCTAAATAATTCAAAGTCGTTTTCAACAAATGCAATCAATTCATATGCCTCAAATTCTTCAATGGCAGAACTTGAGACTTTTGTAGTATCATGAGTTGTTAATGCCGTTTCAAATTTTGGAACAAAATTGTGTTGGATGGCTTTGGCCCCTAGCTTTAGAATACCTAAACTAGACTCATAGATATCAAATGAAACTGAAGCCATTTTATTTCTGATAATAGACTCCGAATTGATATCTGCAATTACTTCTTGATTAGCAATTGTGGTAGATGATTTGGAATAGCTTCCTAATCCGTTTAATTTAAAATTAGAAACTCCTAAGATTACATGAGCAAAAATATTTTTCCCAATATTCGTATTCCACTGAAGGCTTCCCAGTTCATTACCCCACCCTATATCATTTTCTGTTTTGAAAGAAAGGAGTTCGGAATCAGATATTCCTTCATCCAAAATATTTA
>JAHDGF010000078.1 GCA_020627785.1 Saprospiraceae bacterium
GCCAAAAGCAGAAAAAGGAAGCATAACTTAAATTTCATATTTTAAATTGTTTTAACTAGATGATTAGAAGTACAATATATTCTATCTCTAAGAATTTCTAAGCCCGCCTCATGAAATAAACTTCAATTTATATCTCCATTTAATGGAGTCCACTCAATATAATGCTGATGGGTTCAGTTAGATAATCACCTGTTTGCCTAAGGCTTACACATACGCGGATAAAGTAAATTCGATTTATAAGTAAATAAAATCGAGTTCCTTCAAAGCAATTCTATCTTTACGATTAATTTTTTTTGCAGTACAAATCGGATGTCCAATATGAAAAGTGATTTTCTTAAGAAATACAACATTTACAACAGCCTTTTCCTCGACCTTTATTATCAAGACACCAATGCCATTGGGTATCTTATTCCCTTGCTGGGAGAATTCACCAAAAAGAAATTGGCTGAAGAACAAAGTCCGATCGAAATTATTGATAGTTTTTACCAGACACATAAAGAATCCTTAGGTATTGATAAGTTTGGCTTCATGTTTAAGGTGATACAATATGTCGAACGACAAATTGTATTGTTTGACGCGATTGAGGACAATGTATCGCCATATGACTTAGAGGATCAAAACGTAAATCGTATTTCAGATTTTTTAAAGAATAGATTTTCACACATTTCAGCAGAGGAGCTGATTCATAAAATTAATGACTTTAGTGTGCGGATTGTATTGACTGCTCACCCTACTCAGTTTTACAGAAAACCAGTATTGGAAATCATTTCCAAGTTGCGCAAACAGATAAAGAAAAGCAACATAGAGAAAATCAACGATTTGCTTTTACAACTGGGATTAACCTCATTGGTTAATTCCAAAAGTCCTACGCCCATCGACGAGGCAAAAAACATTATCCACATTTGTAGACATTATTATTATGATGCGATCGGTGAATTTTATCATAAATTACAAACGGAGTTTCCTCAAATAGAAAATCCTAATTTATTCAGTCTTGGATTTTGGCCTTGTGGAGATAGAGATGGGAATCCTTACGTTACGCACCATACAACACTGGAGGTAATAGACGAATTGCGAATGAACTTAATGAAGTGCTATTACAAGGATTTCAAATCTCTATGTAGTAAGTTGACCTTTAAAGAGGTTGAACATTTGATGCAAAAGGTGTTAAACAAGATTTACACATCCATGTTTTCATCTACTGATCTAGTTGATCATGAAGAGATTTTGGAATGTCTAACAGCGACTAGAAAAATTGTCGCAGAAAAATATGAAGGCCTATTCTTAGAAGACATTGATCTAATGATCAGTAAGGTATCTATTTTTAAATCACATTTTGCTTCATTAGATATCCGCCAAGACCACAGTGTGCATTATGAGACCATCACTTATCTTCTCAAAAAATCCGGGACGATAAATGAAAGCTTAAATGAATTAGCGGAAGATGAGTTGGTTGACATTCTTATGAATCAATCCATTGAAATCAACGACTTGGACGATGCATCGGCTTTGGTTAAAGATACGATAGAAAACATCCGACAGCTTCCTTCATTGCAAAAGAAAAATGGCATTCGGGGATGTCACCGATACATCATTAGTAATTCTGAGGATATCTTTTCAGTGTTGTTTGTATTTGGTCTTTTCAGATGGGTATTAAAACAAGAAGATTTTGACTTTGATATCATTCCACTATTTGAAACAATTCAAGGAATGAATAATTGCGAAGCGGTCATGGATAAGGTTTTTTCTATTCCCAAATATAATGCGCATATGGATTCTCGGAAAAACAAGCAGACCATCATGCTTGGATTTTCGGATGGAACGAAAGATGGTGGTTACCTAAAAGCCAATTGGTCTATCTTTAAATCAAAAGAGATATTAACTGCAGTATGCGAAAAACATAACATCAAAGCCATCTTCTTTGATGGTCGTGGTGGGCCTCCAGCACGAGGAGGTGGAAAGACACACAATTTCTACGCAGCCCTCGGTTCGGGCATTGCAAATCATGAAGTTCAGCTCACCATTCAAGGTCAAACAATCACGAGCACCTATGGCACCTCGGATAAGTTCATATTCAATGCAGAACAAATGGCTTCTTCTGGGTTATTTAATTTTATTAATAAAGAGAAAACTTCGATATCCTCTGAGGCCCGATTGTTAATTGATCAATTGGCGGAGGACAGTTATTTTAAATATAAAGAACTAAAGAGTCATCCGAAATTTTTACCCTACCTAGAGCATATGACCACACTCAAGTATTATGCTAAGGCAAATATTGGGAGTCGACCAGGAAAAAGAAACAAGGAAAAGGAACTAACTCTATCTGATTTGAGAGCCATATCTTATGTGGGATCATGGAGTCAACTCAAGCAAAATATTCCGGGCTATTTTGGAATAGGATATGCAATCAATAAGGCTAAAGAGAACGGTCAGATTGAAGCAATCAAAACTCTATACAAGGAGGTACCGTTTTTTAGAACTTTGCTTGATAACTGTATGATGTCCTTGAAAAAATGCTTTTTTGAATTGACGGCCTATATGAAATCTAGTGATTCATTTGGAGCGTTTTGGCAATATCTATATGAAGAATACTCTTTATCGAAATCGATGGTATTAGAGATTTCTGAACAAACTTCTCTGATGCAGCTTGAAGCAAATTCAAGAATGAGTATTGAAACGAGGGAAGACATTGTATTACCATTGGTTCTTATTCAAAACTATGCCTTACAGATGAGGTTAACAGATCAAGACACTAAAAATGATGCGTTGTATGATAAGTTGATTACAAGGTCATTGTATGGGAATATTAATGCGAGTCGGAATTCAGCTTAATTTCAATTAACCTTCCATCTGATCATGTACTGCCAAGCTCGCCCCTATCGCCGTCAAGAACGGACCTAGGAACCAGCCGAGTACAGGAATCATAAGAAGACCTAGAAATGCCGAGCCATTGGCAATGGCGAGGCCTCTGTTTTTTCTTACAAAGGAGGTTGTTTCTTTCACATTGAGGTGTCGCTCCATGTAAAAGTCCATGTTTCCAAATCCAGCATAATAGGCTTGCACTAAGAATATCAATACACCTGTGACGACTGCTAATGGTGGGAAAACAATACCGATGATCATTCCGAGTCCTAGAATGATGCCAGTAAAAAGTAATTCTCGCCAAAGGTTACGTACAGAAATGCGTAGACCACGCCCCAAGGAGGTTAGGGTATGTTTCAAAGAAAAGGGAGGTGGATTTAAACCAGTCTTTTTCTTTTCAATCTTTTCTGAGACCATACTCATGATTGGGGCACCGAGAATTAGCATGATGTATTTAAAGGCCATGGCAAAAAGTACTACTGCTGCCCCCCACACGATCCACTCCGAAGCAAAGTCGATGACTGCTCTGCCCCGTTCCCAAGGATACTTATTAGTAATCAAATCACCGATGTAGCCGGATTTTCTCCAAATCATTCGGAAACAAAAATAAAAGACTGCCATGGCAAGAGCTACTGAACCAAACAGATATCTCCACAGTCCATATTTGGGTATGGCGATAAAAGACCGCAATAAGCCTGAAATTCCTTGAAATATGCCAGCGAACATATATTAGAGATTTATAATTTATTACAAACTATAATTTTTTCTGCGCTAAAAATAATTTGCTTATTCGTAAATTTGCGAAAGCGCAATTATTGATTTCAACAATACAACTTTGCTTTCCGTTCCTTAAATAATACTGAAGTTGAAATATTAATAAATAAAATGCAGTTCAAAAGGAATATTAGAAAGTATGAAGGTTGACGGATTAAAAGAGTTTAGCAATATTGACAGATCAGCAAATGTAACCTCTGCCAAGGGTTACTATGATTTGATCGTTATAGGAGGTGGCATAACAGGAGCAGGGATATTGCTGGATGCATCCTTGAGAGGTATGAAAGTTCTACTGTTGGAGAAGAATGATTTTGCCTCGGGAACAAGTAGCAAATCCACCAAGCTTATCCACGGTGGCTTACGATATCTAAAGCAATTAGAGTTTGGTTTGGTGCGAGAAACAGGCAGTGAACGTTCTGTGGCGCACAAGAATGCCTGCCATCTTGTTCATCCGGAAAAGATGCTTTTGCCGATTGTGAAGAATGGTTCATTCAGCAAGTTCTCCGCCAGTCTTGCCGTGAGTGTTTATGACCTATTGGCGAATGTCCCTTCAGAACAAAGAAGAAAAACATTATCCAAAGACAAGGTAAACGAATTAGAGCCACTGCTCAGAGATGATCTCATTAAGTCAGGCGTATTATATTCTGAGTATAGAACGGACGATGCTCGACTAACCATAGAATTGATTAAGGCTGCTCTAAGAAATGATGCCGCGGCTTTTAATTATATGGAAGTCAAAAAATTCACTTACGAAGGAGAAAACATCTCGGGTGTCATTTGCTGGGATCATATTCAAGAAAAGGAAATTGTTTTCTCAGGTAAGCAGATTGTTTCTTCGGGAGGACCCTGGGTTGATGAGGTGAGCAAAAGAGAAAATAAAGATTCCGAATCCAATTTACATTTATCCAAGGGCTCGCATATTGTTCTGGATAAAAAGGATTTAAATCTAAGAAGTTCCACTTACTTTGATGCCTTTGATGGACGGATGATTTTTGCCATTCCAAGAGGAAGGATGGTGTACATAGGAACAACGGATACTACTTACAATGGTGATTTGGATGAAATTAAATGCACCGAAGAAGATGCGGAATATTTGATCAATGCTGTAAAAGGGATGTTTGAAGTTCCAGAGTTGTCCTTAAAAGATATTAAGTCTACTTGGGCTGGAGTGAGGCCTTTGATTAAGCAAAAAGGAAAAGGCCCAACTGAAATATCAAGAAAGGATGAAATATTTGAAACGGAATCAGGATTGATAACCATTGCCGGTGGAAAACTGACTGGTTTTCGATTGATGGCTGAAAAAGTAGTGGATTTGGTTCTTACGAAATCCGATAATAAATTTACGGGAAGAGACACGAAGGAATATAAGATTCACCACAAGCCTTTTGAGACCTATCAAGCTTACCTAGATTTTATTGAAGCGCTTGAGCGCAAATACAATACGCAGGAAACGTTGGACATTCCATTTCTTGTAAGCAGTTATGGCAAGGATGCAGAAATCATTATCAAATATGCTATGGACCAAGGAATTACCATCGATGAAAGCCAGCTAGAATACACGAAAAAATATGAAGCGGTTTATCATCCTCTGGACCATATAGAACGTAGAACGGGATGGTTGTACTTTGATATCGATCGAGCCAAATTAAATCACGACTTCATTGCCGAAAATTTGCGAAAGTCATTGAAGCGGAACGATGAATGGAAAGAATCCATGGCGGAAGTTACACTAAAGCAGATTAAATCGAATGGCTTAGAAGAACTAAAGGTTTAATTATCGATATAATATTCAAAAATGCACGAAATTAATGAACCTTGCCACCGGCTTATTTGTACATAATAAGTAGCTTTACTAAAAATAAACCAAGAGAATGAAAATTTTATATACCCTACTGATCGCCACATTTGCCTTGAGCGTACAAGCACAAGGAGTATCCTTCGATGGTCAGGCAGACCTTCAGAAAATTGCCGCACTTCAGGCTGAAATAGCAAGCCTAGGAGCAGATCACTGTGAAGTACCATGTGGAATCTATGGTGACTCACTGCGAGTGGCATTGATGTATGAGCACATTAGTACCATCGAAAAAGCGATGACTCAAATCAATGAGATTTCTGCTTCAGCACAGCCTAACTATAATCAATTGGTAAGATGGGTCGTTAATAAAGAAACGCACGCGGAAGAAATTCAACACATTGTAAGTCAGTATTTTTTGCATCAAAGAATTAAACTTCCTTCGGCTGATGCAGACGGGAAAATGCTAAGTGCTTACGGTAAGAAGCTTGGGCAGCTGCATCAATTGTTAGTTTACAGCATGAAGTCTAAGCAGACAACCGATGTGAGTTACATTGAAAGATTAAAAGAGACTCTACACAATTTTGAGCACAGTTACTTTGGAGCGCATAAATAATAAAATGAAAACCCTACAATAGATAAAGTTCAAAAAAATCCCGTTGGTTTGATAACAAACGGGATTTTTTTGTGTCTATTATGAAAGGAAAGATGATGGAAGAATTGAACATACTGAACAATACTGGTACACGGGCCAATTATACTATTGGTGGCATGAGCTGCATGAGTTGTGTAGCCAAAGTAAAGTCAGCGCTAGAGGCACTTCCTGAAGTGACTTCGGTGGATGTTGACAAGGCCACTGATTCAGCGGTTGCTCTCCTCAATGCGCCCGTCTCTATTCAATCTCTTGAATCTACCTTAAAATCTGTGGATGCTAAATACTCCATTTCTGAAAATCCTTCCTCAGCGTTGGTGGCAGGCAGTGAAAAAGCTCTAGAAAGAAATTGGCTTGAGACCTATCGACCGATCTTATTGGTCTTTGGCTATATTCTAATCACGACCTTAGCCATTCAATGGTTCAATGGTGCCTTTGAGCCAAGGATATGGATGAGACATTTCATGGCGGGATTCTTTTTAGTTTTTTCCTTTTTTAAAATGATGGATTTAAGAGGCTTTGCGGATAGCTATGTTGGATATGATATCATCGCTAAAAAATGGCGGGGCTGGGCTTTTGTATACACCTTCATTGAACTAGGGCTGGGACTCAGCTATCTCCTTAATTTTAATCCCCTGTTGACGAATATCATTGCCTTTGGCGTCATGACTATAAGTATCATAGGTGTCCTACAGAGCGTGGTACAAAAAAACGAAATTCAATGTGCTTGTTTAGGTGCGATCTTCAATCTTCCTATGAGCACGGTTACCATCATTGAAGATGCCTTGATGATTGCGATGAGTGGTTATATGATTTACAGCTTGATGTAAAAAGGGCCACATAAATGCGGCCCTTCGTTTAAAATTTATGATTTACTCTTCCAGACTTCTTCTGATTCCTCCAGCTTATAGAATTCTATACAACTGAAGCCTTCATAGGGTGCGCAGTAGTATTTACCGCTTGCATCATACATTTTGGGCCCAGAACCATCGTCTATCATAAGGTAATTAATGTTTCGCACATTATCTGTAAGTTCAGTAATGGTGCATCCCTTGCAATTCTGGGGATCAATTTGGTCTTTTAACCAAGCATAGTTTGTGAATAATTTAGATCCCAATTCATCCAGTTTTGGCTCCTTTTCAGAAACTTCAACAGATTCGCTTAATTTTTGCTCTGTCTCAGATTTCTGGGCATGGACTTGAGAAGTTCCAAAACTTAGAAATAATAGAATCAAAGAAAATTTTAATACTAGATTCATTGGATAATAAATATTTAAGAGTTAAAAAATTAATAACAATTTGATACATCTTGGGTATTCGTTTCCCAACAAAGTACTCATATTAATAAGAGACTTCTGAATTTTGATTTCACCATAAACCTTTATTTAAATCAATGATTATGAAGGTTTTATCGCTTCGATAACTTAATCGATTATGGCTCTAAATCTGCTGCTTTCAGCCTTGCAAAAATTTAAAATTTCTCCAAAAAAAGCAAGTAGAAAGCGCAAAAACAACAGATTTTATAATAGGATTTGATGAATTTGAGAAATGTTGCAAAGGATTAAAGATTAGATAACAAGGCTTGATAGTTCAATAGGGTTTTCTATATTTGCATCACCAAATGGTGGTTGTAGCTCAGTTGGTTAGAGCATCGGTTTGTGGTACCGAGGGTCG